>CAZSGR010000001.1:0-57942 GCA_964606185.1 uncultured Eubacteriales bacterium
GGGGACAGGCCCCTTTTTTCAAGGATTGTCCCTTTTATTCCTCATACAAAAAAAGAATAGAGCCAGGCCTTCTTCTTAAAAAAGGGGCCTGTCCCCTTTATCTAGTATGAATCATCTGCGCGGATTACAACGCAGTATCTGTCCGGTTTAAGAAAATCACTTTTCTACTCCAGGCATTAAGCTTATAATAATAAACTCGATATCAGAAGCACGACGACACACATAAAAACTGAAACCGAGTGAAATATTTTCTTTATGGACAACACAATCATTCTCAGAGGAGTCAGAGTCCACAACCTGAAAAACATCAACCTCGATATTCCTCTGAATAAACTCATCATCGTAACAGGCGTTAGCGGCTCGGGTAAATCCTCCCTGGCGTTCGACACCCTCTACGCGGAGGGACAGCGCCGCTACCTCGAATCCCTCTCTTCCTATGCCCGCCAATTCCTTGAGAGAATGGAAAAGCCTGATGCCGACCTCATCGAAGGCATTACCCCTGCGATTGCCATCCAGCAAAAAGCCGTGACTAAAAATCCGCGCTCGACTGTGGCCACAGTCACCGAGGTCTATGATTTTTTAAGAGTCCTTTTTGCCCGGATCGGCACGATTCACTGCCTCGAGTGCGGTAAACCTGTGAAAAAAGATACGATTGATGCCATCGTCGACAGACTCTACAAGCTCCCTCCTCAGACAAAAATTCAAATCTCCTTCTCCTGGCCTTTGGAAAAAGGCCTGGGCTCCCTCAGAAAAGGCGGTTTCTTCAGGGTAATCCAAGAAGATAAAGTTCGCCACATCGACGAAGTAAAGCTCGAAAAGACAGAAAAAATCGATGTTTTTGTCGATAAGATGACTTTAAACAAGGAGGATAGAGAACGGCTGGTGGATTCCCTCGAAATTGGCTTGCGAGAAGGAAACGGAAAAATCAGGGTCCGAACAGAAACAAACAAGGAATTTGTCTTCTCTGACAGACTCGAATGCAAGGCTTGTGAAATCCTTTATGAGGAGCCTTTCCCCAACCTTTTTTCCTTCAACAGCCCCCAGGGCGCATGTCCTGTTTGTCTCGGATTCGGCGACTTAGCCGTTTTGGACGAGGATAAAATCATTCCTGACAAAAACAAATCTCTTGAAGAAGGTGCCGTCGTGCCCTGGACAAAGCCAGTCTCGCGCCGGCTGATGAGGAAGTTGATCATCGAAGCACAGAGTCGGGGAATACCCACAGATATTCCCTTCAAAGATATGAAAGACGAATGGAAAAAGTTTGTTTTTGAAGGAGAAGGCCGCTACAGAGGAGTCAATGGCTTCTTCAAGAGACTCCAGAGAAAAAAATACAAAATCCAGGTGAGAGTTTTCCTGAGCCGGTACCGGAAATACATCCCTTGCCCTGATTGCCAGCAAATGCGCCTTAATCCTCAAGCCCTGAATGTCAAAGTCGAGGGCCTTTCAATCGGCCAGGTCACCCAAATGACGGTTCAGAAAGCTTTTGGCTTTTTCAATACGCTCAAGCTCACTCCTTTTCAAAAACAGGTCGCAGAAAAACTCATCGATGAAATCCAGAACAGATTGAAATTCTTGCTCGAAGTTGGCCTGGACTATATCACTCTGGACCGAATGACGTTCACCTTAAGCGGAGGCGAAGCCCAGAGGATTAACCTGGCTGCCGCCTTGAGCGCGTCACTCGTTGGCACTCTATTTGTCCTGGATGAGCCGAGTATCGGCCTCCATGCACGGGATAATCGTCGTCTCGTGGAAATCCTTAAATCTCTGAAGGATATCGGGAACACTGTTATGGTAGTCGAGCACGACCCTGAAATCATAAAATCTGCTGAATATATGATCGACCTAGGGCCGCGGGCTGGGGAGGCTGGAGGAAAAATAATATTTGATGGGCCCATAGATCAATTTCTCAGAAGCCATGAATCTCTGACTGCCCAATACTTGAGGAGCGAAAAAAGGATAAGAATACCAGAAACACGCAGGTTTTCTGCCGATTTTATCGAGATCAAAGATGCGCATAAGCACAACCTCAAACATCTGGATGTAAAAATCCCCTTGAACATCTTCACCTGCACCACAGGCGTTTCTGGCTCAGGGAAAAGCACTCTGCTCTATGATGTTCTCTACCAGGGATGGCGAGGAGAAGCCAGGGATGGATTTCGAGAAATAAAAGGAAAAGGACAGATCGATAAAATCATCATGGTCGACCAGTCCCCCATCAGCATATCGCCCCGTTCCATCCCAGCCACTTACACCAAAGCCATGGATGAAATCAGAGCGGTTTTCAGTCAGACACGAGAGGCAAAAGCTCTGGGAATGAAGCCCGGATTCTTCTCCTTCAACACTCCCGGAGGAAGATGTGAAGACTGCAAAGGAGCAGGCCAGCTCATCATCGAAATGCAGTTTCTCTCGGATGTGGTGCTCACCTGTGAAGCCTGCAAAGGAAAAAGGTTCAAAAGCGAAATCCTCGAGATCAAATACAATGGTAAAACAATCGATCAAGTTCTGCAAATGAGCGTCTCTGAGGCCTACGAGTTTTTCTCAGAGCACCCGAAAATCAGGAGAAAATTGACTCCGCTCGCAGAAGTGGGATTAGGATACCTGAAATTGGGGCAGCCCACCACAACCCTATCCGGAGGAGAACTACAAAGGATCAAACTCGCCCATCATCTTATCCACCAAAGGGATAAGAGAATTCTCTATCTTTTCGACGAGCCCACTATCGGTCTTCATCCGGACGACGTGTCTGTACTCCTCAACTCTTTTCAAAAGCTGGTGAATGAGGGACACACTGTTGTGGTCATCGAACACAACCTGGATATGATCAAATGCGCCGATCATATTATCGATTTAGGGCCTGAAGGGGGAGAGAGAGGGGGTCGAATAATCGCTCAAGGACCTCCTGAAGAAATCGTCAAATCCAAAAAATCACACACCGGTCTCTACCTGAAAAAATATCTTGCTCAATAAATAAGATTTTCACATTTGGCAACTGCTTGAGCGAAAAAAGGGGGTCTATTGGATTGAATCCCATCCAATTGAACACAAAGCGCTAGGAGCAAGATGGGCTCACGTCACAATATCTCTAGGGAATCAAGAATATTTGAATGGAAGGGACTTTTGCCTTAGAGCTTACTTTCTATCGGTATTCCTGTAATGATTAAGTCCTTTATCCGTGATCTTTAACCAGACTTTGTAACCGGAGGGCTTCTCAAGTACAATATAGTTTAGTTTTTCAAGTTTCTTGATATCTTGATCAAAGTCTTCTTTTTCTCTATCTGAGAATGCCATCTTGAAGATCTTGTGCATCGCATCTTCCTGGTATGTCTTATCGGGTTCATCAGCGATAGCAGACAAAATAAAATACTGTTCGCTTGTGAGTTTTGATGGCTTTTCTTTTTTTGCCGATTTTTTCGGCACTTTTTTGGGTTCTTCTTCTGGCTCTTCTTTTTCTGCTTGAATTTCTTTCTCGATCGGAGCCTCTAATTCCGGTTCCAATGCCGGTTCAGCCTGAATATCTTCCTCTGTCGGAATTTCTTTCACAACTTCTTGGACCTCCTCCACCTGCACTTTTGGCTCTACCAGGACCTCCTTTTCAGCTCTGAATTCTTCCTCAACCTCTTCAACCTTCACCGCCTTCTCTGCCTCTATTTTTTTCTCTATTCGAGCCCTGGCTTTTGCTTCAGCCTCCAGTTCGGCCTCCGCCTCTTTTTCAATCTTCATCTCCTCCATTGCCTCGATCTTTTTCTTGAGCTGTTCTTCTTGTTCAGCTCGGAATTTTTCCACTTTCTTGATTTCCTTATTGGCAAAGGCCCTTATAGCCTCTTTCTCCCGGTCCAATTCGTCCTGTTTCTTCTTGATATCTTTATCATACTTTTTTAAAGGATCACTGATGACTCTTTTGACTTTTTTGTGAGTGAAAAGCATCCAGACATAAATAATTAAGAACAGACCCAGGAAAATAAAATCAAGAATATTTAGACCACCCAGAAAATTAATCACACCTCTCAATAGACCGGATATTGAATCAATCATCTGACTTGTGCGTTATTCCATCCTTTTCATTTATAGTAATTATATATATTTTATCAAAAATGAATCAAGATGTAATGCAAAATGAGTCTTTCCCCTCACGTATTCTTTATACAGTATCTATTCTTCATCTTTCAAGAAAAAATTTTCCTTTCAAGAAAACGCCTTGATGTTCAACACCCCTTAAAATAAGTTGACTTATACTGCTTACAACGCCTCAATCCCCATCCATCTTTCATGATTATCCGCTTACCCGGCTCAATTCCATTGACATATCGCCCTTCCAGTGTTATATCTCTCTTGAAAAAAGCACCTAAGATGGAGACTTTCGGCTGGCTTTCCATTCTTCCTCCCCTTTTCGCAATCATTCTCGCTATCCGGACAAAACATGTTTATATCTCTCTTCTTCTTGGCATATGGTTGGGATGGACCATCATCCATTCCTGGAATCCAATCCAGGGCCTCATTCAGACAGTTAATTCTCTCATCGACGTGTTCAAGGACGCGGACAACACGCGGGTCATCCTTTTCAGCGCCATGATAGGAGCGATAATTACTTTTACGCAGTACTCGGGAGGAATGAACGGCTTTGTCAACTGGGTCAGCGGTAAAGGATTGGTCCGGACAAGAAAAAGGGGAGGTCTGCTGGCCTGGTTCCTGGGATTTATTATTTTTATAGAATCCAGCATTTGCGTGCTTGTCTCTGGAGCCGTCGCCAGGCCCATTTTCGATAAGCTCAAAATATCCCGTGAAAAGCTCAGCTACATCCTCGACTCGACATCTGCGCCAAAGTGTATCCTTATCCCCCTCAATGCGTGGGGGGCTTTCGTTATCGGACTGCTCGGCAAACAAAATGTCGAACAGCCCGTTAAATACCTCCTGGCATCTATTCCTTTTAATTTTTATGCTGTCTTCGCTCTGCTCCTTGTTCTCACAGTTGTCCTCAGAGAAAAGGACTTCGGGCCCATGAAGAAAGCGGAACATAGAGTCAGAGTCGAAAATAAGCTCCTTCGGGATGGAGCTGAACCTTTAGTTTCGACTGAAGTCGTATCCATGGAGGCCAAGAAAGGGGTTCCCCCCCGGGCGATAAACATGATCCTCCCGGTTGTGACCATGGTGGTCACTATGCCCATCGTTCTACTCATCACAGGAAAAGGAAATTTGATGAAAGGTTCCGGTTCGGTCTCTGTTCTCTGGGCTGTCATCTTGGGACTTGTCGCAGGCGCTATTGCCTACCGGGTCCAGAAAATAATGAAAGTCAAAGAAATCACAGATGTCTTCATGAAGGGAGTCGGAGGGCTCATTCCTGTGGCCATCTTGATGATGCTGGCTTTTTCCATCGGCGATACCTGCGATGCTCTGGGCACTGGACCATTTGTTGCTCAAGCCGCCAAATCCACTCTCAATCCTGGGCTCATACCTGTTGTTGTGTTCATCATCTCCTGCTTCATCGCTTTCTCCACCGGGACCTCCTGGGGGACTTTTGCCATCATGATTCCCATCGCTGTTCCCATGATCAATATTATCGGGCTTCATCCGGGTTTAATCATAGCCGCTGTTCTTGGTGGCGGAGTGTTCGGAGATCACTGCTCGCCGATATCCGATACGACCATCATCTCTTCCATGGCGGCAGCCACTGACCATATCGATCATGTGAGAACCCAGCTTCCCTATGCGTTTACAGCGGCAGGCTTCGCTGTTCTTCTCTATCTTATCTTCGGTTTCGCCTTATGAATTAGACTTCTGAGGAGGGGTATTTCATGAAAAAAGGTGCTGGTGACTTTTTCCAGAAAGAAACACAATACATCAGAGGAAAAATCGGGGGTGGCCCTCTTCTCTGGCATGCCAAGCCCGAGACGTATAAACACTATCCTGAAGCGCCAAAGTATAAACTGGGAGTCCCTCAAAAAAATGGGGGGATGCCTCTCTGGGAAGCGATAAACCTTCGCCACAGCATCCGGAACTTCAAGAATCAGCCCTTGAAAAAAGACATTTTTTCCCAACTCCTCTGGGCAACCCAGGGCATCACGCATGAATCCATGGGATTCGAATTTCGGGCCGCTCCATCCGCAGGAGCCCTTTATCCTGTCGAGACCTATCTTGTCATCCACAATGTCGAAGAAATCGAATCCGGGATTTACCATTACGGAGTGCAGAATCATGAGCTCGAGCAGCTAAAAAAAGGTGATTTTCGAGAAGCGGTTGCTCAAGCTGCACTCGACCAGGACATGGCCTACTCAGCCAGCGTCATGTTCATCTGGACCGCTGTGTTTCAGCGTTCAAAGTGGAAATACGAGCAGAGGGCCTATCGCTACATCTATCTCGATGCCGGCCATATCGCCCAAAATCTCGCTCTGGCCGCGGTTTCCTTTGAGCTGGGAACGTGCCAGATCGGAGCCCTTTACGACGAAGAAGTGAACTCACTGATCGGTATTGACGGCGAAGAGGAGAGCGTCGTTTACCTGAGCGCTGTCGGCCAGCCGTGGTAGAAAAGTGATGCTCGAAAAACTCATCCAGCACATGCGCACATTCAAGAAAGTCTGGTTTGCCACCCACGAAGATATTGCCCGATACATCAAGAAGAATTCAAACAGCTAACTCACTGGAAGAATCATCCCACTTATTTATTTTGTCTAACAAAGCGAATGTTCTTGACTCGGCCGGCATTCACAGTGAATGATTCCACTTCATTCTCCTCATTACGGAAAAATTGTATCTGCATACCGGAGATCATGAAATTATCTCTCAGCGTTGGCTCCAAAGGACTGTCTGGATAGTCTTTATACGGATTCTCATGAACAAGAAAGAGCTTCTCGCCTTTTAGCTTGAGTCTATAAGCAACCTGAAGCTCATCACTGGTATACTCCCCGACAAGCTCCTCCAATTCCTCTGCCGTTGGAGAAACGAGAACGACGGGCTCCATCATGTAAGGATCCCTCCCTTCTCTCTTGACTCGAATGATCATCGGCTTTTTCCTGGTTTTTTTGTCGAATTCAATTTCTAGTTTCATGCGCTCATCGATTGAAAGAAATTTCCTTTGACTCACGGGTGAAATGGAAAAACGATACGAAAATGTATACACTTCCAGCTGCCCTTTTTTCAGTGAAATCTTCCAAATACTGCCTGTTTGTGGATTTCGAAAAGCACCGGTTTTTTCTTTGAGCTCGGCCTCAGAAAGCCTTATGAAACGAGGTTTGGTGGGAGGTTTTATTTCTGTCTTATCTTCTTTAAATTGGTCAGCCAGATATACATCCGCCACTTTTCTGGCGAGCTGGCTCGGGTTGATTCGGCTCAAGTTGGCCAGGCAGATCACAGAAAACTTTTGTTCGGGAAAACGAATCATATCCGCCCGAAAACCCACAAACGCTCCACCATGGCTGATCATCCTCAAACCCTTATAGTCTCCAATACCCAGACCGAAAGCGTAGTCAAGTTTCTCCCCATTGTTTAACTTTCCAGGAGTAAGGATCCTATCGATCAACTCCTGTCCTCCTTTTCCCAATTGATTGTTATAGAAATTTTGATCCCACAAGAGGAGATCATCTACACAGGTGAAGACGCCTCCATCTCCGATCATGCCCAGAGTCGTCATGCTAATCCTGAATCCTCCGTCTCTTAGAGGAGCATAGCCCGAGGCCCTGTTTTTCACAATCATGGTGTGATTGTCGTGAAAATGAGTATTCTTCATGCCGAGAGGCTTGAATATGTATTCCTCAGCAAAAACTCCCATGGATTTCCCCGTCACTCTTTTCACGATCTCCGATAAAAGGAAATACCCAGAATTGCTGTAGAGAAACTCTTCCCCCGGATTGAAGTTGAGTTCCTTCTGCCTGGCTATGAGGGCGACCACTTCAGAATCTATGAAAAAATCATCATTCCGTTCGCCCGCGATTCTCCAGAGGGTCAAATAATCCCGGATTCCACTCGTGTGATGGACGAGGTGCCGAATTTTGATACCGTTGGCATACTCGGGCATCTCCGGGAAATATTTCCTTATGCTATCATCCATTGAAATCTTCCCTTGCTCCTCGAGAAGGGCAATACACATGGCTGTAAACTGCTTGGAGGTCGAACCGATGCGGAAAACTGCCCGAGAAGTAAGGGGAATGTTGTACTCCAGGTTAGCCATGCCGTATCCGCGTTTGTAAATGAATCGGCCGTCCTTGATTACTCCCAGGGCACAACCTGGAGAATCTGGCTTATCCCAAGTCTTGAAGAGTTTATCAACCTGATCCGTGAATGTATCCGTCTTCGCCGTTGAACACAAAAAAACAATGATTATTGCTGTGAGTAAAACGCACTTAATCCTGAATTTCCTTGAATCCATAGAAACCTCCTTTTGAGGTTATTCTTCGGCAGGTTTTTCTGCGGCTTTCTCGCTTGGTTTTTCCTCAGTTTTTTCTTGAGCCTTTTCTGAGGCTTTCTCCGCAGGAAGAAGCCCGACCTCCCTTCGAATTTCGGTATCTAATTGAGCCGCCAACTCTTTATTCTCTATGAGGAGCTTTTTGACATTTTCTCTGCCCTGTCCCAACCGCTCTCCTTTATACGAATACCAGGTTCCGGTTTTTTCAACAATTCCAGTGTCCAATCCGCAGTCAACCAAATCGCCTTCCTTCGATATCCCCTCTCCGTAGATGATGTCAAATTGAGACAGCCTGAAAGGTGGAGCCATCTTATTTTTGACAACCTTCACCTTCACCCTGTTGCCGATGACTTTATCGCCTTCCTTTAAGGTGGCCAATCTCCTGATATCGATTCTCATCGAAGAGTAAAACTTCAGGGCTCTTCCTCCTGTTGTTGTTTCCGGGCTTCCCAGGAAAAATCCAATCTTTTCTCTGATCTGGTTCACGAATATAAAGCACGTCTTCGACCGGCTGACAATGGCTGTCAGTTTTCGTAGAGCTTGAGACATGAGGCGAGCTTGAAGGCCCATATGGGCATCTCCCATCTCTCCTTCGAGCTCTGCCTTGGGCACTAGGGCCGCCACAGAATCCACAGCGATCACATCCACGGCACCGCTGCGAACAAGCATCTCTGCAATCTCCAAAGCCTGCTCACCATAATCTGGTTGTGATATGAGGAGATTATCCACATCCACTCCCACACTGCCTGCATACACAGGATCCAAAGCGTGCTCGGCATCGATAAAAGCAGCCTGACCGCCCTGTTTCTGGGCTTCTGCGATGACATGAAGAACCAAGGTTGTTTTACCTGTAGCTTCAGGACCAAAAACCTCAACAACTCGTCCTCTGGGAAAACCCCCGATCCCCAGGCTTAAATCGAAAGCGATGGAGCCAGTGGGAATGGCAGGCACTTTAATCGCTGCCTCTTTCTGCCCGAGCTTCATCACCGCTCCCTTGCCGAACTGTTTCTCTATCTGAGAAACCGCGGCATCGATCGCTCTGTTCTTCGAATCTTGTTTGTTTTCAGTTTCTTGGGTCATTTTATCCTCCCCCGGTTCAATGGGTTTCAGTCAATACTTGGATATACATCTTTTTTCGCTTTTTATTGTAACTCATATCTAAAGATACTTGAATATTTAATTGACAACTCTTCCTGAATTATTCATAAAATTGGCCGACATCTCAATTACACAACTGTATTTAGAGAAAAATTCACTTTATATCGGCATCTTTCACTCTTCGAGCGAGCAAATCTGACGACCTTTTCTTAAAAAAATTGTCACCGCGAGCAACTGGATACTGCACGTTTGCATCAAGAAAAGCGTTGTCATTGCGAGCGACCGAAGGGAGAGTGGCAATCTCAACCTTTTGTTTGGAATAAGATCACCACATTCGATTCTCTCTTCGCAACGACGTTTACGGCAACCTCGACTCGTGAATAACCCAGGTCCGCTAATTTAGTTGACTGACCTACTTGGTGTAGTCGTAAAACCCTTTTCCGGTCTTCCGACCGAGGTATCCCGCATCGACCATCTTTCTCAACAACGGACAGGGCCTGTATTTCGGGTCCCTGAATCCTTCATACAGGACTTCCATGATGTTAAGGCAGACATCCAGGCCGATTAAATCTGCCAGTGTCAGAGGACCCATTGGATGATTCATCCCTAGCTTCATCACTGTATCGATGGCTTCCGCGGTTCCCACTCCTTCCATCAAGGCATAAACGGCTTCGTTGATCATGGGCAGCAAAATCCGGTTTGAAATGAATCCTGGAAAATCATTGGCTTCCACAGGCACCTTTCCCATTTTCTCAGTGAGGGATTTTACCTCATCGAAAGTCTCTTTCGAAGTGGCAATGCCTTTGATTAATTCCACCAACGTCATTAAAGGCACCGGGTTCATGAAATGCATGCCCATAAATTTATCAGGGCGACTCGTCAAAGCGGCTAAACGCGTAATGGATATGGATGAAGTATTAGTTGTTAGAATGACTGAGGGATCCAGTATCTTATCTAATTCTCCGATCAATTTCTTTTTTACTTCAAAATCCTCGAACACGGCTTCCACAGCAAAATCAACATCTTTGATGTCAGCCAATTGTGTCGTGGTCTTTATCCGAGAGATTATTTTATCCTTGTCTTCTTCAATCTTCCCTTTCTCTGAGAGCTTGGCCAAACTCTTATCCACTATTTTTAAAGACCGCTGGATTAAGTCGTCGGCCACATCATTCAAGACAACCTCAAAGCCAGAAGCCGCGGCAACCTGAGCAATACCCCTGCCCATTGTTCCAGCTCCAACCACTCCTATTTTTTTGATTGCCATCGTCCCTCCTTGTTTACACCATTTCCACAGCCATGGCGACAGCATCTCCTCCGCCAAGACAGAGCGCTGCCACGCCTTTCTTTAGCCCTCTGTGTTTAAGGGCGTAAATCAATGTCGTGAGCATCCTCGCTCCTGTGGCTCCGATGGGATGGCCTAAAGCCACAGCTCCTCCATGGACATTGACTTTTTCCCTGTCCAGTCCCATTTCTTTAATCAGCACAACAAGCTGAGAAGAAAAAGCTTCGTTAATCTCGAAAAGGTCAACATCCTTGATTGTCCAGCCAACATTGGCCAGCAACTCCTCGATTGCTCCCTTGGGAGCGTACATCACCATCGATGGCTCGATCCCATTGGTCGTGGAAGCGAGAATCCGGGCCATAGGCTGAAGCTTTTTTTCTTTCACCGCATCTGCTGAAGCGACAACAACAGCGGCCGCCCCATCATTTAAACTAGACGCATTTCCAGCAGTAACAGTCCCATCTTTCTTGAAGGCAGGCCTGAGCTTGGATAACTTCTCGAGTGTTGCATCTTTTCTCGGACCTTCGTCCACTTCGAATACAACAGGATCGCCTTTTCTCTGGGGAACCTCAACAGGGATAATCTCCTCTTTCAAATACCCTTTTTCGCTGGCATGAATAGCTTTCAGATGGCTACTTGCCGCATATTCGTCCTGCTCTTCCCGGCTTGCGCCGAATTTTTCAGCAATGATCTCTCCAGTCATGCCCATATGCTGGTCATCAAAAGCGCACCAGAGTCCATCAAGGATCATGGAGTCCTTCATCTTTAGATCCCCAAACTTGACACCTTCCCTGACTCCCCAAACAAGATGCGGCGCCTGGCTCATGCTCTCCATCCCGCCAGCCACAACGATCTCTTTCTCTTCGAGCCAAATGGCCTGGGTTCCCAGGGCTACGGCTTTTAAAGCTGAACCGCAGACTTTGTTCACGGCAAAACAGCTGACTGTGGGAGGGATTCCACCCTTCATGGCCGCCTGCTTGGCAGGAGCCTGTCCGATTCCTGCGGACACGACATTCCCCATGATCACTTCGTCGACATCATCCCCTTTGATCCCGGATCTCTTCATGGCTTCCTTGATGGTCAGACCTCCCAAATCTGCGGCCGTGAAATTTTTTAAAGCCCCTAAAAAGCTGCCGATGGCCGTCCGGACGGCTCCGACAATGAAAACATCGCGTAGTTCACACATTGATTAAGCCTTTCGTATTTAAGCATATTTAAGATAGAATGACAGTGAATCTTTCCCTTTTTATCATAATTGGATAAGGGTGTAAACCCATATCAAATCTCTGTTTCAAACGGGAATAAAGTCCGATTTTCCCCTGAAAATCCAATCCAATCAAAAAAAAGACAAAGGATAAATTTGATTGCACGAGCAGAAATTTTTTCGGTGACTAAAGGCTGATTCTAACTCGTAAGAAAGGTATCCCTCTCTGGAGTTGCCCGACATGCTCAGCTCAGACCGGTTATTCGGCCGTCTTCCGTGACATTTATTCTTTCGGCCGAAGGAACCTTTGGCAGCCCGGGCATGGTCATGATATCGCCACAATAAACCACAACAAATCCCGCGCCCGAACTGATAGAGACATCCGTAACGATCAATGTAAAATCCTTGGGTCTTCCCAGCGCCTCATCGTCATCAGAAAGGGAATACTGCGTTTTGGCAATACAGACAGGGAGATTGCCGAATCCGATTTTCTCGATCCTTTGTATCTTTCTTCTTATCTTTCCTTCCATGGCCACCGACGATGCCCCATATATTTTTTGAGCGACAGTTTCTATTTTCTCAATAAGCGGCATGTCCGAGGGATAAAGAAGCTGAAACCGGTTCTCCTCTTCCTCAATAGCTTTCAGGATTTCCTGCGCCAAATCTTTTCCGCCTTTTCCTCCTTTGGCAAACACCTCACTCAGGGCCACGCGAGCCTTATCCTTGCGGCACAGCTCTTTGACTTTCTCTATTTCTCTTTCAGTATCCGAAGGGAATCTATTTATGGCCACCACAAACGGAACGCCGAAAACTCTCATATTCTCCATGTGTTTCCTCAGGTTCTCAAATCCCTTTTCCACTGCCTGTACATTTTCCTCGTCTACATTTTCCAACTCCACCCCACCATGAAGCTTGAGTGCTCGGAGCGTGGCCACCAGAACACAGGCCTCAGGCGGAGGAATATGTCCGGTCCGGACAACGATATTAAAAAACTTCTCTGCACCAAGGTCTGAGCCAAATCCAGATTCGGTCACTACATAATCCGCCAGCTGAAGCCCTATCCGGGTGGCAATCACAGAATTGGTGCCGTGGGCAATGTTGGCAAACGGCCCGCCGTGGATCAAGGCCGGCGTTCCCTCTAAAGTCTGGACAATGCTGGGTTTGAGAGCATCCTTGAGGAGAGCTACCATCGCGCCCTCTGCTTTGAGCTCTCGGGCAAAAACCGGCTTCTTATCCGGAGCATAGCCGACTAAGATATTTCCCAACCTTTCCTTAAGATCCTTGAGGTCAACAGCCAGGCAAAAGATGGCCATCACCTCTGACGCCGCAGTGATATCGAAACCCGTCTCTCTCGCTATTCCCCTGAGAGGGCCGCCAATTCCGATGACTACCTCCCGCAAAACACGGTCATCCATGTCCATGACTCTCTTCCAGGTCACCCGGCGGCAGTCGAGCAGGCCACAGGACCCGTCAAAATGAAGCTGGTTATCCACCATGGCCGACAAGAGATTGTGGGCAGCCGTGATGGCATGAATATCCCCTGTAAAATGCAGATTGATCTCTTCTCGAGGTGCAACCTGGGCATATCCTCCTCCTGTTGCGCCGCCTTTCATTCCGAAAACAGGTCCGAGAGATGGTTCTCTCAAGGCCACTACTGCTTTTTCCCCGATATGGCTCAGGGCATCGGCCAGACCGATAGAAGTCGTGGTTTTTCCTTCTCCGGCCGGTGTGGGAGTCATGGCCGTGACCATGATTAGTTTTCCTGTTTTGCCTTTTCCTTCAATTTTAATTCCAGGAGAGATTTTCGCCTTATACTTACCGTATTCCTCTAAATCTTCCTCATTGAGCCCCAGTCGGCGTGCAATCTCTTCTATCGGTTTGATCTCGACATTCTCTGCGATCTCCATATCGTTGAGCATCCTGACCTCCTTTGAAAGCTTTATTTCTGGAGAAAGACTTTACACATCTCTTTTCTCTTCTCGTGACTTATCCGGTTAAAATCGTGGAACATTATACCATATTCTTCAATCAGACCATCATCGGCAAAACTGAAATAACGGTTGTTCCCGATTATGATATGGTCCAACACCTTCAACTGCATAACACTTGCGGCAAACACAAGTTCTCTAGTGATCTCTCTATCGCTGGCTGAGGGCTCTGGATCACCAGAGGGATGGTTGTGAACAAAAATCAAGGAAGATGCGTCACATCTCAAAGCCTCTTTCACGATCTCTCTCGGATAGACAGCACTCGAGTCAACCGTCCCTTCGAATACTGTTTTTTCCTCCAATATATGATTTTTCGCATCGAGAAAAAGAACCTTGAATTTTTCTTTCTTCACATCCCGGAGTGAATGATAGAGGTAATCGAACACCTCTTTCGAGGAATGGCAGTAAGGCCGGCTCATCATTTTTTCCTTGAGGAAACGCCGAGAAACCTCATGAATAAACTTAAGCCCAAATACATTATGAGGACCTATTCCATCAATCTTCTTGAGTTCATCTTCGGTCGCCTCCAGCACCCCCCTCAAAGATTGAAATTTATTCAGGGCATCCTTTGCCGGTTGCTTACAGTCTGAGCGGGGCGTTCCCAGTGTCAAGAGGAGCTCAATAATCTCATAATCCAGAAATCCTGCAAGCCCTCCTCTTAAAAATTTCTCCCTGAGTCTCTCTCTGTGCCCTTTACCTAGAGTTGTGTTTTTACTTTTCATGGAATGATCTCTGATCTTCAACCAGTAAGCCTAAAAGGTTCTCTTCCTCTCCCGTGTATTTCACCTACACAAAATGGAAGAGAATCACCTAAAAAAATGACGAAAGAGAAGGGAAAATTTTCACAGGTTGGAGGGGATTATTTTTTCTTTTCGGAAATAAACCGAATCTCGAAAAGCCTGTCCACTTCCTTGATCTTGAGCATCAAGATATAAATCAAGACAAATATGGCAAGCCACATCCAGACGACAAAGACATAAATACCTGTCGATTCTTTGATATTCCGGGGCCCGGGGATGATCTTTTCCTGGCTTTCCTCTTCCTGAGTTATTCCGGTCTTCTCTTTCTGTGCGGCCTGCTGGGCAAAATCAGGTTTCAAAAGGAAAAACGAGTGGAAAGAAATAACCAGCACAAACAAAGCGACAAATTTTTTCTTTTTCCTCATTAGAGCAGACTCCAGATCGTCATAGCCACCGCATAAACGATAAACAGATAAGCGATAACGGTTATGATCTTTCCCTTCTTTTCTGCCGGTTTGTTATCTATAAGAGGAAGGAAAAAGAATGCAAGAACGCCTAAGAATATCAAGAGCACAGCGAGTGTATCCCCATTGACAAAGAGAATTTTCGCCGGAAATATTTTGAGCATCTGAAAGAGGAAAAGAAAATACCATTCTGGCCTGATTCCCTCAGGAGCAGGAGCCATTAAATCTGCCGCTTTTTCCAGGGAAGGAGGAAAAAAGACGGCCACTGAGAAAAGAATGCCGGTGAGAATGAGCCACACAACCATCTCCCGGTAGACAAAGTTGGGCCAGAAGGGGAGTTCTTTCATCTTCTCACTTTTTCTCTCAGCCGCAACAGGAATGCTCATCCCCTGCTTCTGGATGAGATAGACGTGGACAGCCAAAAAAGCCAGCAGAAAAACGGGAAGGATGGACACATGAAAACCGAAAAAGCGCGTCAGCGTATCCCCTGTGACGTCTTCGCCGCCGCGAAGCAGCTTCGTCACCCAAACTCCGATTATTGGAATGGAGCGAGGAATGTCTGTCCCCACTTTCGTAGCTGAAAGAGAAAGGGCATCCCAGGGAAGAAGATAGCCTGTGAACCCGAAGGCCAGAGAGACAAAAAGAAGAAAAACTCCGCTCATCCAGGTCAATTCCCTGGGCTTGCGGTAAGCTTTTGTGATCCAGATGCTGAGCAGATGGACAAAAACAAGGGCGATCATGAAAGAGGCAGACCAACTGTGGACCGATCGGATAATCCAACCCATAGGAACCTCGGTCATTATTCGAGCCACGCTTGCATTGGCTCCTTCAAGCGTGGGATTGTAGTAAAAAACGAGCAGGAAGCCCGTAATCACCTGAATAGCGAAAAAGAGCAGTATAGCGCTCCCAGTGTAGTACCACAGGGAATGCCTGTGCTGGGGAATTTTTTTCTCCCTCAAAAAGCGAAAAATGGCCGATAATCCAGAACGCTCGTCCAGCCAGAAACCTAATCCCTTATTCATATCCTTAGAGCTCACTCCACACCTTCCCTCTTGATGACCAGGTCTTCACCTTCGATGGATATATTCAGCCAGCGAAGGGGCCGTGGGGGAGGCCCGCCGATGTTAATTCCGTTCTCATCGTACCAGCCATCATGGCAGGCGCAGAAGAACTTTCTCTGGTCCGGCAGGTAAGTGACATTACAGTCCAGATGCGTACAGACAGCGACAAAGGCCGTGTACGAGCCGTCATCATTCTTTTTGAGCAGGCCAGGCTTGCTTCCCCATGCGAAATTTTTGACTGTGTTCGGCTCCATGTCTTCGAAATCCGAAAAAAGCAGGATAACCTGGTCAGGCTCCCTCGCCGGGGGGAAAACAAATTTCAGCACAGGAACCAACAGAGATGCTACCAGGGCACCAAACCAGCCTCCAAGGAGACCGTTTAAAAATTGCCGGCGCGTGAACAGAGAATGTTTGAGCTTCATCTTTTTAATCTAAAAATTCGTTTGATCTTCTCGACAACCAGTTTTCTTCTTAAGGCCTCGATACCATCCGCTGGCCTGACCTCTTTGGGGCAGACCTCGTTACATTTAAACACAGTATCGCATCCCCATACTCCGCTTTCCGTGTTGACGTTTGACCAGTTTGAAAAGGGCCTTTTATCTCTGGGATCTCTGACGAACCGAAAAAGCTTGGCCAGAGCCGCAGGGCCCAGGTACTTTTCATCCCGGGATGCGACCGGGCAGGCGCTGTAGCAGCATCCACAGAGGATGCAGTTGATATACTGAAAAATCTTATCCATTTCTCTGTCTTCGATCCGATGACCCTTTTCCAACATCTCTCCCTCGGAGAACAAATACGGTTCAATCTTGCGCAGAGCTTCAAAAAAAGGTTCCATGTTGACCGCTAAATCCTTCTGGATCTCCAGATTGGGAAGAGGCTCAATGACGATGACAGGAGACTTCTGGGAGTCCACCATGGCCCGGCAGGCTAAATCAAATTTTCCGTTGATCACCATTCCGCAAGACCCGCATATGGCCTCCCGGCAGCTGTAACGAAAAGCCAGGGTGCAGTCCTGTTCATTCCGGATATCCATCAATGCCTCCAGGATAGACATCTTCTCTTCCGTCCTGAAATTATAATCCTGGAAAGAAGGGCGCTCATCCTTCAACGGGTCGTAGCGCAAAATCCTGAAAATGTATTCCATCTCAGTATTTTCTGGCTTTAGGTTCGTACTTTGTGGTATTCACGTCTCTATAACCTATCTGGGATTTTCCGTCTTTCAACGTGACCAGCGTATGCTTGAGCCAATCTTTATCATTCCGGTCTGTAAAATCCACCCGGAAATGAGATCCCCTGGTCTCTTCCCTGTTTAATGCGCCCAAGGCAATGACCTCCGCTAAATCCAGCATGGAGTCAAACTCGATGACATTCACAAGCTCCTGGCTGTAGCGAAGGCATTTTCCGGAAATATGAACTCGTCCATAATCTTCCCTCAACTCCGAGATTTTCTCCAGAGCTTCGGATAAATCCTTCCTATTCCTGAACATATCGACCTTTCCACTCATGATCACTTTTAATCTGTTCAACAGGCGGTGGGCTTTTTCACCGGAATCCTTCTTCCCCCATTCCTCAATTTTCTTTTTCATTTCTAAAGCTTCATCGAGTAGAATGCGTTCCTCATCCTGTGACTTCTTGCTTCCTTTGACTGCATTCGAAGCCTCTTCTCCTGCGATCTTTCCAAAAACAACCGTATCCAGGAGAGAGTTGCCGCCGAGACGGTTCGCCCCATGAATACTCACACACGCGCATTCTCCGGCTGCATAGAAGCCTTCCACGATCGAGGCGCACTGGGCATTGACATCGATTCCTCCCATTGAGTAATGCTGGGCCGGCTGGATGGGAATGGGAGTTTCTATGGGATCGATACCGGCAAAATTGATGCAGATTTCGCGGATACCGGGAAGTCTCTTCTTGATCTTTTTTTCTCCCAAATGCCGCAAATCAAGATGAACGTACTGGTCCTCAAACCCGTTTCCATTGTTTATCTCTGTCTGGATAGAGCGAGCAACGATATCCCGCGGCGCCAGCTCCATGGCCGAAGACGCATAATCCTCCATGAATCTTTTGCCTTTGTTGTTGACTAAATAGCCACCTTCGCCACGCGCGCCTTCTGTGATCAAAATATTCTTGTCATAGAGAGATGTGGGATGAAACTGGACAAATTCCATGTCTTTCAAGGGGATACCAGCTTTGTAGGCGATCCCGATACCGCTTCCGTGATTGATGAATGCGTTCGTCGTCCTTTGATAGACTCTACCGTATCCTCCTGTGGCGAAAATGACGGCACGAGCCCTGACAGGTATGATATCCCCCGTTGCCAGGTCATACACCACAACTCCCAGACATTGACCATCTTTGACCACGAGTTTGGTCACCAGCCATTCATTATAAAACTTGACCTGTTTTTTAATGGATTGCTCGTAAAGAGTATGGAGGATGACCAGCCCCGTCCTGTCAGCCGCATAACATGTGCGTGGAAAACCTGCCCCGCCAAACGGCCTCTGGGCGATGACCCCACCGGGAAAACGGCTGAAAGGGACACCCAGATACTCCAGCTCATAGATGGCCGATACAGCCTTTTCACACATCAGTTCCGCAATATCCTGGTCGGCCAGATAATCGCTTCCCTTGATGGTATCAAAGGCATGCTTCTCCCAGGTGTCATCCAGACCATCCGGGTTGTTTCCCAGGGCAGCGTTTATCCCTCCCTGGGCGGCAACAGAATGGGAGCGGAGCGGATGGACTTTGGATATGACGGCGACTTTCAGTCGGGGATCACTGGCGAGTGCGGCAGCCAACCCGGCCAATCCACCCCCAACGACAAGGATGTCTTGACTTAACATTCAGTAATTCCTGGTGAAGTAAACGATGAGCAGGAGAGCACTCAAAACTACGCTGAGGAGAGTGAAAACCCAGAAGAGCTGCTTTTCCTTCCTCACACCGAGGTCGATGATGACCGTTCTCAAACCATACATTGCATGGAAGACGATCAAGATAATCAGGAGAGTGTCTGTGAAAGGGTTCGTGTGAAGGACAAGAGCCCAATCTGGTTTCTGCTCTTTCGTCATCAAAAAAAATGACGTGAGAAACTTCACCCCAAGGAGGAGGATGAGCAGAAGACCGCTGATGCGGTGTGTAATCCATACAAACATGAAATACTTACCTTTATAGGAGGGTATATTTAATTAAAGTCAAAAAAGAATGTCAAGAGAAAGGAAAAATTCGAGGCCCTACTCTTTTTTATCAGAATCGATATTGTGGATTTTCATCTTGTAACTCAACATCCTCTCCGTAATTCCCAGGGCGTGGGCCGTTCGGCTCTTTACAGAACCGTTTTCTAGGAGGGCTTTTTTTATTTCCTTGACCTCTAAATGCTTGATTTTATCCTTTAAAGAGAGTCCCTCCTGGACTAGATCTTCTTCTTGTTTCTCTTTTAAGAACACAGGCAAATCGGAAGACGTTATCGTCTGCCCTTCACAAAAAACAACCGCTCTTTCAATGATGTTCTCCAGCTCTCTGATGTTTCCGGGGAAAGAGTAGTTGAGAAGAGCCGTCATGGCCTCAGCTGAAATTTCCTCAATCTTTTTTCCTTCTCTCTCGCTGTACTTTCTGATGAAATAGTCAACGAGAGGAGAGATATCCTCTTTTCTTTCACGGAGCGGGGGGACGATAATTTGAATGACGTTCAGCCGATAGTACAGGTCAGGCCTGAATTTTTCCTCTTTCATCAACCTGTCCAAATCCCTGTTTGTGGCGGCAATGATCCTCACATCAGATTTCAGCGGCTTGGATGAACCCAAGCGATAGAACTCTTTTTCCTGGAGGAAACGCAGGAGTTTGACCTGGAGCCGCAAAGGCAGGTCGCCTATTTCGTCCAAGAAAAGGGTTCCGCCCGAAGCCGCTTCAAACTTTCCTGTTTTCCTCTCAAAGGCTCCCGTATAAGATCCCTTTTCCGCACCGAACAGCTCGCTTTCAATCAGCGTCTCTGGTAGAGAAGGAATATTGACAGCCAGGTAAGGTCCTTTTTTCCTCTTCGAGGAATAATGGATTGTCCTGGCTACAAAATCCTTTCCGGCTCCCGTTTCTCCCGAAATGAGGACTGTGGCGTCACTTTTTGACGCCTTTGAAATGAGGAGAGCCGCCTCTTCCATCCTGGATGAGTTGAAAACGAAATTTTTAGAACTGAACTTCTCTTTAAGAGAATCCTGAAGTAGGGAGATCTCTTTTTTCATCCTCTGCCTTTCCAGCGCCCGACCGATAACGAGAATAAATTTATCAAAATCAATCGGTTTGACAATGTAATCATAGGCTCCTTTTTTTATAGCCTCCACAGCGTTCTCGACATTTGCAAAAGCGGTAACCATTATGGGGGTTACGAGAGGATTCGTTTCCAGGATAGCCTGGATCACATCTATGCCGGTCTCACCGTCCAGTTTGAAGTCAACGACCGCGATATCCACAGGATGAATGGATATGATTTCAAGAGCCTCCTGGCCGGAAGAAGCCTCGAAAACTGTATACTTCTGCTGCTCAAGATTCTCCTTGATCAGTCTCCTTTGAAGAGAATCGTCTTCCACGACCAGAATGTTGGCCTTACTCATCTCATCCTCCTGGAATCTGTATGGAAAATGTCGTTCCCTGTCCTGTTTGACTCTTAACCGCGATCTCTCCTTCATGGGCTTCGATAATCTTTTTTGTCAAATAAAGCCCGACTCCCATTCCTTTCTTCTTGGTTGAGAAGAACGGCTCAAAAATCAGCTCCATGTCCTCCTCAGGGATTCCCCGGCCCGGGTCATCTATCCTTACCAGTATTATCCCCTTTTTCTGCCAGGCACGAATCCCAATCCTTCCTTTCTCGCTGGCTTCGAGAGAATTCTTTAAAAGGTTTAAAAAAGCCTGCTGCATCAAACCTTTATCCGCATTGAGCATGATAGATGAGGATTCAGAATAAGAGATTTCAATCCCATCCGTGCTGAACTCCTTAAAAAGTGACTCTCGGACATCCGAAACCATTTCGGCAAGGGAAAACATCTCCTTATTCAGCCTGAAAGGTTTTAGACTGGCGGAAAATTGATCGATAATCCTGGAGACTTTCTGGATCTCTTCCTTTCCTAAAGAGACATCCTTTTGAAGCTCTTCAGGAACTCTTTTTTGAAGCAGTTCAAAAAGAAGGGATAGGCTGTTCAAGGGATTCTTGATCTCATGGGCGACACCCGAAGTAAAGGCAGAAATATCTCGATATCTTTCCTTCTCCTTTTTTTCGTCCTCTGCCTCCTTCTTCTTATCAAGGTAATGCCGCTGAAGCTGGTACAGTCCAAAAAAGAAAATAATACCGATGATAGAAATCAGACTAAATATCAAGAAAAAACTTCTCCGGGAATAGAGAATCATCTCTTCCAGGTTTCCCAGAGAATAACCGATATAGAGAAAATAGGATTTCCCTTCTTCTGAAGAAAAGGGAGAATAAAAATTGAATATCTTGCCCACCGGAGAATCGATGATCCAGGACTCTTCGTCTCCTATAGCCTGAAGAGAGAGAGGAAGATATCCTTCGAACCGAGAACTCCAGCCTAATATTTTCTTATTCTCATCCAGCAAGGCAATATAATAAATGTCTTCCTCCCAGGAATAGGACCCGAAGATCTCATCCACAGAATAATTCTCTTTCAAGAAATGGGAGATGTTGACTTTGAGAATCCCAGCCGCAGCCTGGAGCTGCTCTTTGACCAAATCTTCTGTTCTTTTCTTGATGGTGGCTCGGTTTAAGGACGAGAAAACGAAAAAAATGATGAGTATTCCCAAAAACGGAAGGTAAAAGAAGAGAAGAAAATTCCGGCCTTTCAAAACCGCTTGCCTTTTCTTCTCTTTTTCTGTTTCATCTCGCCTCCTCTCCAAGCCGGGAAACCTTTCTTATCCCTGAGCATGATAATCTCTCCACGAAATCGGATCTGGCGGGCAATGATGTTCTTCTCTCCTTCCTTGGAGTAGAGAGAGCCTATGACTTCCAGCTCTTCCCCTTTGTGAAAATCATGGGCGAAAAACCGGACGGGGCTAATCTCCACATTATAGACCTCTTCTGTTTTTTTCTCCTCCAGAACAACGATTAAGAAAGGAGACGCATCTTTGTAGCGGGACTCCATAACAATACTCTGTATCGTGCCCCTGATTTTTTTCTCTGTATCTACATTGTAAAAGTGATCGGGCTTCTGGCTGAAGACTGTGCCCTGGAAAACGGCCAGGATCAACAGAATAATAAAAAAGCCCTTTCTCACTTCTTCCTTCCAAAAAACAAATTCCATTCCAATCCAACGGCCAGAAAATTTCCCTGCCAATCAAAGAAGGAGTCGTTGGAATGATTGTCAATATAGATGTAGGAAAAAAACAGAGAAAATTTAGGGAAATTCTTTTCTACGCTAGCTTCAAACTGCGCTCTTGTGTCCTGCCTTATCACTCCTAGGGGATTGCCTTCCAAATCCATGCTCTCGATCCCGGGGAATTCCTTTTCAGCCCTAGTATAACCCATTTTGAGCTCGATATTCCAGGGGATAAGGATGGTGAGTTCGCTACTGATTTGATATCCCTGCCAGGAATACCTGTCATAGGAAGGATTCTCCACCATATAAAATTCTTCGACGGAAGAGAAAGGATTTTCCCCGGAAAGTGTCCACTGCTTTGTTCCTGAGACATTGAGCCCGACTCTTCCGCCTATTCCCTGCGCGACCAGCCCTTTCACGGCCATAATCTGGATCGCCTGACCCTCCTCCGTCGGAAGAAGAGAGTTCGGATAGTTTTTATACCCCCAGTTCAACTCTGCCTTGATCGTGGTCCTCGTCCGAAAGTAAGAGTCAAAGGAAACATCCAGAAGATGGCTGATAAAATCATAGAGTGAATACCCGTAGAGTTTGTACTCCAAGGCATAATTCGACTTCAGAATCGAAGTCGGGCTGAGATAGGTCTTAAAAGAACCCAGGAAATTCAATGAAAGGTAATTGAAATCATCGTAATCTGGCCTGTAGAAAGCTCCCTGGCCTATGAGGGTAAAATAAAAAGCTGACTTTTCGCTGAGGGGATGAAGATAATCCAAACCGATGCCATGAAAATAATAAGAAAAACCGGAATTCTCATGGAGGTAGACATAATTCCCTTCAGTAAAAAATGAAATCTTTGAAAAGTCCTTATCCAGATAAAAATTCAGTGAAGACAATTGATCCTTTTCAAGATACCTGTTCTGAAAAACATTATCAGTCATGTTCTGAAAGAATGACAAAGAAAACATCTCAGCCTTCAGAGCTGAGTTCATTAAAATAATTGCAATTAAAGATACGACTAGTCTTTTCACTTGGTCTCCTTGAGAGAGGGAAAAGGAGTTCTCCCCCTTTTCCCTCTGAAGATATTGGGAGGAAGTTCTCTCCTCAAGGTTAGCGTCCGTTCCGTCTGGAGGTCTTTCCTCCTTGACTGGATCGGCCTTGAGCGCTTCTCGTCACATGGGAAAAGCACTGCCTGAAAGAGGCCTTGTTCCATCCTTTTCCGTTGTACAGCCTGCTTCGGTACTCAAATCTGTTCGCTTCAGAAGCATTCCTGTGCCTGTTCATGTATCCGCTTCCGTCCTCTGGTGGCGTCCAATCCGGGTCCTGGCAGTTGGGAATTCCATCATTATCATGGTCCCTAGCAAAGTCGCTAATCCCGTCACCGTTCTCATCCACGAACATCAGACGAGTCCTCACTCGTTCCTCAACTTTTGTTTGAACCTGATTCTGAACCACTTTTTGTTCTTTTTTGCGGGTCTGCGCTTTTGACTGTTCCTGCTGTTCTTGGGCAAAGACAAAACCTGAACCCAGGATGAGCAGTGACCCTAACAGTGAAACTGTTTTTCTCATATTCATTTTAACCTCCTTTCGAATATCGAGGCAAATAATACTGCAATAAACGTGCCATTATTTAACTTGTTGATATTAAATAAATTATACAATTGACGCACCAGGAAGAACCTACAATATTGTAGGAATGTCGACAAAATTGTCAATAATTATCCACCTTGATTTAGATCTGTCACCAAAGGAATTTTCTGTACCTGCCCATTTCTACTCTTGATATACCCCATCCAAAACATAAGCATAAATTTGAATGAATTTTTATTTTTTTTCATTGATTATTATGGAAGATTATTGGATTATTATGGAAGATTATTGCCTTTTACACGTCTAAATAATAAATAAAAAGTTCAAAGAAAAAAGATGCGTGCGCATCTAAAAAATTAACAACAGCAACCTAAAAAGGAGGAACACATGGCCAAGACAAAATCACTGATTGCGTTATGCGCAATGGCTCTGCTGGTCATCCCCTTGAGCGCCCTGCAAGCCAATGTGGCCGGAGACTGGGAAATGACTACGGAGGGACGACAAGGACCCAGAACCACGAACATTCACATCGATCAGGATGGTGAAAAGATCACAGTGACCATGCCAGGAATGAGAGGAGGAGGAGAAATCAAAGCAGAAGGCACCATCAAAGGAAATGAGATCGAGTGGTCAATCACCCGCCCAGGCAGAGGAGGAGAGGAATTCACGATAACATACAAAGGAAAGGTCGAAGGGGACACGATGTCCGGCACGTTCCAAATGGGGGATTTTGGCTCCCGGGAGTGGACAGCAAAAAAGAAGTAAGAATCGACTCTAAGATATCCCAATAAGTTTTTAGATAGAGCATTACTTCTCTATCTTCAAAAGCTCCTTCTTTATTTTTAGACTTTATTCTTAGACATCTTTTTCTATCCAAATTCTATCCAGAAGCAAATAATTCTTTATGAATCTTTGCCTATCGCTTAAAATAGGAAACGAAGGGAAGAGTATCCCTGTTTAAAGAATTAAACGGAAGATTTTCCTCTTTCCTCCGTCTAAACAGTGCACGGAGGCAAAGAGATGTTTGAGTGGAATGGAAGAAAAAGAACTTGTCAGATTAAGCAGAGAAGGCAGCGAAGAAGCCTTTGCCAAACTGGTGAAAACATACAAGATAAAGGTGTTTAACTTGGCCTACAGCTTAACCCATGACCGCGATGTTGCGGATGACCTGGCTCAGGAGGCATTCATCAAGGCCTATTATGCTCTCCCGAGATTCCAATCCAGGTCAGGATTCGGAACCTGGCTTTACAGGATAGCGATTAATCATGTGAGAGATTATCTCAGGAAAAAAAGTCGAATGATCCAAATATCTATCGAAAACATCAAGGAAAGTTCCATTCTCCAAGAGGATAAAACGATGAAAGAAGAAAAAGAATCCATTGAGGCGCAGAGAAGACTACTTGTCCGTCAATCCATCCGATCTCTTCCCAAGAAACACCAGGTCATCCTCTCTCTCAGAGATATTCAGGGATTTTCCTATGAAGAAATATCCAAAATCCTGAAAATTTCTGCTGGAACTGTGGATTCCCGGATTCACAGAGCCAGGAAAATGCTCAGGAAAAAATTGGCGCCTTTCTTAAGCCGCAAAGGAGGCGAACATGAATTGTAATAAATTTGAGAAATGGATACTCCGCGCATTCGATGGGCGCTTAAAAGACGATGAAAAAAAGGAGCTGGAGGAGCACTTACAAAGCTGCCCTCTCTGCTCCGCGACTCAAGAAGAATACCGAGTCATCTTCAATTCTTTAAAGGCAAAAGATTTCCCTGAACCCAAGCCATACTTTTGGGAACGCCTGCAGGCCAAACTCGAGAAAAGCAAAAAGGTCGAGCCATGGATGCTGTGGAAGCAGTGGGGGATGAGAACTATCCCTGTATCGATCCTCCTGATTCTCTTTCTGTCTGCGACTCTCCTTCTTATCAGCCCGCCGCAAGAAGAAGTGGAACTCACACAAGCTCTCAGCCAATCGGGCATTCTCCTGCTTGAGAACCAGAATCCACTGCAGGATACAACCGCCTTGTTCGAGACAGCAGGGGTCGAGGATAAGAACATGATGCTTATATTCACCGTTCTGGAAGAAAACAACGGAACAAGGAGAGATTTTAAATGAAAAACCATTATAGAATTTGGATCGTTTTCTCTCTTATCGTGGTCTTTATTGCCGGCGTGCTGAGTGGAATTCTTCTTGAGCAGCACCTTATTCATAAGAGAATAATAAAGAAAAGAACGGAAAGGAAACCGGATAGAAGAAGCTCTGTGCGCTTTCCTACCCTGGAAATGATGGCTGAAGAGCTGGGCCTCACTCCAGAACAGCAGGAGCAGATAAGGGAAATCTTCAGGAATAACGAAGAAAAGATGAAAGAGTTAAGCTCTTCCTTTCGTGAGCAATACTCCAGCATGCGGTCTCAGCTGAGAAGTGATATCAAAAGTGTTTTGAGTGAGGAACAAAGTCAAAAATTCGATGCCCTGGTCGAAAAGTACATTACTCAAAGGAAGAAAGAAATGGAGGAAAGAAGAAAACACTCTAAAAACATCAGAACAGATAGAGGAGATGAAAAAACCAATCCGAAAATCACAAATGAGACACAGGGAGATAAATAATGAAAAAAAAGATCATCCTAATCGCAGTTATCGTTGTTCTTGTCACAGTGACAGGGATTGTTCTCGGATTGACTGTCCTTAACCACAGCAACGGAAACAGCGAAAAATATAAAAAGGAAGCGATTGACAGAGGAAACATCGAAGCACTCGTCGTCACGACTGGAACGGTGAATCCGGTGAACATTGTTGATGTGGGAAGTCAGGTCTCCGGAGAAATTGAAAAAATCTACGTAGATTTCAATTCCCAGGTGAAAGAGGGACAGGTTATCGCTCAACTGGAACAATCTCAATTCTTATCCCGTGTGAACCAGGATAAAGCCAACTATCAAAGCGCTGTCGCTGCTCTCGAAAAATCAAGGGTCACTTTCGAGAACATAAAGAAAAAATTGGAGAGGGCCCTAGAACTCTTTGAGAAGGATTTAATGTCTTTTGAAGAAAAAGAGACGATAGAGACAAATTATTACGGCGCCAAGGCCGACATCCAATCCGCAGAGGCCAGGCTGGAACAGGCCAAATCCCAGCTCGAGACGAGTCAAGTTAACCTGACGTACACCATCATCAAATCGCCTATTGATGGAGTCGTGATCAATAGGAATGTCAACGTCGGACAGACAGTCGCTGCCAGCTTCCAGGCGCCGGTCCTTTTCCAGATCGCCAATGATCTGAGCAAGATGCAGGTGGAATGCAGCGTGGATGAAGCGGACATCGGAAAAGTGAAAGAGGAACAGAAAGTCAGGTTCACTGTCGATGCTTTTCCGGATGAAAATTTCAACGGCGTGGTCAAACAGGTCCGGTATTCCCCTGAAGTCGTTCAGAACGTTGTCACTTATACCACTATTGTCGATGTGGAAAACCCTGAGATGAAACTAAGGCCCGGAATGACTGCGACTGTCTCGATCGTGACCGGAGAAGCGAGGAATGCTTTGCGCGTCTCGAACGCTGCCCTCCGCTTTACACCCAATCTCAGCCAGGAAGAAATGAGAGAGCTCATGACGAGCATGATGAGAGGAAACAGGGGCACAGGAGGAGAAGGATCGAACCCGGAGAGAAAACCTGGCCAGAAGGTAGATTCCCAAGGGTCGCAGAGAACAGGTTCAGGACAGCGCCAATTTGGGACGAGAGGTTCTGGCATGGGCGCGAGACAGATGCGAGATTTTGCGCGAATCTGGATCGAGGACGAAAATGGCCAGCTCAAGATGGTATTCATCCGAAAGGGAGTCACGGATAACTCTTATACGGAGATCGTTTCAGGAGACCTGAAAGAAGGACAGCTTGTGATAACAGGCGAAAACACTGAGGGAAGCACTCGCTCTTCCTCCAACAGAGGGGGCCCTTCGATGATGAGGATGTTCCGTTAGCCCTCTTCCCCCAAGGAATAAAAACTCAAGGCAAGGACAAGCACAAATGAGCAGCAACAACAACTTTATTCAACTGGAAAATCTCAAGAAAGTGTACATAGTCGGGGAGACCCAGGTCAATGCTCTCAGAGGCGTAACTTACACCATCCAAGAGGGTGATCTTGTGGCTATCATGGGCCCTTCAGGATCCGGTAAATCCACTCTGATGAACATCATCGGCTGTCTGGACCGGCCCACAGAGGGAAAGTATTTATTAGAGGGACAAGAGGTTTCCACTCTGGACAAGAACATGCTGGCCCGGATAAGGAATAAAAGAATCGGTTTTGTCTTCCAAACATTTAACCTCCTCGCCCGCACCACGGCGCTTGAAAACACCGAGCTTCCTCTCCTCTATTCCGATACATCAGGAAAAAAGGCCAAGGAGATGGCTTATCAAGCACTTGCGGAAGTCGGCCTGAAAGGGAGAGAGCTCCACCTGACAAACCAGCTTTCCGGAGGAGAACAGCAGAGAGTGGCCATTGCCCGGTCCCTGATCAATAATCCTTCCCTGGTTCTTGCCGACGAGCCCACCGGAAATCTGGACACGAAGACAGGAAATGAAATAATGGACATTTTTCAAAAACTCAACCAGCAAAAAAAGATCACGATCATTCTGGTTACCCATGACCCAGAAGTCGCCACAGCTGCCCGGAGACGAATATACCTCAGGGATGGCCAAATCATCAAAGAAGAACGTGATTAAATCCCTGTGATGTGAAGGAGCTAAGACAATGAACATACTGAGGACCATTAGAATCGCTCTCCGAGCGTTAAGCCGGAATAAAATGCGCTCTTTCCTCACCGCTCTGGGCATCATCATCGGAGTCGGAGCCGTCATCGCCACTGTCAGTATCGGAGAGGGTGCCAAGAGAGAAGTGGAAAAGCGCTTCGAAGACATGGGGACCAACCTTCTTTATGTCCGTCCCGGAAGCCAATCCTTCAGGGGCCGCCATTATGGAGGAGGATCCGTCCAGACACTGACCGAGGATGATGCCCAAGTAATTCTGGAGAAATGTGATGCGGTCCAGTACGTGTCCCCCTCGGTTTCGGGCCGAGCGCAGGTTGTCTACGGAAACAAGAACTGGAACACTTCGATCTACGGTGTTGGCGATAAGTACCCGGAAATCCGAAACTGGGAAATCGAGGAGGGTATCTTCTTCGATGAAAACCAGGTCAGGTCCGGGCAGAAAATTTGTGTCCTGGGCAGCGAAGTGAACCAGAATCTTTTCGAAGGAGCCGATCCCATCGGGCAGATCATCAGGATCAAGAAAATCCCCTTCAGAGTGATCGGAACCCTAAAAGCAGTGGGAGAATCCGGGGGATTCTGGAACAGGGACGACATGATCTTAGTCCCTTACACCACAGCTATGAGAAGACTCCTCGGAACCACACGTATCAGTTCCATCGATGTCTCAGCCGTATCCGGTTCCAGGACCGAGGAGGCCATGAGACAGATCGAAGATGTCCTCCGGATACAGCATAAGATCGCGCCCGGCGCAGAGGATGACTTCAACGTCAGGAACATGGCGGATATCGCCGAAAGCGCGGCTGAATCCAGAGATGCCCTGAAGATACTCCTTGGAGGGATCGCTTCCGTCTCTCTCCTGGTTGGCGGGATCGGGATCATGAACATCATGCTTGTTTCTGTGACCGAGCGCATCCGGGAGATAGGAATCAGGATGTCCGTCGGCGCTCGCGAAAAGGATATCCTCTTTCAGTTCCTGGCTGAAGCCATAGTTTTAAGCATTTTCGGAGGTGTTTTAGGAGTCGGAGCGGGCATTGTCGGCTCGACTATGATCTCGAAGTTTGCCGACTGGGAGACCCTTGTTTCCATGTGGTCCATCATACTGGCTTTCTGCTTCTCGGGAGTCGTCGGGATCTTTTTTGGGTTCTACCCCGCCCGAAAAGCATCTAAACTGGATCCGATAGAAGCCTTGAGATATGAGTAAAAATGCTTCTAGGCCAGGAAAAAAAGTAATCACAATAGTATCAGATTAAAATAGATAGAGAGCAAGCGGAATATGACAGGCTGAATGATTAAAGACGGAAATAAAATTCCCGCATCCCTGAGCTTGTTTCGCTTTTCTCATATCCCTGTTTCCTTTAGTGGTATAGTAGACTACGACCTTTAATAAAGGAGGATCAAAATGACAAAACGAAGAATCGGAATCACCATATTCCTGACACTCTTCACCATCAGTTTTTCTTTAGCTCAACAGGAAGAAAAGACTCTTTCCCTTTCTCTTGAGGAATGCATCCTCAAAGCCATGAAGAACAACATCGGCGTAGCGATAGAGATTTTAAATCCTGAGCTTTCCGATATTGGGATTTCGCTTGCCCAGGAAAAATTCCTGCCCAGCCTTAACCTCAGTTATAACAAAAGAGACACGACTAACGCTTCCTTTTCATTCCTTGAATCGACTGATACAGTCTCCACGATACGGGGCACATATGCGGCAGAAATCTCACAACTCATCCCGACAGGAGGAACTTTCTCTGTCTCCGTTGATGGCTATAGAAGCGAAACAACTCAGAGATTACAGACGATCAATCCTCGTTACAGCACCACTCTGACTTTCGCCTTCAACCAGCCTCTGTTGAGAAATTTCGGGCTCAAGATGGCCCGCAGAGAAATCATCATCGCCCGGAACAACCTGGACATCTCCGAAAACCAACTCAAGCGGGTGCTTCAGCAAACTGTCTATGACGTAGAGGAAGCCTACTGGAATCTGGTTGCCAGTATCGAAACCCTTAATGTGAGAGAACAATCGCTGAGGCTGGCACAAGAGCTCCTGGAAAAGAATAAAAGGGCTGTGGAAGTGGGAACTCTGGCCCCAATTGAAATCTTGAGTGCAGAGTCCGCGGTCGCTTCAAGGCAGGCGGATATCTTACAGGCCCAGGCCACAGTGAAAGACAACGAAGACCGGCTGAAAATCCTCCTTAACCTTGCCTCTGAAGGAATTCCCGAAGACATCCAGATAATTCCTGATGATAAACCATACCTCGAAGAGAAAATAATCACTCTTGACGAGGCGTTACGAACAGCTATGGATAACAGACCCGACCTGCAGGGAACACGGCTCGGTATAAAGAACCAGGAAATGAACCTCAGCTACGCTAAAAATCAGATGCTCCCCAACCTCAGCCTTTCAGCCTCCTACTGGAGCCCTGGATTATCGGGAACACAGTTTATCTATGACCAGAATCGTCCATTCGATCCCCCGACCGGATCCGTTGAATACGGCTCAATTGACGCTTGGAAAGATACCCTTGGCTTCGAATACAAAAACTGGAGCGCGGGAATAACGCTGGACATTCCTCTCAACTCTATCTTCTCCCGCGCGAATTACAATCAGGCAAAAGTCAACCTGGATCAGTCTCTGCTGAGATTGAAAGACACGGAACAACAAATCTTTCTCGAAGTCAAAAGCGCGGTGAGAGCAGTCCAGACAAATTACGAGAGAGTCCAGGCTTATAAAGCGGCCAGGGAGCTCGCCGAGAGAACACTAGAAGCTGAGGAAGAAAAATTCAGGGTTGGCATCTCAACACCCTATTTCGTCCTTCAATACCAGACAGAATTAAGCACTGCCCAGACAAATGAGCTAGGAGCCATCATCGATTACAACCTTTCGCTCGCCCGCTTGGAGAGAGCGATGGGAGTCAATTTGAAGGAAAAAAACATCAAATTCACTGATTTTCAAGACCGATAATCTTTCAAAAAGCAAACTGTCACTATATAATGGCAGGAGTGATGAAGTCTAAGGAGTTTCTCCTTAATAAGATGAAAAAAATACTCATCGCTGCCATCTCTTTTTTGTTTTTTTCCTGTGCGTTCGCTACTCCACAAGAAAAAAAAGGATTCACTCTCCCCGAGATCATTGACCTTGGCATAAACAATAATCCCACTCTTCTGGCCAAAGCTCAAGAAGTGGCAGCCAAAAAGGCCGCATTCCAGGCCTCCAGGCGTCTCGATAACCCCGAGCTTGAAGTCCACGCAGGAGAGGCAAAGTTCCATGATACCTCTGAAAAACGAGGTACAGATGGCATATCTCTAAGCCAATATGTGGAGAATCCTTTTAAAAGACATTATCGTGTCCAGATGTTTGAGAAAGAGTGGCAGGCATCAGATTATATTTTCCATTTCTCGAGGCTCGAAATCATTTATGAAATAAAACAATTATTCTATAAAGTCCTGCTGCTTAAAAACAAAAAGGCGCTCGCCCAGAAAAACTTAAGCTCTCTCGAAGAGACACATCAACTGATCCTTAAAAGAGTCAATCTGGGAGAAACTAAAGAATTGGAAGCCATAAAACTCTACGTCGAGACCCTTAAAGCACGGAACGAGTTGAACAGGGCTGATACGGGATTGAAACTGGCCAAGGAAAACTTGAACAAATTTTTGGGGAATTCTCTCCCCATGTATTTCTCGGTCTCAGGAAAACTCGAATACAGACCTCTTGAGATCGATGAAAAAGCACTCCTCGAAAAAGCTCTTCTCTCCCATCCCCTTATCAAAGGAAAAGAGAAAGACTTTGAATTTGCAGAGAGCAACCTCAGCTATGTCAAATGGCAGAGGCTTCCGGATTTTAAGCTTTCCGGGTTCATCAATAATGAACTGGACGGACAAAACAAGGGAGTCGGCATTTCACTGGATATCCCACTCTGGAATTTTAAATCAAAGGAAATCGTTGAAGCAGAAAGTCTCCAACAGAAGGAGAATCAAGAATTAAGAGCTTTACGAATGGAAATCAGTACTGAAATCAAGACGAAATTGAATGAGCAGCGATTATCAGAGCAGACGATCCAGCTGTTTCATGAAGGCCTTCTTAAACAGGCTGAAGAAAGCCTGAAGATATCCGCGGAAAGCTACAAGCAAGGGGAAATCTCTCTCATCGACTATTTAGATTCACAAAGAACATACAACAGCATTTTAAAAGACTACCAGGATTCCCTTTATGCCTGGAACGCCAACAAGGCGGCTCTAGAAAAGGCAACCGGAGAAGAAATAAAATGAAAAAATATATCTTCTTGCTCTCAATAGTATCGCTTCTGATTTTCGTCTCCTGCAGCGGAAGCGAAAAGAAAACTCCCGCCTCTCCTCCTGAGCAAGATACCCATGAACAAGAAGGCCAGCCGCATGAAACCCAGAGCTCCGAAATCGCAGAGCCTGAGGAGCCTGAGCACCAAGACTTGCATTTGTCTCCCCAACAGCAAAAAGAGTGGGGAATCGTTGTGGGATCAGCAGCCATGCAGGATGTGGCATCAAAAATCAAGCTCCTGGGAATCCTCTCCCTCAATCAAAACAAAACCGCGCATATCTCCTCCCTTATAGGAGGAAAAGTGGCTTCCTTGGCAGTCGACCTGGGGGATAGAGTGCAGAAAGGCCAGCTCCTCCTGACGATCAATTCTCCCGAATTCGCTCAAGCCCAAGCCGATTTCCTCCAGACAGTGGCCAAGCTCAACCTCAGCCGGAAAGAATACGAGAGAGCCAAACTACTGCTCAAGGAAAGAGCCATTGAAGAAAGAGAATTTTTAAGAAGGGAAGCAGAGTTCGAGAAACTCTCCACTGAAGTGGGCGGGCTCGGAGCCATCCTTCACTCTTACGGTTTTGACCATGAGCAAACGGAAAAACTCATAGAAAAATGCGCCTCCCGGAAGCCGGATGACGATCTCTGCGAGCTCGCAGACCCCAACCTTGCCGTTCTCTCCCCTTTATCAGGAACGATTATCTTCAGGGATGTTATCATCGGAGAGCATGTCGAACCCAATAAAATCCTTTTCACAGCCTCTGACCTCAGTACCCTGTGGGCCTTGTTGGATGCCTACGAAAAAGATTTGCCATTTATCAGCAAAGACAGCCAGGTTACCCTCCATTCGTCTCTCTATCCCGATAAGGAATTCGCGGGAAAAATCACATACATCAGCAATACCATCGATGAAAAGCTGCGCACGATAAAAATCAGAGTCGAGGTTAAAAACGATGATGGGCTGCTCAAACCCAATATGTACATCCAGGGGGTAGTCGAAAACAAGGCTGTGGGACAAAAACTCCTGGCTGTTCCGGAAGAAGCCGTCCAAACTCTAAACGGGGAAAAAATCGTGTTCATCCTCGAGGACAAGGACATATTCGCCGTCCAGCATGTGGAATTGGGCAAAAAGGTGGGGAACACGAGGATCATCGCCAACGGCTTGGAAGAAGGACAGAAAATCGTCGTAAAGGGAGCTTTCAACCTCAAGGCAGAACTCAATAAAGGAACTTTCGGACATACACATGTCCACTAGTTGATTAAAATGATTTTTGCGAGTAACCAAGCCTAATGATATCCAAGGTCATAGATTTCTCTCTCAAACAGAGGGTGTTCATTGCCTTATCCACCGCCATAATCGCAGTTTTTGGATTTCTTGCGTTCCAGAGGCTTCCCATCGACGTTTTTCCGGACCCTTCTCCTCCTCTTGTCCAGGTTTACACCGAAGCCGAAGGCATGGCACCTGAGGAAGTCGAGAGACTGATTTCTTATCCCATCGAATCCTCGATGTTCGGATTGCCTCGAGTGAAAAACATCCGTTCCTTTTCCACTTTTGCCCTCTCCATAGTCAATGTCTATTTTGAGGATAAGACCGACATCTACTGGGCCAGACAGCTTGTCTCTCAACGTCTCCATGAAGCCAGAGAAAGCATTCCTGCCCAGGCGCATAATCCAGTTTTAGGGCCTATCGCAACAGGTTTGGGGATGGTTTACCTCTATTATCTCGAAGGGGACGATTATTCCCCTCTCGAACTCAGGACAATCCAGGACTGGTTGGTGAAATACGAATTGAAATCCGTTCCCGAAGTCTCCCAGGTTTTAAGCATCGGAGGAGATATCAAACAATTCCAAATCCTCATCAACTCTCAATCCCTTCTCAAATACAATCTCACAATCTCTGATGTCAGCGAAAAAGTGAGGAAAAACAACCAGAATATAGGCGCCAGCTTCATCACTAAGGGAAAAGAAGAATACATCATCAGAAGCATCGGGCTCATCCAGACTCTTGAAGACCTCGGAACTATCGTCATAGCCAACTACCAGGGAACGCCCATCTTTCTAAAGGATGTGGGATCCATCCAGGTCCTTCCAGCGATCAAGAGAGGAGCGGCTCTGGTCAACGGCGAAGGAGAAAAAGTCGTCGGTATGGTCTTGAAACTCTTTGGCTCGAACACTGCACGCGTCATCAAAGACATCGAGGAGAGAATTTCTGAGGTCAATAAATCCCTTCCTTCCGGAGTTAAAATTATCCCTTTCTACAATCAGGCTTCTCTTGTCAAAAAGTGCTTTTCCACCGTCTCAGGTAACATTATTCTCGGAATTATCCTTGTCATCATCGTCCTCTTCCTCTTCATGGGAGATTTTTCCTCCTCCATCATCGCTGTCTTTTCGCTACCCTTTTCCATCCTTTTTTCCTTCATCCTGATGCAGAGGATGAACCTGGCTGCAGACCTGATGTCATTCGGTGGGCTGGCTATAGGGATAGGCTTGATCGCTGACGCATCCATTATTCTCGTAGAAAACACACACCGCCATCTTCATCTACAGCATGAAAGTAAAGTTCAAGCCATCTGTCGCGCAGGAAAGGAGGTGGGGCGGCCCATCTTCTTCGCCATCGTGATCATCATCCTGGTTTTCCTCCCGATCTTTACTCTGACTGGTGTGGAAGGCATCATGTTCCGGCCGATGGGGCTTGCCATCTCTTTCGCTCTGGTAGGCTCTATGATTTTCGCTCTCATCTCAGCACCTGCTCTGTCTTTCTTTTTTCTCAAACCAAAGAAAGGAGAGACAAGAGAGCCATTCCTGATCAGAAACATAAAAAAAGCTTATCTTCCTTTCTTTACTCAATGCCAGAAACACCGGAAAAAAGTCTTCATCGCTACTTTTCTTGTCTTCATCATCGGCGTGGCGTTGATCCCGTTTATGGGAAGAGAGTACATTCCTTATTTGGAAGAGGGAACCCTTCATCTCAGAGCCACATTAGATCCGAACATCAGCCTCCAGGAGACCATCTCCTTGACGACCTCCATTGAGAAAGATTTGATGGGAGTCCCAGAGGTGACAGGTATTCTCAGCCGCATTGGAAGAGGGGAAGTCGGAAGCCATGCCCACTTCGTGAATAACGCAGAAATCCTGGTCCAGCTCAATCCCATCCAGAAATGGAAACATTTCAAAAGCAAGGATGAAATGTTGGAAGAGATTGAACATCGATTGGAAAAATTTCCAGGAATCAACCTCAATATTACACAGCCTATCGCCCACAACCTGGACGAGCTCATCACAGGAGTCAAATCTCAGCTGGCCATAAAAGTCTACGGTGAAAATTTCGATATCCTCAAGGAAAAATCAATCGAAATCAAAGAGGCTATCTTGAACATCAAAGGCGCAGCCAACGTTCAAGTCGAGCAATTCACCGGCCAAAACCACATTCAGATCGTTCTCTCAAGAGGGCAAATCGCCCGCTACGGTGTGAATATCGATGACATTCAAGATACAATCAAAGCCGCTGTCGGGGGGATAACAATCGGCCAGGTTTATGAAGGACAGAAAAGATTCGACATCTTTCTCCGGTTTAGTCCAGAGTTCAGAAAGGATATCGATCAGATCGAAAATCTCCTGATCAGACTTCCTGGGGGAGGCCAGATTCCTCTTAAACAGCTTGCCTCTATCGTGGAGATCGTCGGCTCCCGGGTGATAAATCGAGAGCACAACAACAGGTTTATCACTGTGCAGTGCAACATCAGAGGAAGGGATATCGGCCGGTTTGTCAGCGAAGCGAAGAGAGAAATCGAAAACAAAGTCCAGCTGCCTGCCAATTACACGATCAAATGGGGGGGACAGTTCGAACTCCATCAGCAGGCCAACAGACGACTGACGATTATCACTCCGATTACCCTGGTTCTTGTTGCCTTGTTTCTTTTCACTATTTTCTACTCATTTCAAGAAGTGCTGATTATCCTGATCAACATTCCCTTAGCCCTGACAGGAGGAATCATAGCTCTCAAACTCTCAGGGCTCTATCTGAGCATTCCAGCTTCCATCGGGTTCATCGCTATCTTCGGAATTGCCCTGGAGGATGGCCTCGTACTCCTCTCTACTTTCCACAGACGCCTTTCGCAGGGCTCTCCGATGAAGGATGCCATAATCGAGGGCGTGAACACAAAAATCAGGCCGGTCCTGATGACGACATTCACCACAATTTTTGGTATCATGCCCCTTCTTTTGGCCAAGGGTCCGGGAGCAGAGATTCAAAGGCCTCTGGCGACAGTCGTCGTCGGAGGGCTCATCACTTCTACTCTGGTCACACTACTCGTTCTTCCTCTAATCTATCAAACACTCAAGAAACACCCTCGCGAATCCTGACCTCATAAAGAAAAAAGGGACAGGATTTGCCTTTGGATCGGGATCAGACCTTGTTAAAGTCGAGGCCAGACAGCTAGATTCAGGCCCTATATCTCGAAATCCTGATAAGGCTTGACCCCAATGAATTCAAATCCTGTCCTCTTTTTATGACTTAAATGGACTATGCGGATCGAATCCTTGAAATTTTAAAAAGATAGTGTTATTATTATATGTAAAGAATTTCTGACTTTCTTATCCAGCTTAATTCTTGGAGAAGTAAAACATGAACAGGAAGCTTATCAGACCCAACTTATCTGAAATAAAGGATAAAATGAGCCGCGACTCATCAAAAAAGAAAGTCCATCCTCCCTCTGAAACGCATGCCGAAAATTACTACTACCTCAAACAGATGAACAAAAAAATCCACATGGGAGTTGTCTTTAACGATGGAGAAACAATCGAGGGATACATTGAGTGGTATGATAAAAACTGTATAAAGCTCAACCGCGATAACGCTCCCAATTTATTGATTTATAAGAACGGCATCAAGTATCTGTATAAGCTAAACGAAGCTAAGGAAGCAAAAGAAAAACCAAAAAAGAAATGAGCCTTCCTAGGATCGGGATCACTCTTGGGGATCCAGGGGGAATCGGACCTGAAACCGTACTCAAGGCTCTTTTGCCCGAAAATTCTCTTCCGAAAATATCCTATCTACTTTTCGGCTCTTCTTCCGTGATCAAGGAAGAAAAACGGATCCTGGGCCTTGACATAGAAATCGAACCTTATGAGAAAACCAAGGAATCTCAGATCCCTTCAATCTCTCTTCTGGAAATAGAGACTCCTCTAAAAACTGTAAAAAAAGGATTCCCTTCAAAGGAAAACGGAGAGGCATCTTTCCTTTTCTTCAAGAGAGCCGTTGAAGAAGCCGAAAAAGGCACAATCCAGGCTTTTGTCACAGCGCCCATATCCAAACACTCCTGGAATCTTGCCGGTTTGAAATGGTCTGGCCATACGGATTTCCTCAGCCAAGCTTACTCCCAGGCTATCATGACTTTCTGGTCGGAAAAGTTAAAAGTTGCCTTGTTCACTCATCATCTCCCGTTAAAATCCGCATTGGAAGAGATTAAAAGGGGAAATCTGCAGGATTTTTTCCTCAACCTCCATAAGACTATCGAAACCATCAAGCCCGGAACCTTCCATTACCTGGTTGCGGGATTAAACCCTCATGCCGGAGAAGAAGGGCTCTTTGGTTCAGAAGAGGGAGAAGAAATCATTCCGGCTATAACTTATGCTCAAAAAAAGGGCATGAGAATCAGCGGGCCCTATCCACCTGACACTGTGTTCTGGAAGGCCTTAAACTGCTCTGAAAAAATCGTCATCGCTCTCTACCATGATCAAGGACTCATCCCCTTTAAGCTCGAGTCTTTTGAAAAAGGAGTTAATGTCACTCTGGGTCTTCCTTTCATCCGAACTTCTCCTGACCATGGGACGGCCTTTGACATCGCTGGTCAGAGAAAGGCCAACGCGAACAGTATGGTGGAAGCGATAAAGCTGGCCTGTGGGCTATCGCCGAACCTTTTTAAGTTCAGCTCTTAATTCTCGTTTACGGTCCCTCTCCCGAATAGCTTCTCTTTTCTCATAAGCCCTTTTTCCTTTGCCCAAGGAGACTTCTATCTTCACTTTTCCTTTATCGTTGAAAAAGACCTTTGTCGGAACGAGCGTTAATCCCTTTTCCTGGATTTTTCCAATCAATCGTTTGATCTCGCGGCGATGAAGCAGAAGTTTTCTTTCTCTTCTGGGATCGTGGTTGAACCGACTCGCCGGTTCATAAGGGCTGATATTACAGTTGATGAGAAAAATTTCACCCTCCTTTATTTCCGCATAGCTCTCCTTTAAACTGATCTTTCCGTCTCTGATAGATTTGACCTCGGTTCCGAGAAGAGAAATGCCCGCTTCCATTCTCTCCAGAATCTCATAGTTGTAATCTGCTTTTTTATTCTTTGCGATGATTCTCATTCTTTTTTCTATCCTCTGTCTGCTCTATTATAACTCGGAGAAGGCTGATACGGTGTTTGCTCATTCTCTCAACAACAAATTTAAGGTCTTTATAATTCAACACTTCTCCCTCGTGAGGGATCTTACCAAACTCATGAAGAAAAAAACCCGCTATCGTCGTGTATTCACTCTTTTCCGGAAGCTCAAAGGCAAACCTCTGATTGATATCTTTGATAGAAGCTCCTCCTCTGACCACATACACATTCTCCTCTATCTGGACATATAAATCTTCTTCTTTGGCATCGTATTCATCCTGAATATCCCCTACGATCTCTTCGATTATATCTTCGAGAGTTACAATCCCTTCCATGCTCCCGAATTCATCCACGACAAAAACGAGGTGCTTTGCGGTTTCCTGCATCTGCAGCAGGGCTCTCTCCAGTGAAGCGGACTCTGGAAGAAAAAGGGGGGTTCTAAGAAGTGAGCTCAATTTAAAATCTTTATTATCAACAAGATATGGAATAATATCTTTGGCATGAATCACCCCTTCAATATTGTCCAGCCTTCCCTTATATACGGGAAACCTGGAGAATCCGCCGGAAAGGATAGTATCCAGAATCTTCTGTTTTGAAGATGTGATTTCAATCGATTTGATCTGAGGCCGTGGAATCATGACCTCCCGGAGAGGACGCGATCCAATGTCCAAGACGCCTGAGATCATCTTTTTTCTCAGCGTTGACATCCCTTTTATCCCTAAGGACAACAATACTTTAATCTCTTCTTCATTCAGAGAACGGGCAAGAGCAGTCCCCGTTGTTCGAGAGGAAGGGACAAGGAGCCGGGAAAGAAAGGTAAATACTTTGACAAAAGGATAAAAAATAACGATAAAAAACCGAATGGGCCGTATAAACAGGAAGGAAACCTTTATGGGATTGTATGCGGCATAGGTTTTTGGTGTGATTTCAGAAAGAATGAGGATTAAAAATGTCACCACTATCGTGGCCAGTAAAACCGCATGATTCTTGTTCGGAATAAAAGAGACAAAAATAAAAGTGGCAATAGAGGCAGCTGCAGCATTCACGAGAGTGTTCCCGATAAGAATTGTGGCCAGAAGGCTATCCGCCTTCTTCAACATTTTTTTAACAAGGATAGCTCTTTTTATGCCTTTACTTTCCAAGTAATCCAGCTTAAACGGACTGGCAGAGATAAAGGAAGTTTCAGAAGAAGAAAAGAAAGCACTCAGCAGAAGAAAAAACAAAAAGAGGACAAAGGCAGGGAAGAGCATATTCTATAAAATCAAGAATCAAGACGGGAATCGATGTCCTTGAAACAGCATGAGAGAGTTTCCATGACCTTCTCTTCGATTTCCGAGATGGAAAGAGAAGAGACTTCTGAGATCTCTAAGACCATAAGCTCTTTGACCCTTTCCATCATTTTCTTCTCACGGAAAGAAAGAGGCTTGATGAGATTCAAGTAATACAAGCTCTTCAAAACCAAAGCCATGTCCACCATCGTTCCGGACTTCAAAAGGTTTAAGTGTTCCTTGTATCTTCCTTTCCAGTTCATCGGGACATCAACATCGCCGTTCCGCATAAAATCAAAAATCTTTTTGACAGATTTGACCGAGATGGGCTTTCTAATCCCTATTTCTTCAGCGTTGGATGAAGGAACCATGACAAGAGTGTTGTTCGAAATAATTCTCAGGTGATACACTTTGGATCTTTCCCCGAAATAATCTTCTACCTGGATGTCTTCGATAATGCCTAGCCCCTGATTGGGATAAATGATTGTTTCTCCAACCTTGAATGAATCCATGGGTGATTATTATAATCAATCCATCCCAAGGAGTCAAATCAATTTCCAACAAAAATTAAACTCTTTTTCTCCTTCTTTCACCATCTCAATCTGCATAAAATCCTCCCCGTGTGCAGGTGAGTCGCGGCATGAAGGTGAAGTTAAAATTCATGCTGGATTAAGCAGAACGTTGACAGAGACAAGGAACAGCCCTCTTTTCTAACTTGACAGATAAAAGCAGGTTTATTAACATACTTTCTCTAAGAATACACACAGAGAAAGAAGAAGATGAAAAGAACTTTCCAGCCTAACAAGAGAAAAAGAAAAAAGAATCATGGTTTTCTGGTGCGCATGCGGACTAAAGGCGGCCAGCACATAATCAAGAACCGAAGAAAAAAAGGCAGAAAAAGACTTGCGGGTTAATGGATGAAACCTTTGGCCCTTCCGAAAGAATAAGAAAGAACAAGGAATTTTTCCACCTTTATAAAAAAGGCAAGCGTTACAGAGGCAAATATTTCAATCTCATTTATCTCTCCAGCGCTTCAGGTTCTTCCAGGATGGCAGTCGTTGTCAGTAAAAAAGTCGGTAACGCCGTTAAAAGAAATAAATTCAAGAGATGGATAAGAACTTTATTCCGAAGGAATAAAAACTTGCTCAAAGATCCCCATGATATCATCATTATCGTCAAAAGAGAGATCCTCGAAGCCTCCTGGCTGACGCTTCAAGAAGACTACCTGGCGGCCATAAAATCCATCTCCAAGAGCCACCCAACTCCATGAAAAAAATCGCCTTATTCCTAATAAGAATTTATCAGTTGCTCCTTTCTCCTCTATTGGGACGCAACTGTCGCTTCACCCCGACGTGTTCGGTGTACACATCTGAAGCAATAAAAAAACACGGCTTTCTCAAAGGAATATTTTTAGGAGGCAAAAGGCTTGCCAAGTGCCATCCTTTTCATCCTGGAGGAGTCGATCACGTACCTTAAGAGGATATTCAATGGAAAAAAGAGTATTAGTCGCTATCGTTCTCTCCTTTCTGGTATTGGTTCTTTACCAGGCAGTCTTCTTTAAGAAAAAACCTCAGCCAGAAATCCCGGCCGAGAGCATCACAGAAATCGAAAAAAAGCCAGAACAGCTTCCTTACGTCAAGGAATCACCTGAAATTGAGGGGACGATCCAGGAAAAAGAGCAACCCAGAGAAGAAGCGCTCCCTCAAATTATCTCATCCCAAGCCGAAGAAGAAATTACGATTGATACTTCGTTGTATCAAGCGACCTGGAGCAACAGAGGAGGCGTCTTGAAGAGCTGGAAGCTCAAAAAACACAAAAATGAAAATAAAGAAGACCTAGAGCTTGTTTCTCGGCTCTCATCAGAGGTTAAAATCTACCCTTTCTCTTTGCGAACAGATGATTCATCTTTCGACAGCCTCGTCAACAATTCTCTCTATCAGCCATCAAACCTCGAACTGGTACTGTCCGAGGGGCGGGCTGGAGAAATCCGCTTTCAATTTGCGGATGAGAGGGGGACACGAGTCGAGAAGATCCTTACTTTTCAGGATGGAAAATACGATTTTGATGTACAAATCGATGTTTGGAAGTATGGGCAGAAGGTTGAACCCCACGTCATCTGGGGGCCGGGATTCAGCAACCCGACTCCCTCTGATACCAGAAGAAGATTAGCAGGAGGAGGGAGCGGAATAGCTGTCTACCCGCCCCGGAAAGATGACCGTCTCAGCGAGTTAAAGTTCAAACCAGCAAAAAAATGGCAGGATCTCGTCAGCTCGAATAAAAATGTCTTTTATTTTATCCAATGGGCTGCCTACGAAGACAATTACTTCGCCGCCCTCTTCCTCACCCCCTACCAACAGGCCAGTGCTGCTTTCCTGAGAGAGGGACCCGAAGAAAATCCCTACTTTCTCCTCTCTGTAACTCCTCCTCAAAAAGTCTATATCGGCCCCAAGGAGTACGATACTCTGGTTGAGTTCGGGAATGAGGCCAAAAGACTGGTCAAATTCGGGATGTTCGGGTTCATTTCCGAAATCCTTCTCAAAACCAGCAAATATTTCTACAGACTTATCCCTAACTGGGGATTATCCATTATCATCATCACTATCATCATTAAAATTCTCTTTTTCCCATTAACCTACACCAGCATGCGCTCCATGTCGAAAATGCAGGAACTCCAGCCCAAGATCAAAGCCATAAGAGCCAGGTATAAAAAAGCAAAAACGGACATGGCGCAGCGGCGCAGAATGAACGAAGAGGTTATGAAGCTCTATAAGGAACAGGGTGTCAATCCGGCCGGTGGGTGCTTGCCTATGCTCATCCAGATTCCTGTTTTCTTCGGATTCTTCAGGCTTCTGATGGTCGCGATTGAATTCAGGCAGAGTCCTTTCATCCTCTGGATCACGGACCTTTCCGCAAAAGATCCTTTTTACGTGACCCCGATTCTGATGGGTGTGACCCAATTCATCAGCCAGAAGATGACTCCCACATCCGCCGATCCCACTCAGGCAAGGATGATGCTCATGATGCCTGTTATTTTCACAATATTATTCATAAATTTTCCGAGCGGCCTCGTCCTTTACTGGCTGACGAACAACGTCCTTCAAATCGCTCAGCAGTACATCATGAATCGCTTGAGGGAAAAAGAAAAGAGAAAAACTCATGGAAAAAGAAGAAAAAAATAACCAAGAACAAGAATTCAAGGGGAAAAACTTAGAGGATGTGATAAGTCAAGCCGAACATGTCCTCAAGCTTCCTCGAAGCAAGTTCAACTACGAGATCGTTGCCGAAAAAACCAAGCTCTTCGGAATGAAGAGAAAAGAGATAGTGATCCGTGCCTGGCAGAAAATGGAGCCAGAAGAACATCCGGTGGCACAGTTTCTCAATAAGATTCTCACAATGTTTCCTCTTGATATTAAATACCAGATTAAAAGAAAAAATGACATCATCCACCTCACCTTCGAAGGAAATGATAAACACCTCCTCCTACGGAAGGACGGAGCACTTCTCATGGCTTTCCAGCATATTCTCAACAAAGTTTCTCCCGAGAAAGTTCAGGCCGACTGTGAGTTTTACAGAAAAAGAAAAGAAAGAGAAATCAAGGAGTATGCTCAGCATGTGGCCAGCCATGTCCATGAAACAGGCAAGGACGAAATTCTGGACATGATGAATCCATATGAAAGGCGGATCGTCCATATCGCTGCGAATCAAATCCCAGGGATCACCACCGAAAGTATTGGAGAGGGATTCCTGAAACGAATCAAGATATCCCCTTTAAAAAGCGAGGCGCAATAGCCTCACTCCTTTCCTTTTTTTTGTTCCTTTTAGTCTTTACTGTTTCCTCTCCAAGATTTAATATAGTAACCTTGATTATTCACGAGTCGAGGTTGCCAAAGACGTCGTTGCGAAGAGAGAATCGAATGTGGTGATTTTTTTTAAACAAAAGGTTGAGATTGCCACACTCCCTTCGGTCGCTCGCAATGACATCACTCTACTTGAAGTCACCGCGCACCAACAGGTCGCTCGCGATGACAATTTTTTTAAGAAAATGTCGTCAGATTTGCTCGCCCAAAGAGTAAAAAATGCCGAATTATGAGATAATGGGGACTGTCCCTTTCAGTTTTTATTTTAAGAAGAGAGGAACTGCCCCCTTTTTAGAGGAATATGTAAGGTGTCGGTAGATTTTATGAATGATTAAGGGTAGTTATGCTTGAAGATACAATAATCGCCGTCTCCACTCCTATTGGCCACGGGGGGCTGGGCATCGTGCGGCTAAGCGGAAAAAAATCTCTTTCGGTTGCCAAAAAAATATTCAAACCAAAAAAAAGCGGAACTAAAATCACGTCCAGGCATCCTGTACTCGGGAACCTGTACAATCACGAACAGAGGGACTATTTCGAAGAGGCCTTTCTCACGTACTTCCCCAGGCCAAACACATACACAAGAGAAGACATGGTTGAGATCAGCTGCCACGGGAGTCCTGTCATTCTCGAGCAGCTTGTCCGCCTCGGTATAAAAGAGGGAGCAAGGCACGCTGACCCGGGAGAGTTCACACTCAGGGCCTATCTGAGAGGAAGAATCGACATCATCCAGGCAGAGGCTGTCAACGACATCATCCAGGCCGCCTCCTATAAACAGGCCAAAATATCTTTCAAACAGCTCGAAGGCAGCCTTTCCAAGCAGATATCTGCCCTTAGGGATCAAATTATCCAGATCCTTTCTCAGGTCGAGGCTCGTATCGAATTTCCGGATGAGAGGCTGCGAATCTCAACAAAGCGAACGTTAAAAACATTAAAAAACGCAATCTATTCTGTAAATAATCTCGTGGAAAGTTACGATCTGGGGAAAACGCTTACTGAAGGAGTCACCCTCGCCATTACAGGAAGAGCCAACGTGGGGAAATCCACGCTTTTCAATTCACTTCTCAAAAAAGACAGAGCCATCGTTACCCCTCATCCTGGGACAACACGGGACTTTCTCAAGGAAACCATCAGTGTAAAGGATTCCATTTTCACTCTTATTGATATGGCCGGACTGGGAAGTCCCCATCACCCTGTGGAGAAAGAAGGAATCAAAAGAGGAAAAAAACTCGCCTCTCAGGCCGACGGAATTCTCCACATCCTGGATGTCTCCTGCAAAGAGACTCCTGAGGATTTTAAGCTGATAAAGAAATTTTCAGGCAAACAAATCCTGCTCATTTTCAATAAAATCGACCTTCCCCTCAAAATGAACACGGAACGAGTGAAAAAACAGGCGGGACACATCCCAAATATCGAAATATCCGCACTCAAGGGAACAAACCTGAAAAAGCTTAAGGACAAAATCTATAAACTATTTATCCCCGACCTGGAACAGGATAACGAAATCATCCTTCATTTGCGCCAAAAACTCATTCTCGAAGAAATTCTTGATTCTCTAATCGAGGGACAGAATCTCCTCAAACAAGGCTATCCCGAAGAAATTTATGCGGAAGAAATCCGAAGGGCCATCCCTTTAATCGGGCAGCTCACTGGAGAAATCCGGGCAGACGACATCATTAACAACATATTCAGCCGGTTTTGTGTGGGCAAATAGAACGAAAAATGAATTTCGTGGATGAATACGATGTGATCGTCATCGGGGCCGGCCATGCAGGCTGTGAGGCCGCCTATGCCACAAGCACCATGGGGTTCCAAACCTGCCTTATCACAATCCACCTCGAGACAATCGCTCAGATGTCCTGTAATCCTGCCATAGGAGGTCTCGCCAAAGGACAGCTCGTCCGAGAGATCGACGCCCTGGGCGGAATCATGGGCCTCCTGGCCGACGAAACAGGCATTCATTTCAGGCTGCTGAATCGGAGTCGGGGAGGGGCCGTTCAAGCTCCCCGTGCGCAATCGGATAAAGCCCGATACAGGCTGGCCATGAAGAACAGACTGGAAAACATCCCGAATCTAACGCTTTTTCAAGGCATAGTGACAGAAATCCTGATAAAAAATAAAAAAACGATAGGTGTTGTGACATTGGAAGGAAATCGGCTGCACGCCAAAGCAGTGATTCTCACGCCAGGAACATTCCTCAACGGACTGATTCATATCGGATTACACAGTTATTCCGCGGGGAGGGCGAACGAGCCGTCATCGCACGAACTGGCACAAAACCTGAAGAAAATAGGCTTGAAAACCTTCCGATTGAAAACAGGAACACCCATGAGACTCGACAAGCACACCATCGAATGGGATCGTTTCACTCCCCAACCAGGAGACGAAGAACCCGTTCCTTTTTCTTTCCGGACCCACAAAACCCTTGAGAACAAAGTCCTCTGCTATATCGGGTACACAAACAAACAAACGCATGCGATTATCAATCAAAACCTGGACAAATCACCCCTGTACAGCGGCAAAATTGCCGGAATCGGGCCCCGTTACTGTCCATCTATAGAAGACAAGGTCATCAAATTCCCGCATCATCTCAGGCATCAATTTTTCCTCGAACCCGAAGGTCTGGAAACATCCGAAACCTATGTCAACGGGATCTCATCCAGCCTCCCCCTCGAAGTCCAGAAGAAGATCCTGAAAAGCATCCCCGGTTTAGACCAGGCAAAAATGCTCAGGCCCGCCTACGGAATCGAATACGATGCGGTCATCCCCACACAGCTTCTCCCCACCTTGGAAACCAGGCCTATTAAAAACCTGTTCCTTGCTGGCCAGATTAACGGAACTTCCGGATATGAAGAAGCCGCAGCTCAAGGTTTGCTTGCAGGGATAAATGCAGGATTAAGCATAAAAGAGGAAAAACCTCTCATCCTGGGGAGAGACGAAGCGTATATCGGTGTTCTCATCGATGATCTCATCAAAAAAGGAGTCGAAGAGCCCTATCGACTCTTCACTTCAAGGGCAGAATACAGGCTTTCGCTCCGGATCGACAATGCCGATAAAAGAATGACTCCCTACGGACACAAAATAGGGCTGATCGATGACAAGGATTACGAAGCTTTCCTTAAAAAGCAAGAGAAGATAAAGAAAGCGGCCCATTTTCTCCTCAAGGAAAAAATAACGACAGAAGAGAGGGAGCGTCTCACTCTCTGGGATTTTCTAAAAAAACCTGAAGTGAGGCTTAAAAATGTGGTAGAATATAAAAAATTTAACATAATTTTATCAGATGAAGAATTGCGCCATCTGGAATCAGAAGTCAAGTATGAGGGCTATTTAAAGAGACAGGAAAAGGAAATCGCAAGAATCCGAAAAGTTGACGGAGAAAAAATACCAAAGAACATAAATTTCCGGAAAATCCCTGGTTTAACTCGGGAAGCGAGTGAAAAACTGGAAGAATTCAAGCCTCAGACAATCGGTGAAGCTAAAAAAATACCGGGGATGACTCCCGCCGCCACTGTGAACCTGCATATCTACATGCGTATTTTAAGGAAAAAAGGCCAGAACAAAAAAAATGTTCCACGTGGAACGATGAAACACAATGAGTAAAATCATAGCCATTGCCAATCAAAAAGGCGGAGTCGGAAAAACAACGACTGCCATAAATCTTGCTGCCTCTCTTGCCCTAAAAAAAAGAAGGATCCTCATAGTTGATTTTGATCCTCAGGGAATGGCAACAATCGGACTGGGGAAAACAAAAAATACCAAGAAAGGAGTCTATCAGGCTCTCATGAACGGCCAGAACATGATGGACTGCATCCAACCCACTGAAATAAATAAACTCTATATCTGTCCCTGTTCATCTGAATTATCGGGTGCAGAGGTTGAGCTGTATTCCAAAGAGAGGAAAGAAAAAAGATTGCAGGAAGCCTTGGATCAGGTTAAAAATTTTTTTGATTTCATCTTTATCGACTGCCCTCCATCCCTTGGTTTTCTCACAATCAACGCTCTCACAGCCGCCGATTCGGTTCTGATTCCGGTCCAATGCGAATTTTTTTGTATGGAAGGCATTCCAGAACTCTTCCGAATCTTGGATGAGGTACGCACCTACCTGAATCCTTCACTGTCTATCGAAGGTATCCTTCTCACCATGCATGATGAACGGACTAACCTCTCTAAACTGGTAGCTCAGGAAGTGCAGAGTTTTCTCAAAGGGACCACCTATAAGATCATTATCCCACGAACCGTCAAACTTGCCGAGGCTCCGAGTTACGGCAAGCCGGTCATTCTGTATGCGAAAAATTCAAAAGGAGCCGAAGCGTATCAAAATTTAGCCCAGGAGATTCTAAAGAGATGAAAAAGAAGGCACTCGGAAAAGGCTTAAAAGCATTTATTCCAGAGGAATTCGGTATTCTGAAAGAAGAACAGTATGCAGAGCTAGACATTGAAAAGCTAAAGCCAAGCTCTGTCCAGCCGAGACTGAAATTCAACGAAGATTCCATTGATGAGCTTGCCAGTTCGATAAAGGAATCGGGCATTCTTCAACCTGTGCTCGTTGTGCCAGAAGGAAATCATTACATCATTATCGTTGGAGAACGCCGGTGGCGAGCGGCTCAGAAGATTGGTTTTAAAAAAATCCCATCTATCATCCGCACCATGCCCAAAGCTCAGCAGCTTGAGACTTCCCTCGTTGAAAATCTTCAAAGAGAAGACCTGAATCCTTTAGAAATCGCCCTGGCCTACCAAAAACTCAGCCAAGAATTAAACTACACGCAGCAGGAAATCGCTGAAAAGGTGGGGAAGGAGAGGGCTTCAGTGGCTAACTATCTCCGTCTTCTCAACCTGCCGAAAGAAATCCAGGATCATCTGGCAACTGGAAAAATCTCTATGGGACATGCCAGGGCTCTTCTCTCTCTGGAAACAGCTAAAGATCAAGTGGCCATGGCAAAGCAAATCGTGAACAGACAACTCTCGGTCCGGCAGATCGAAAAAACAGTTCATGCTCTCAAAGACTCTCCTCAAAAAGAAAAAAAGCGGCCTCCTAATCCTGATCTGATGGCTCTTCAGGAAGAATTCATCAGGCATTTAGGGACAAAAGTTTCCATTTCAGGAAGCCAGAAGAAGGGAATAATAAAAATTCATTATTTTTCCACCGAAGAATTAAATCGAATTTTTGAAAAAATAAAGGAGTGAACTGATGGAAGACAGGAAAAGAGCAATCAATGAAAACAAGATGACAGGATTTCTAGACAAGGACACTCACATTAAAGGAGATCTAAGCTTCAAGGGCTCATTCCGCATTGACGGGTCATTCAAAGGGACCATAGACTCTGAATCCACTCTTATCGTTGGAGAGAACGGAAAGATCGAGGCAGAAATCAAGGTCGGCTACATTGTCGTTAACGGTGAAATAAAAGGAAACATCCAGGCAAAAGAAAAGGTGGAGATCAATTCAACCGGACGGGTCATCGGATCAGTCACTGCCCCGAAGCTTGTTGTCGAAGAAGGAGCTTACCTGGAAACAAGCTGCCAGACCTCCGACGAGCTTCCTCCCCCACCAGAACCTAAGGAAGAACCGGAAAAAACCGAAAAGACTGACGAAGAGATTGAAACGGAATACCAACCTTGAAACTCGCAACAGGGATCATCCCCGCTCGGTATCATGCGGAAAGATTCCCGGGAAAGCCTCTGGCTCTCCTCCAGGGAAAACCCATGATTCAAAGAGTCTACGAAGCCACACGCACAGCTAAAAACCTGGAAAGAGTCATAGTGGCCACTGATGATAAAAGGATTTTGCAGGCCGCTCAAGATTTTGGCGCAGAGGCGCGGATGACGTCTTCCTCCCACCGTTCTGGCACAGACAGGGTGGCAGAGGTTGCCCGTGAAATAAATGCTTCTGTAGTCATCAATATCCAGGGAGATGAACCCCTTATTAAAGGTGAAGCCATAGATGAACTGGTGGAGGCCCTGCAGGACGAAGACATTCCTATGGCCACTCTGGCCGTTAAGGAGGATGATTTGAATCTCCTCAATGACTCCAATGTCGTCAAAGTTGTCCCTGACAAAGACGGCTTTGCCTTGTATTTTTCCCGCTCTCCTCTTCCTTTTCAAGCATCCGATTATTTCTGGCGGCACATCGGGATCTATGGCTACCAAAAAGATTTTCTTCAAAAATTATTCCGGATTCCTCCATCCAGGCTGGAGAAAACAGAAAAATTGGAACAGCTCAGGGCGTTGGAGAGTGGCTACAGAATAAAAATTATCGAAAATAAATTTTCGACCTTGAGTGTTGATTTACCTGAGGATATAATCAGAGTTGAAAATTTATTAAAAGACAGGGATAGATGACAAAATTTATCTTCATCACCGGAGGAGTCCTTTCAGCACTGGGAAAAGGCATCGCCGCTTCTTCCCTCGGAGCGCTCCTGGAAAGCCACGGATATAAGATCACTCTCCAGAAATTCGACCCTTACCTCAACGTGGACCCTGGCACTATGAATCCCTTCCAGCACGGGGAAGTCTATGTCACGGACGACGGGGCAGAAACCGACCTTGACCTGGGCCATTACGAACGTTTTACTTCTACTAAGACGACCAAGGCCCATAACTGGACAGCCGGGCAGATTTATGAGGCCATCTTAAGAAAAGAACGCAAAGGCGAGTACCTGGGTAAAACAGTTCAGGTCATCCCTCACGTCACGGATGAAATCAAAAAAGCTTTCTATGCGGCTGCAGACAAAAACGATATTGTTATCGTGGAGATAGGCGGGACCGTGGGAGACATCGAAAGCCAACCCTTCCTGGAAGCCACAAGGCAGATGAGGCTGTCGCTCGGCCATGAACAAACCGTCTTCATTCACTTGACACTGGTCCCCTACGTCAAGACATCCGGAGAACTCAAAACAAAGCCCACCCAGCACAGCGTCCGGGATCTCCAGGCCATCGGAATCCAGCCAGATGTCATTCTCTGCCGAACGGATAGAGCGCTCCGGCAAGACATTAAGGCCAAAATCTCTCTCTTCACGAATGTTCCACTGGAGGCAGTGATAACCGCTAAAGATGTGGATAATGTCTACGAAATCCCACTCCATTACGCGAGTGAATACCTGGATAAGATCATCCTGAAGCAGCTGTCCCTCCCTCAAAGGAAAAGAAATCTTGCCCGCTGGAAAAACCTGGTGAACAGGATGAAAAATCCCCGTGACGAAGTCAATATTGCTTTGGTTGGCAAGTATGCCGGGCTACAGGATTCTTACATGAGCCTTAACCAGGCACTATATCACGGAGGAATCGCCCACGGGCTCAAGGTCAACATATCCTGGATAGAAGCGGAAGATATCGAAATCCACAACCCTGAGGAAGTCCTGGGCGATGCGGACGGGATATTGGTTCCGGGCGGTTTTGGAGTGAGGGGGATCGAGGGAAAAATTAAAGCTGTGACTTTTGCGCGCACACAAAAAGTGCCTTTCTTCGGTATCTGCCTGGGAATGCAGGTGGCTGCCATCGAGTATGCGCGGAATATCGCATCACTCAAAAATGCCAACAGCACCGAGTTCAATGCCCGAACTCCCCACAAAATATTCTTTAAATGGAGGGAATTGAAAGGGATCAAAGACCTGGGGGGCACCATGAGGTTGGGCCAGTATCTCTGCCGCCTGGAAAAGGGATCTTTTGCCGAAAAAGCCTATGGAAAACTGAGCATCAACGAGCGCCACCGCCACCGTTACGAATTCAATCCCGAATATGAAAATACACTGGCCAAAGACGGTCTGTTCATCTCCGGGAAGAATCCTGACTATGGCCTGGTGGAGATCGTGGAGATTAAAGACCATCCCTGGTTTCTCGGCTGCCAGTTCCATCCTGAATTTAAATCAAAGCCTCTGGATCCACATCCCCTTTTCAAAGCTTTTATCGGAGCAAGCCATGCCTATCGTTCCAAAAGAAATTCGCATAAACGAAAAAATTAAAATCGGCGGGAGCCATCCCCTTTTCCTGATCGGAGGGCCCTGCGTCATCGAAAGTCAAGAGCACGCTCTTTTCATGGCCAAAGAAATAAAAAAGATATGCCAAGAGCTCGGAGTGCCCTATATTTTCAAGTCTTCATTCGACAAGGCCAACCGTTCTTCGATATTATCTTACCGAGGGCCAGGGCTGGAGTCCGGGCTGGAAACTCTGGAGCATATAAAAAAAGAGGTCGGTGTTCCTGTCCTTTCGGATGTTCATGAGACAGGCCAGGTGGAGAAGGCCGCCCGCGTCCTGGATGTGATTCAGATCCCTGCTTTTCTCTGCCGTCAAACAGACTTGCTTCTGGCTTCCGCTCAAACCCAAAAACCGCTCAACATAAAAAAAGGGCAGTTTCTCTCTCCTTCCGAAATGAAAAATGTCGTGGAAAAAGCCCTCAGCCAGAAAAATGAGAAAATAATCCTCACTGAAAGAGGCAACTCTTTTGGTTACAATAACTTAGTATTTGACATCCGCTCCATTCCTGTCATGAAGGAATGGGGATTTCCTGTTGTCATCGATGCCTCGCACAGCGTCCAAAAACCGGGAGGGGAGGAAGTTTCTTCAGGAGGAGATGCAGAATTCATCCCGTATGTGGCCAAAGCCGGAGTCAGCGTAGGGGCGGATGGAGTCTTCCTCGAAATCCACGATAATCCCCGCAAAGCACTCTCAGATATCCATAACACATTGAATTTAAAAGACTTAAAGAGTCTCCTGGGCTCTCTGCTCAAGCTTGAAAAGGCAAGAAATGGGAAGGAGTGACTTTTATAAGGAACAATAAAACGCTATGAACAAAGATGAGATAATCAGAATCGGAAAAAAAGTCCTGAAGATCGAAGCCGATGCAGTCAAAACTCTGGCTTCAAATTTGGATGACAATTTTTTCAGAGCCGTTGACCTTCTCTTCAATTCAAAGGCTCGTGTTATTGTAACCGGGATGGGAAAATCCGGTCTCGTCGGCCGGAAGCTCACCGCCACCCTCTCTAGCTGTGGCACCCCCGCCCTGTTTATCCATCCGGCAGAAGCCGGACATGGAGACCTTGGCATGGTCGTCAAAGAAGATGTCCTCATAGCCATCTCCTACAGCGGTGAGACAAAAGAGATTATCGGCCTCCTGGACTTCTTCAAGAGAGCGGGAATCCGACTCATCAGTATCACAGGAAATAAAAAATCAAAACTGGCCGAATACAGCGATATTGTTCTGGAGGCGCGGGTTGAAAAAGAAGCTGAGCCAAACGGTCTGGTTCCCACTGCAAGCTCCACAGCCGCCCTTGCTTTGGGGGACGCCCTCGCCATCGCCCTGATGAAGAAAAAGGGATTCGGAGAGAAGGACTTTGCGGTATTTCATCCCAAAGGGGAGGCCGGAAAAAAGCTTCTTAAGATTAAAAGCCTTATGCACAGAGGAAGAAAGGTTCCCTGTGTTTCTCAGGAGGCTCCGATGAAAGAGGTTCTCGAAGAGATGTCCAGGAAAAAACTGGGGATGACATGCATCGTGGACAACAAGGAGAGGCTCGTCGGAGTTGTCACAGACGGAGATTTAAGGAGAAAAATCCAGAAATTCGGGAAGAGTTTTCTGGATAAGAAGGCTCAGGAGTGCATGACTCCCGACCCTTGGACTGTCAACAGTGAGGATTTGGCCACCACTGCATTGAACATCATGGAGGAGAATAAAATCACTTCTTTGGTCATTAAGAACAAAGAGGGAAAGATTGAAGGGATCATCCATCTCCATGACCTGTGGCGAACAGAGATGTTTTGATGAATGCCAGAGACCGAGCCCGCAAGATCAAAATGATCATCATGGATGTGGATGGTACTCTCACAGACGGGTCCATCCTCGTGCTTCCTGACGGCGAGGAGCTCAAATCCTACAACGTCAAAGACGGCGCAGGAATCTTGCTTGCCCATTTAGCCGGTTTGAAAACAGGGATCATCACCGGAAAAAAATCAAAACCTTTGGAAAAGAGAGCGGAAAAACTGAAAATTTCTGAGGTTTACCAGGGAATCCTTCATAAGAAAAAGGCTCTATCTGAAATTCTGGAAAAATCAAAGCTCGAACCCGAGGAGATCGCCTACATAGGGGATGACATCGGAGATCTTGAAGTCCTCAAGTCAGTGGGCTTTGCCGGATCTGTGGCCGACGCCCACCCAGAGATTAAAAAATACAGTCATTTTGTCTGCTCCCAACCTGGAGGCAGAGGAGCTGTCCGGGAGTTCATCGAGTTCATTCTGGAAGCCCAGGATAAATGGGATGACATCGAAGAGAATTTCAAAGCCTTGACCGAGCAGAAAGAGATCAAATTGTAGAGCCTGGCGGACTCGCCGGGGATAAAGAGCACAGGCCAGTACGAAAAGGGATTCAATAATATATTCCTCGAATGAGTTTTGTGACGCAGAGAATAAGACAAATGGAAGGGATGAAAGGCACAACCACTTCTTACAGGTTTTTCCAGAAGTAGGTTCTCATCAATTTTATTTAGGCAATATAATGACTAAAATACACGAGAATGGCATCGCTCCCTTCCCGTGTATTTTTCCCATTCTATCTGGAAGAGAATCCAGAAGTATTTTGGGGAGGAAAGAATGAAAATCAAACCTGAAATTTTCAGACAGTATGACATAAGAGGACTCGTCGATAAAGACCTGACCCAAGAAACGGTCGAATTGTTGGGCAAAGGGATCGGCACTTATTTCCGGTGGAACCAGAGAAAAGAAGTGGCGCTGGGAAGGGACTGCCGGCTCAGCTCTCCTCTTTATTCCAAAGCGCTGGCCAAAGGTCTTCTCTCAACAGGTTGCGAAATCGTCGACCTCGGCATCATCCCCACTCCTCTTCTTTACTTCACTATATACTATAAAAAAATTGAGGCTGGAGTGATCATCACCGGCTCCCATAATCCGCCGGAATATAACGGGTTCAAGATGATGGCGGGGGAGGAAACGCTCTACGGGGCAGCCATCCAGGATATATTCACTATCATCCAAAACGAAGATTTCATAGAAGAAAAAAGCGCCGGCACCAAAGACTATAATATTGTCCCCGAATACCAGGAATATGTTTTGAAAAACATCAAACTTGAAAAAAAGTTGAAAGTGGTCGTGGACGCGGGGAACGGAACGGCAGGCGTTGTTGCCGTTCCCATTTTTAAAAAAATGGGATGTGAGGTTATCGAGCTCTACTGCGAGATGGACGGCAGGTTCCCCAACCATCACCCGGACCCGACTCTCCCAGAAGCCCTTGAAGATTTGGTCCAAAAAGTGAAAGAAACGAAAGCGGACCTGGGGATTGCCTACGATGGGGATGGAGACAGGATCGGCATAATCGACGATGAGGGAAATATCATCTGGGGAGACGTGCTCATGGTACTTTTCGTTCGTGATATTCTTCCCTCCAACCCCGGAGCTCCCATAATTTCAGAAGTCAAAGCCTCCAAAGTCCTGTATGATGAAATCGAGAAACTGGGCGGCCGGCCCATCATGTGGAAAACAGGGCATTCCTTGATCAAGAAAAAAATCAAGGAAGAAAAGGCCCTTCTGGCCGGAGAGATGAGTGGTCATATCTTCTTTGCGGACCGATTTTTCGGTTTTGACGATGCCATTTACTCCTCAGCCCGTCTTCTTGAGCTTCTCTCCCGGTCCGACAAAAGAATCTCGCAGATGCTTTCAGACCTGCCCAAGACTTTCAGCACTCCTGAGATCAGGATATACGCCTCAGACGAAGTCAAATTCAAAATCGTGGAAGAAGTCAAAAAAGAATTATCCCATAAATACCCCATCATCGATATCGACGGAGTCAGGGCCATCTATCCCGGCGGATGGGGATTGGTCCGTGCTTCCAACACTCAAGAAGTCCTGGTTCTTCGTTTTGAAGGTGATACAGAAAAAGACCTGGAAAATATTGAGAGCGAGGTTAAACAGGTCATCGAGGAAGTCATCCAAAGGTTAGAACGAACTTGAGCCTGAATGTGCATTTGACTCAGAGCATCTTTTTTAAGGCCCCACAGGAGTGGATCCAATATTTTTTTATTTTTTCTCCTCGAGGTGAACGGGTTGTCCTTTCCGGCCTTTTTTCTCGATTTAACACTTCAGTTTTGTTTTAAAGGAGTTTCAAATGGACCTTCGAGTGATCATCATGGCGGGAGGAGCCGGCACACGATTCTGGCCGGTGAGCCGGAAAAACAAACCGAAGCAGTTTCTCCCGATAGTGAGCGAAAAAACAATGATTGAGGAGACGATCGACCGCCTTTCCCCTCGAGTTCCTTTGAACAACATCTACACAATCGCCAATCCTGAAAAGACGGAGACAATTAAAAGCCTTTTCTCCGGCATTCCGGATGAGAACTTTCTGGTAGAGCCCAGGGGAAAAAACACGGCTCCCTCTTTAATACTGGCCACAGCCCGGATCTATCTCCAGAATCCAGAGGCAGTCGTTGCCGCTTTGCCGGCTGACCATCTGATAAAGAATTCTTCTCTCTTCCTCAAGAAATTCGAGGCCGCCGCCAGCGCTGCCTCAAACGGAAACTACCTGGTCACCTTTGGAGTCCCTCCAGCCTACCCGGCCACAGGATACGGGTACATCCGGTTTTCCATGGATAATCCGCTCAAAACGCTGGAGGAGTACTTCTATAACGTACAGGAATTCAAAGAAAAACCGGGTCTTGAACAGGCCAAAATATTTCTTAAAGAAGGGAATTATTTCTGGAATTCAGGGATGTTCCTCTGGCAGGCGGGTGTATTCGCCCAGAAGCTCGAACGTTTTGCGCCAGATATGTTTTCTTACTGGACAAAAATCCTGGAGGCTCTCAAAACCAACGATGGGGCGCGAATCTCTTCCCTGTTCGAAAAGATTCCTTCTCTCTCCATCGACTACGCCCTGATGGAAAAGGCTGAAGGCGTCCTGATGGCCAAGGGTGACTTTGGCTGGTCTGATGTGGGCGCCTGGTCCTCTCTGGCCGAGATATGGCCCCAGGACAAGACAGGAAATGCCTTGAAAGGAGAAAATATCATCCTGGATTCCCGGGATTGTCTCGTCTATAATCCCGGCAAGCTCACAGCCTTGATAGGGGTGAAGGACATCATCGTCGTGGATACTGAAGACGCCCTTCTCGTCGTTCACAAGAGCCAGGATCAGAAAGTGAAGGAAATCGTGGAACAGATCAAAAAAAAGAAAAAAACAGAATACCTGTAGAGAGAAACATTCCATCATGTTAGACCTGAAAAAGAATGAAACAATCCTCAAAAAAGCGATCAAACGCGCCAGAGAACGCCACATCATCATTCCCACATTCCGACAGATGCAAAACCCGGAGC
>CAZSGR010000001.1:58042-59644 GCA_964606185.1 uncultured Eubacteriales bacterium
GCCAGAGAACGCCACATCATCATTCCCACATTCCGACAGATGCAAAACCCGGAGCTAATCCCTGATAAGACCACAGAAAAACTCAAAGGGATCGGATTGTGGGAGATAAATCCCTCCAACCTCTTTAGAATCACCTGGAAGAATGAGCCTGTTGCACAAGGGGGAGGCTTCGGAGAGGTCAACACTATCGAGCTTCCCGGAGAGTTAACCGGTGTCGATGCTCGAATTATCGGTCTCATCGGAAAGTGGTTCCCCACAGGTTCCCATAAAGTGGGGGCCACATTCGGCTGCCTTGTTCCGAAGCTTGTCACAGGCCAGTTCGACCCAACCCATCAAAAAGCGGCCTGGCCCTCTACTGGCAATTTCTGCCGCGGAGGCGCTTATGATGCCGCTCTGCTGGCCTGCGAATCCATCGCGATCCTGCCCGAAGAAATGAGCCAGGAGCGGTTTGAATGGCTCTCGACTGTCGCAGGAGAGGTGATCGAGACTCCTGGCTGCGAGAGCAATGTCAAAGAGATCTTCGATAAGTGTTGGGAGCTTCGGAAAATCCGTGAGAACGTCGTGGTTTTTAACCAGTTTGACGAATTCGGGAACTATCTCTGGCATTACTCTGTCACAGGGAATGCCGCTGAAGAAGCACTCGGGAAAATCATGTCAGAAGAAGAGCGATTTGCGGGTTTTGTGGCCACCTCTGGCTCGGCGGGGACTGTGTCGGGCTGCGGAGATTATCTCAAGGAAAAATTTCCTGCGTGCACTGTGGCTGCCGGAGAAGCTCTTCAATGCCCTACTCTCCTTCTCAATGGTTTTGGAGGGCATCGGATCGAGGGCATCGGTGATAAGCACGTCCCATGGATCCACAATGTCCGGAACACAGATATGGTTATCGCTATCGATGACAACGACTGCATGAGCCTTATCAGGCTCTTCAACGAACCGGCCGGGATGGAATTCCTGAAAAAACAAGGGGTCACAGAAGCCGTAGTGAACGACCTCCCTCTCTTTGGAATATCGAGCATGAGCAATCTGCTGGCCGCCATCAAGTTTTCTAAATATTATGAACTCACCTCAAAAGACGTGATCCTCACCGTTTTTACGGATTCCATGGAGCTCTACGGAAGCCGCCTGGAGGAACTCCGGCAAGCGCACGGAGAATACTCAGAACGTGATGCCGTGAAAGATTATCATAGTTCTCTTCTTGGTACGAAAATGGACCACATGCTTGAACTGAACCATTATGACAGAAAACGGATCCACAACTTGAAATACTTCACCTGGGTTGAGCAGCAGGGAAAATATGTGGATGAACTGAATGCCCAGTGGAACGACTATCCAGGTTACTGGATGAGGATTCAATCGAATGCGGATGAGATCGATAGGCTGATCGAGGAGTTCAACCAAAGAACAGGCCTGCTTTAAAAAGAAGGGATCAGGCCTCGACATTAGACATTTGGTGCCTCGATTTAGGCTTTAGGATCTAGAATTTACCCTTAATGAATACACAAAGCTTGAAATCCAACTCGGCACCTTCAAGGCCGATGAAGACTAACTCCTTGACAGAACCTGATTTCCAATGTCTATTGTCGAGGCCTGACCCCATTTACG
>CAZSGR010000001.1:59744-64999 GCA_964606185.1 uncultured Eubacteriales bacterium
TTAATCCCTTCTCGAATTGACAACGAATCTTTGCTCTGTTATAAGCTTCTCTTTAGAAAACGGAAAAGGAACCGGTTGGGATAAAAACCAGAATGTTCTTCCGGCACTCACAAAGGCACCGTGAATGAAGTCTGAATACTCGGTAAAAACCTGCCAGAAACTCGAAGAAGTCTTCAGAAGCCAGAAAATCTTTCGGCCCTTTCGAGTCCAACACTATGATCCAGGCACTGAACTCACCTATGAAGTTAAAGGCGTTGTTCCATCAGGGACCGCGCGGCTCACAGTAGAGGTCGAAAAGTTTGTGGGCGGAGGTTTTGCCGGCCAGGTTTACAAAGTCAGAGCTAAAGAAATCGAATCCCTGGAGGGGCAGATCAAAGGTATCCATCAAGGTCATTCCTATGCCTTGAAGATTTTTATCCCCCCCTCCGGATTCGCTAAATTCTTCCGTAACATTATCTATGCGGCCGGTTTTCAGGGCCCTTTCTCGCTCCAGGTCAACCCGGATGCAGTCAGAGCAGGCGCCTTTTGGCAGAAATTCATCCGGATTGGAGCAAGCCTGCGCCTCGGGTCTGAAAAGACTGTGGTTGATATCCTGGCCACCTTCGTTGATCCCTCCCTTGGCAGCTGTGGCGAAATCAGCGAGTGGATCGATGGACGTCTGTGGCGTCTCGAAGCAGATGACAACCTGGATGCCCGTAAAAAATGGAAATCAAGAGATCCTGATGACGACCTAGGGTCTGCAGAGTACCGTGCGAAACGAACGTTCATGAGACGCCTGGTGCAATTGATGCATGAGATGGGAGCTGTTGAGCTCGCCCGCCAGTACGAATGGTGGAGTTGCAAAAGCCAGCCAAATGTCCTTAAAAGGATCGCATCCGATCCTGATGCTTCCAAAGGGCATGTGGCTGTCGATTTTCGGGCTGGCCTGGCCCTCCATCTTTTTCTCCCGATGAGCCCGGTAGATTTCAAGCTCATCCTCAAGGGAATGGCTCGAGGGAGCCTGGTCCAGTTTGACCGTGGCCGCATAGACCGGCTCCGAAGCTTTATAGATGCTCATCCTGAACCCTTTGCCAACATGAATCAGGCAGTTGAGGAACTTAAAGAAAGCGAAAAGCGTTACCGGGATTCTTTGCCTGATATCCCTCATCATCATTTTAAGCTGATTTTTCGTCCCAGGCTGTGGTCATCCATCATGAGGAGCAGCATCAAGGGCTGGAAGATTCGCAATATCATTGATGAAGAAACAGCCAAACAGTTGGCCAAAAAGAAATTCCTCCCTTTTCTTTTTTACATTATAGGGATCCTGCCCGTCCTTGGGAATTTTTTCCGGAAACTGCGGGGACAAAAGGACTACAGACAGCATTACGGCCGGCTGCTGACCAGCACCAATTATCTCCGGCGTGCCGTGAGAGGCCGAATCGCCGAATCTCTCATCCGTTGGCACCGGGCAGGACGTATCAACGAGACACGGGCAGAAAAACTGTCCGCGCATCCTTCGAGATTCTTTGCTCATCTGCCGCTTTCCGTTCTTCCGGCAAAGTTGCATCGCTTCTTCTCCGACCGTCGTTTCTTCCTGCAGTCTCTGGATAACATTTTCATCCGGCCCTTGCGTCTCTACTTCAGGGCTGAGGCCAGAGAGAAGTGGCTGCGAGAGACGATATCTCAGGGAGAGAAGAACGGCATGCTGACCAGCAAGGAGGCCGCGCACATCACGTCCCAGATAAAAGAACCTTTTATCCAGAAATACCTGAAAAGCCTTGCTGTCCATGTGTGCACGGTTCCAGTGACACAGATTGTATCAGTGACAGTCGCTTTCATCTACGTCAGACTGCATCCCGAATTGGCATGGGAAGTGGCCACGCTTCATGCCGGGATTATTCTCGGGCTCTTCCAGGTGATTCCCATTTCTCCAGGTTCACTCGTTCGGGGGCTTTATGTGACTGCACTTGTCATTCGGGAGAGAAATTTCAAAGACTACAACATCGCATTCTCTCTCAGCTTCTTCAAATACATTGGTTATCTGGCCTTCCCGATTCAGATGGCTTACCGCTACCCTGACTTGGCCCGCTTCATGGCTGGCCACTGGGCAACAGGAGCCGTACACATCATGCCTGTTTTTGGGGAGAGAGGAGCACTGCTTGAGCATGCTGTCTACGACCTCTTCTATAACTTTCCTCTGAATGTCCGTCGCCGTATTCGAGAGCGGCAAAATCTCCGCTCAGGCTTAAATCCAAGACACTGGCACGTTCCTCTCTGTGCTTTGGCCGGCGCTCTCCTGCTGACTCTAGCGGATGTGATTTATTTCAACCTGATCGGCCACACTCCCAGCTTCGGAGATATCTGGTGGTTGGCTCTCTGGATTCCTGTTTTAGCGGCAGCCAGCACAACCGCTTGGGCGGGAGGCTTAGCTCTTTCCAAAAGAATGGTTGCGGGCATCCTCTGCGGGACAGTAATCGGACTTCTCTATGCCGTCTCTAAAAACCTCCTGGAATATTTCTTAATGCCCGAGGGAGGGGAGATTCTTCCAATCCTTCAGCTTCTTGCCCGGAATGCTCCCAAGGCTCTTTGGATAATCTTCGTTTTCATGATCCTTGCTGTGATAGGCGTCTTCATTACCGAGACACGGCCGGTTAAAACACCCATCCGCGTTTCTGGCTGAACAGGCCGATCCATTCTTTTTTTCTATTTCTTGGCTGAGGATTCCTTCTTCAGTTTCAGAGGCGAAATCTTTATACCGAAGAAATTGACCTTTCCCGGGGAAGAGAAGGCTCCTGAAAAGGATATTTTCCGCTAGCTTTATTAATGATTGAACTTTCCCTCGTTTTGATAGCTTTCGAATTCCTGTCTCTTTATTCCAAAAGCCAATCCAAAGTCTATTCTTTTATCTTTTTCAGGCCTAAGTCTTTCAGCTGTCTTGGGCCCACCTCTGAAGGAGAGCCTGTCAACAGACACAAGGCACTCGTTGTCTTGGGGAAGGGAATAACATCCCGGATCGATTCTTCTCCAGCCAGTAGCATCACGATCCTGTCAAATCCCAGCGCAATGCCGCCATGAGGAGGAGCTCCGTATGCGAGAGCCTCCAGGAAAAATCCGAACTTCTCTGTGGTTTCCTTCTCAGCCAAGCCTAGGAGCTTAAAGATTCTCCTCTGGAGCTCAATGTCATGGATTCGGATGGAACCCCCTCCAATCTCAAACCCGTTGAGAACCAAGTCATAAGCCCTGGCCCGGACCTTGAGCGGCTCCTTCTCCAGAAAACCCAAGTCAGACTCATGCGGCGAGGTGAAAGGATGATGCATGGACATAAGGCGCTTTTCCTCTTCGCTCCACTCGAAAAGGGGGAAATCTATAATCCAGGCAAATTTGAAGAGCTTCTTATCCTCTATCTGTTTGCTCATAAAATCCCCTCTGACTTCACCCAGCACTTTCAGAGCAGCGGCCTTTTCATCCGCAACCAGCAACGCCAGATCCTCGGCCTTGCCCCCCAGTTTGTCCCAAATGAGACTGAAATCCTTGTCCTCCAGCTTCAAGGACGATCTGAAACCATCTTGTTTTTTAATCCAGATGACCCCTTTTCCTCCCAGCTCCTTCGCTTTTTGATCGATCTTATCGAGCTGGCCGCGGGAAAGAGCGCCTCCCTTCTCCACGACCAGGCCTTTCAAGACTCCACCCCCGGAGATGGCATTTCTGACAAGATTTGAACCAAGGTTCGAGCCGACTTCGGTCAAGTCCTTGATTTCCGTCGGCGAACGCAGGTCAGGTTTATCCGTCCCAAACCTCTCCATGCTTTCTTCATAAGTGAGTTTGGGAAACGGCCGCTCAGCTTTCACGCCGACAAGCTCAAATACGGAGGCCATCATGGCCTCGACCATGCCAAAAAGGTCTTCGCGCCCGATAAAGCTCATCTCGACATCGATCTGAGTGAATTCAGCCTGACGGTCCGCCCGGAAATCTTCGTCACGAAAGCATCGAGCGATCTGAAAATACCGGTCAAATCCAGCTATCATCAGAATTTGCTTGAAAATCTGGGGAGATTGAGGGAGGGCATAGAACCGCCCTTTGTAGCTTCGGCTGGGGACGAGGTAATCCCTGGCTCCTTCAGGCGTGGATTTCGTCAGAAATGGGGTTTCAATCTCCAAAAAACCATTATTATTCAGAAAATTGCGAACAGCGAGTGCAGCCTGGTGCCGGAGCTTGATGCTGCGCTGCATAGCGGGCCGTCTCATATCCATATACCTGTATTTAAAACGCAGCTCTTCAGTGGCCTGAGGGGGGTCCGCGATAACAAAAGGCGGAATCTTGGATACACTCAAGACCTTCAGTTCCTTTACAATTATTTCCACATCACCAGTGGGGAGCTGCGGATTCCGGGATTTTTCATCTCTCTCTTTCACGGTTCCCTTCACAGCCACTACGTTTTCCATCCGGACTTTCTTCGCCATATTCAAGAGAGAATCGTTTTCTGAGCTCACAACGACTTGAACCAGCCCTTCTCTGTCTCTGAGGTCGATGAAAACCAGGTTTCCCATGTCTCTCTGTCTGTTAACCCAGCCAAAAAGGATCACTTCCTGGCCCACATGCTCAGAGCGGACCTCTCCGCAGTAAATCGTCCGCTGCCATTCTGAGGGTTTACTTTCACTCATGGATTTAATCTTGCATAAGAAACATTAGATTATTCAGGAGGTTTCCCGGATGACATCCAGTATTTCCTTCTGGCTCCATTCTTCCTGCCGGCCCGTTGCCATGTTCTTAAGTTGATATCTTCCCTTTTTCACTTCGTTTTCACCAACAATCAAGACCCAGGTGGCCCCTAACTTGTTCGCCCGACTCATCTGGCTTTTCAGCCCTTTGTCTTTGTATTCCATCAGACATTTCACCCCTTCTCTTCGCAAAAATTGAGCAAGGGCCATGCCTGCTTCTTTAGCCTCATCACCCAAGTACACTAAATAAAGAAATTGTTCCTTCAGTTCAGTCTTGGGGACGACCGATAGAAGCCTCTCCAAACCCATGGCAAATCCGATTCCACAGATATCGGGCCCTCCGAATTCCTTCATCATATCATCATATCGTCCACCGCCCAGAACCGCGTCTTGAGCCCCGAGTTTAGGGGAAATGACCTCAAAGGTCGTTTTGGTGTAGTAATCTATCCCCCGAACCAGCCGAGGTTCAATCCTGTACTTCAATCCGTAAAAATCCAGGTGCGTGCAAAACTTCTTAAAATGCTCCTTACATTCCTGGCAGAGATGATCCGTGATCAT
>CAZSGR010000001.1:65099-68936 GCA_964606185.1 uncultured Eubacteriales bacterium
TAGCGGAACATGGGCCCCATGAAGTAAAACCTCAAGGGATCGGACTTTAGATAAAGCCGGTTATCGATGATGGACCGCACCACAGAAGGAGTGTATTCGGGCCTCAGTGTTAAGGAACGCCCCCCTTTATCCGTAAACGTGTACATCTCCTTGATGACAATGTCTGATGTCTGTCCAGTTCCTTTCTCGAAGAGTTCAGTGGCCTCAAAGATTGGAGTCCTGATTTCTCTGTAGCCATAGAGCTCACATACTCTCTTGACCACAGCCTCGACGTTCTGCCACCGCCTGGTTTCCGGAGGAAGAATATCTTTTGTTCCCTTGATGGCGGGAATCTGTTTTTTCATTTCTCCGAGAACACTCCAATCTTCCTGAATTTCTCGTATCTCTCTTTCAATCTTTGCTCTGGCGATTTCTGCTCCAGTTTCTTCAAAGTCTGGTTCAGATGTTTGTCCACGTTTTTGAAAGTCTGTTCGAAATCTACGTGTGCCCCACCTGGAGGCTCCGGAATGATCTTCTCGATGATCCCCATTTCCAGCAGGTCCTTAGCCCGCATTTTTAAACTCATGGCGGCTTGGGCCGTTGCACTCTGGTCTTTCCAGAGGATGGCCGCGCAGCCTTCAGGCGAAATCACAGAATAAAACGAGTACTCTAGCATCAAAATAGCGTCTCCCACGCCTACGGCCAGCGCTCCTCCGCTTCCGCCTTCACCAATAACCACAACGACCATAGGAATATTCAGCTTTGAAATCTCCCTCAGGTTATAGGCTATGGCCTCAGCCTGCCCCTGTTCTTCAGCCCTGATTCCAGGATAAGCGCCTGGAGTATCAATCAGAGTCACTACCGGGTGTCCGAATTTTTCAGCCAGTTTCATGACTCTGAGAGCCTTCCGGTATCCTTCTGGATTAGGCTGGCCAAAATTGCGGTCGATTCTCTGTTTTGTTGTTCGTCCTTTCTGATGCCCGATGAAAGCGACTGTGCGACCTCTGTAGAAGCCAAAGCCTGTCACCAGAGCGGGGTCATCTCTCCCCCCGCGGTCGCCGTGTACTTCCATGAACTCTTCGGTCAAATAGTCAATGTAATCCAGCGTGTAGGGTCGTTTGGGATGTCGGGCGATCTGGACAATATGCAGCGGAGTGATATGGGGTTGGATCTTCTCCCACTCCTTCTCGATTTTCTGCTTAAGTTGCGGGATTTTATTCCTTTCGCCGGGATCTTCGCTCAACAGAATTTCATCAATCTTCTCCTTAAGAAGAATAATCTGCTTTTCTAGCTGGTAAAAATCCTTTTCTTCTTTCATCGTCCCAGAAAATTTCAGGCTTAATATACCTGTCTATTCTATAGAGTTGCCTGAATTATTGTCAAGATGGAGGTTGAGAGAATAAACAGTCGCGGGCTTGCTGACTCTAATTCTGTATAAAACTTCGAGAACCCTTATGCGAAATACCTAATGATTTAGTGTTGCGTTTACTGGCTAATATAAAAAAAGGGGGCAGTCCCAATATTATTTATGTAAGGACTGAGAGGGACAGCCCCAGTAGAAAGAGGAGCCTGTTCTCTTTTTCCCTTTATTTCGCTTTGCACTCATTAGAAAGTATTCAGCTAACTACAACAGCGGTTCCGTAGGCTAATATCTCAGCGGCACTCTGCATGATCATCGAGGTGGCAAAGCGGATGTTGATTATGGCGTTGGCTCCCAATCCCTCTGCTTCCTCAACCATTCGATCCAGAGCCTGCTCTCGTGACTCGGCCATCATTTTTGTGTAGTCTGTGATCTCTCCGCCGACGATATTCTTCAGTCCGGCCTTAATATCTCGTCCGATGTGCCGGGCGCGGATGGTGTTTCCCCGAACAAGGCCTAAATTTTTCTTGATCTCTTTTCCAGGAACGAAATCCGTTGTTACCATAATCATTTCTCGACCTCCTTGTACCTTTCCCTTTTACGGACAAAAAGCTGCTCCCTGACCAAGGACACCAGCAGTATCACCACTCCTCCCAAAACACTCAGGATCGCGATCTTGAAGAAGATCGGGATGTCAGGGGCTTGAACGAGTCCTTCCACCAATTTGTATCCTCCAAAAAAGAGAACAATTATAGCCCCGATGGAGAATAAAATCCATCCGATTCTTCTCTCCAGACGATTATACACCGAGCTCCAATACATTTTCCATGCCTCCTTTGGAAGTTTTTTTAATTCCATTTTTTCCATCACCTCCTCAAACTTCCCCATTTCTTCAAATTCTCTTTTGCATTCTGAGCACTCCTTGAGATGTTTCTCCACTCGCTTTTTCTCTTCTTCGTTCAACTCGCCTTCATGGTATGCGGAAATTAGCTCTTTTATCTTCTGATGGTCCATAACAGACTCCTTTTATTCACTTCTCAGGGCTCAGAAATTTTTTAATCGCTTCTTTTAGCCTTTTCTTGGCATAAAAGAGAGAAGACATGACTGTCCCCACAGGTTTTGCTGTTATTTCTGCGATCTCCTTGTAGGAGAACTGCTGGAAATAGCGCAAGATGATGACCTCTTTCTGTTCAAAGGAAAGCGTTTCAATTCCTCTCCAGAGAATTTCCTTCATTTCTCTGTCTTCTCTCTTTTCATTAAGGATACGGGCTTCATCGAGAGGAATTTCCTGGACACGGCTTCTTCGCTTAATATGGTCGAGACACAGGTTTTTGAGAAGCTTGTAAAACCATGGAAAAAAGGATTTTTCAGGATCGAAACGCTTGATCTTGCGGAAAGCTTTAATGAACGAATCCTGGGAAATATCCATGGCATCCTGCGAATTCCGGACAAAACCCAAAGCAATGTAATACGCCCTCTGCATGTAACGCTCCACGATCACCTGGTAGGCTTCTCTGTTTCCCTTTTTAACTTGTCTTATGACTTCGCTTTCAGAGAGAGACCTATTCTCTGTCATCACGATCCTGTCCTTAGGAATATAAAATTCCCCCTGGAGCGCTGTTTCTTTTGACATCTCTTCTTATCTCTGATTATGAATACGGTTCCCGTCTTCATTTTATTCATTTTTTTTTGATTCTCTTTGCCGGATGACTTCAAAAAGAAATATTGCCGCCGCTGCTGCAACGTTAAGAGATGTTATCCGTCCGGGCAGAGGGATGGAAAGGATTTTATCGCAGTTCCTTTTGGTAAGAGGCCGCAATCCTTTTCCCTCAGAACCCAGAACCAGGCCCACAGGAACGCAGTAGTCGAACTCATACCAGTATTCGTCCTGACCGCCTTCAACTCCCACCAGCCATATGCCTCGGCGCTTCAAGTCTTCCATTGTCCTTGCCAAATTCTTCACTCTCGCCACCTTAAGATACTCCAGAGCTCCGGCTGATACCGAAGCGACTGCCTCTGTAATCCCCGCAGATCGTCTTTCAGGAAGGATAATGCCGTCAGCTCCTGCCCCCTCGGCGGTCCGGATAATAGCTCCGAGATTCTGAGGGTCTTCTATCCCATCCAGCAGAACGACTAGGGGAACCTTTGCTGAAGATAAAATTTCTTCAACAGAAGAGAATCCCTTAGGAGAGACAAACGCAACAGCTCCTTGATGGCTCCGGTCGAGTCTGTCAAGCTTTTCTCTTGGGACAAAATGAAAGGGGATATGCCGGATTTTGGCCAACTGAATGACCTCAGCGATCTTTTTCTTCTTTGAATCCTTCTGGATGAAAACTTTATTCACGCGGGGAGGAGATGACGTGAGGGCTTCGATAAGGGAGTTCAGACGGATTATTTTATTCAATTTCAGTAAGCTATTCCATCCGATTTCTCATTATGAAAGCATCTCCATTTCCGTGATGGACAAAACTAGAGTAGAGTCTCAGGAAAGATCAGGC
>CAZSGR010000002.1:0-43393 GCA_964606185.1 uncultured Eubacteriales bacterium
CGATGTATTATGTCGTGCTCAAACAGTCCTCGGGCCCGACTCCGTCGGGTTCCCTCGATGTCGACTCGGGAAGGCTAAATCTTCCGATGTCGCTTCATCCATCCCTGAATACTCTTCTGAGTTACTAAATTGAGTCTTACCCACACAAAATGGAAGAGAGCCGATTGAATAGACGGCTTGACAAAAAAAGATGAATATGGATTGAAAAAAGTGGCCAACGACAGAAAGGATTTTTTGAGAACTCGATTTAAAGTTATTTTAACTCGCTTTTATATTCTTCGGTCTCTCTAGGCCAACGGAGAAATATTTCCTAACAAATTTTTGACATTGGATTTTTCCTGCGGTATTCACTAGTGGTGAATACAAGGGGAAATGAAGAAGTCATCATTCTTTATGAAAAAATACTTTAAAAAAGTTGTGAAAAGTATAAGATAAATAAAGAAAGGAAGGGAAACTCATGGGAAAATCATCTCAAAAAAACATATCTGATTTGATAAACGAATGCTATCGTCAGCGAAGTGAGAGAGAGGTAATCTCTTCTCTTGAGGAATTATTAAAGAAAACGAAAAGTGGCATGGTTTCCTATGAGCTTGGACATGAGCATGAAAAAATTGGCAAGACAAATGAAGCCATAAAATATTATGAGAGGGCTGAATCACTGTTCGAGCAGACAAATTATAAAAATATGGCAAGAGCCGCCATTAATAATTTAATCATCGAGGATCTCATCGCTGGAAAAAATAAGCAGAAGACAAAGTAAGACTTTTCGATAGATTCCTGCCATTGATACTTCAAGAAAGGTGGAGAGTTGCGCTTAAGCCATGAGTGGAAAAACTGCGAATTCATGCACAAGATGAATATGAGAGTACGCAGATACAGAAGAACTATGAAAGAGCATTTGAGGCTTGGCCAGGCGAGCTGAAAGGGCAGAAGAAGTCAGAGAGCAAAAAAATCTGATTCCTGTGTTAATGCGGGAGATTTTCAGCTATGTGATGTATGTTATTTGCGATACGTATGTGATTTCATAATCCGCACTGTTGTTCATTTTTATCAAATCAACGGCTGTCGGTGAAACGAGCAGGTTAAAACCTATGAAGGCAAATAGCGCCGCTATTAACAAGATGATGACTTTTTCTTTTATATTTGTTTTCATTTAATTCTCCTTTATTCTTTTCTTCTATATGTATATACGCTTCCAACGCCAAAAAAGTTGCTGATTTCCCCATGTGATTCCAAAATTTTCTTGTGCGGAACCTTGAACAAGCGGAATCAAATCTTTCAATACTCACGCTGTCCGGCACAAATTGCTGGAGCAAAGCAGGGGAGCACAGCCGTCTTTTTTCCCTTGATTTGGAGGATGGGAATCATTAATATAAGGGCAGCTTGAAAATTCGAAAGAAATGGAGTGATTCGAATGAAGTATTCAATGAAATGTCCATTGTGCAACCAGTCTATGACCATTGATGCAGAAAATGATGAGGCTGCCGTTGACGCATTCTTTGAGGAAGGCAAAAATCACATGAAAGAGCATCATCCCAATGTTCCCTCAATGCCAGAACAGCAGATGCAGGCCATGATACGCTTCGGCATGAAAAAAGAAGAATAACTTAGTTTTTACCAAATGATTTGAGGCTGTTCCTTGAAGGGTTGCGAAGCTCCTGTGGATTGAAAAAACATTGTTTTTCTGGTAGAGTGAAAAAAAATTCCGTGTTTACGGATTTCTAGTTTTTTTGGGAGAATGGAGATGAAGCCTTTTATGAAAAGTATCTTCAAAATCATATTTATATTCATTTTAGCCGCAGCTCTGGTCGTCCTCGGGTTTTTCGTCAGTAAGTTTAACCTGGATAAATGGAGACCCGCTAAACTAGTGGAACAAATTCCCTTTGGTGAAGTTATCGAAGTCGCCGGATATGAAGATGCGGAATTCTATAATGCGAAGAATGAATTTATCGGGGCTGAGATAAAAATAAGGGTGGAGTTTGTGTCTAGAATCGAACCGGCCGCAAAGCTGCCTGCAGATTATAAAGAGGGAATTCGAAAAGCGTACAGTAAGATAGACATTGTTGTCAAAGATATCCAGAGCAAGGAGGGCCTGGAAAAAATGAAGCTAGCTCTGGATGAGATTAAATATCTCAAACTGATTGAGACCGCGGATATCACCGCAGAGTATGTTGAGCGCAAGATTGATGGGAAAAGGGTGAAAAGCCTGGCAAAGATATTTGCGAGGCCAGAGAATTACAATTTTGTGAAATACTAGAGAATTTTCTTATATTGACTCCGTTCTTTACGACCGCAATTATTCCCGCTTTAGACATCTTCCATTAGCCAAGGAAGGTTTTCACAGAGACAAACAAAGGAGGAGTGGTCTATCCCATATCCAGGGTACCTTTGATATATGAGTTAATGTGGGGAAGACGGGGATGGAATGGTTGAGTAAATTTACGGTGATTTCCTTGTGGCTTTCTTTTGAAATGTTCTGCTTCTTGAAATTCTTTCCTTGGCTCTTTCATAAAAATAAGCGGATTCAACAAGAGCGTTGGCCGCATCTTTGAAGTCCTTGTTTTTAAAAGCGGAGCGCGCCTGTTGTTCTTTCCTGGAGGCCATCTGGTAAAGAGATTTTTCTTCTGTGGGGGCGTTCATCCTGTCTGCTTCAATTCTTAAATTTTCAACCATTTTTTGGAGGATTTGCACGCATTCTGCTGGCTTATACTCTTGTTGAGCTTGACCAAACATCTTCCCCGCAATTGAATAGAATATTCTTGCTCTTGGATAATCGCCTTTCTCGTAAGCATCGTCTGCATAAGTGCCTGTATGAGATGCTGTCTGGAACAGCAGGTTTTCCTTCATGTCATGTTGCGATTCTTCTGTCTTGTTTTTCGCATTCTCCATTCCAACTTTTGCTCTATCTGCTTGCTGTTTAGCTAACTGGAGCATAGTGATTCTTCTCATCTCACCCTGAGCTTCTGAAAAGCTTTGTCGTGCTTTTTGCGGATTTCCCTGTTCTCTATATTGAGTTCCCTCAGCAAATTTCTTCATGGCCGAGTCCCAACTGTCTTTGAGGGGGCCTTCGGGAGGGATTGCTTTTCTGGCTTCCCGCATGGATCGAGTAAAATCTTTTATATTTTCAACTGGCTTCCCTGAGTAATATTTTACATATTCGCTGCCGAAACCTAATAATAGATCCAGTACCATTTTTTCCTCAGCGCTTGATTTTTTATAATATTCGCTTTGTTTAATTCTTTCCGCAGAAAGTTCCTGTTTCTCCAGGGCTGCGGCTAATTGTTGAATGGCAATGATAAGTTCAGGACTTCCGATTATCTCTAAATCCGGGGAGACTGGTGCAGGTGGTGGTGGTGGTGCAGACAGGGATTCAGCTTTTTGCTCTGTCGGAGTCGTTTTGACTATGATTTGTTGTTTAGATTCTGTTTCCGCAGATTTCTTCTCAGGCGTTTCTTTTCCAGTTGGCTTTGATCCTTCTTTGACCGCGGCGGAGATCGTCGATTTTATCATTTCACGAAAGTCTTTATCCTTGAACATGACGTATGACATAATGGCACTCACAACGATCAGCACGACGATGATAATAGTGCCGTAGCGGAGCAATTCTCTGAGAAAGCCCCCGTGGGCCCTCTTTTCCTTCGGAGTTTTTTTGGCTTTTTGGGGCTTCGGCGCCTTTTTTTCTTTTATTGCCTGGATGACCTCTGTGGTGCTCTGGAAGCGATCTTCAGGAAGATTCTGGAGGCATTTATCCACGATCAGATCCCATTTTTTCGGAAATTCTGGGTTTATTTCTGAAGGGAGACTGAATCGGCCCTCCGGTTTTCTCCCGGTGAGCATGGAGTATATGATCACTCCGACTGCAAAGATGTCAGTCCGAAAGTCAACGGGCTTGCCTGCTTTTTGCTCGGGGCTCATGAAGTCATAGGTTCCAAGGATGACTCCTTCCGCCGTTAGCGTCACTCTTTTAGTGGCCGTTTTCGGATCTCCTCCAAGGATTTTCACTAAACCGAAATCCGCGACCTTTGCCGTCCCGTCTCTATCCAGGAGAATATTAGCCGGCTTGATATCCCGGTGGATGATCCCTCTCTCGTGGGCAGTCTCTAGGGCACTTAAAATATCGAGCGCGATGTGTTCGACTATGTTCTCGGGGATTTTACCACCGTGCTCTCTCATGAGTTGGTGGAGGTTTTTGGGCGCTCCTGTCTCTGATTCGACATACTCCATCACGAGGTAGTATGTTGTCTCTTCATAGCTCATGTTGACGACTTTGACAATGTGGGGATGGTTGAGCTCAGCCATCACACGGGCTTCATTGTGGAAACGTTCAACCAGTTGAGGATCCTCAGAAAAAGCCTGGGGAAGGACTTTGAGGGCATACTTCTTCAAAAGCCTTTGGTGTTCTGCAAGATAGACAACTCCCATTCCTCCTCTGCCGAGTTCTTTGATGATTTTGTATTCGCCGAGCGTGCTGATTGTCATCTATCTTTCTCTATTTTTGTACCCTGAGGTTGTTCATTCCTTCCATTTTAATCATATTACTCTCCGTTGTAAATAGTAAGGGGCGTTCTCGCAGACCTCTTGCTTTTAATGCTCATTCTATTCGTTTTTCTCCTCACATCGCCAAATTTTAATCTATATATTGAGCAAAATAAATAGCCTTTCTCCTTAATACGATCCTTGCCTATTAAAGTTGTTGCTCATTAGTTAGACACTTAATGAGTTTGAAACCCTAGGGGGATTCTCGCCATTTGGCTCTTTTCTCCTTAATTGTTATTCTTTCGCAAACCAAAATGGGTGTAATACGTATGATTATAGAGAAACGGAGATGAGTATGCAGAGGACTCAATTTGTTTTGGTTGTAATCGTGGTGTTTCTGGCCTCTTGCTTAACCGGACCACCGGTTCAGCGACAACCTCTTCCTCTATTACCCAGGTCTTCTCCGGAGTCAACTCATCTGGAGTTGGAAGTCATCCTTAATGTCAATAATGTAGGGAAAGTTGAGGTGAAACGGTTAAATAATGAGTTGATTTTAACCACATTTCGGAAGGGTCAGGGAGGGATGAGAGTCAACCTGTTCAGTGACTACACACGAGTTCTCATTCAAAGTTATGTTTATGATGTGGCCAAAGTGAAGTTGGAGGATTTTAAAATATACGTTGTGACAATTGCGGCTGAGGAAAATGTGGGTATGGTCACATTCCAGTTGAAGGAAGGCGAGCTCTTTATCAGGTGATTTCGTCAACTACTCCTCGAATTCTCAAAGAGGGCCAATAATTCAACTGGTTTCTCTTCCGATTATTTCCTGTGCAAATCTCAATCTGATACTTTTTCCTTTTGACTTAATTATTTTCCTGCACTATAAAATAAGGCATAAAAATGATTATATTGATCATTTTAGGCGTTATCTGTTTGATCATCGGGATCATCGGCTGTGTCATTCCGGGTCTAGCCGGCCCTCCTTTTAGTTTTCTGGCTTTAATACTGCTATCCATTGCTAAGCGGTGGGAACCGTTCAGTCCAGCATTTCTCATCGGGATGGCAGTTGTGACCATCATCGTGACAGCCCTGGATTTCATAATCCCGGCTGCAGGCGCCAAGAAATATGGGGCGTCAAAATACGGTTTCTGGGGAGCCATCATCGGGATGATTGTCGGGATTGTCTACCTTCCCCCCCTGGGAATGATCATCGGTGCATTTATCGGAGCCTTCGTCGGAGAGCTGCTAATAGGAAAACAGAGTTCTGCAGCCTTAAAGGCGGGCTGGGGCGTGTTTATTGGTGTTATGTTCGGGATTCTCTTGAAATTGATCGCATCGGGTGTCATGACGTTTTATTTTATAAAAGCACTTTTTTAGTCGTGCTTATTTGTGGTAAGAGTATGGAAGGAAAGATTATGCTTTATGAGATTGCCACGCTGCGCTCGCAATGACACAATAAAAAATGTCATTGCGAACAGAGTGAAGCAATCTCGTAAAAGCAAATGCATTTTTTGCATATGGGATTACCGCACTTTGTCCGCAATGACAATAAGGTTGAGATTGCCACACTTTGTCCGCAGTGACACAAGGATGAGGTTGCCACGTCGCTCCGCTCCTCGCAATGACAGGAGAGGTGAGATTGCAGCACTTGCCTCGCAATGACAAATGAATTAGATTGCACTATAAAGATCACAATGACGTTTTTAGAACATATTATTCAAAGGAGGGACTATGAAGAATAAAGGATTTAAGTCTGGTGTTTTGACATGTTTGCTTGGTGTTATCCTGGTATTCGGATTATCTGTTCAGTCGGTTGCAGCTCAAAAAGTTGCGAAAGAAAAGAAATTTGTCCTTGAGTGGCTGAGCCAACCGCAAATAGTGGAAAAGTTCGGCAGGATTTCGGATTCCATCTGGTCCTACGCTGAGCTCGGGCTTCAGGAGTATAAATCAGCAAAGCTTCTGGCGGATACACTGGAAGAAGCCGGATTCACAGTCGAACGAGGCTTAGCCGGTATGCCCACATGTTTCGTTGGCACATATGGATCCGGGAAGCCTGTGATCGGAATCCTGGGTGAATATGATGCTCTTCCCATGTTATCCCAGAAGGGAAGGGTTCCAAAGCAAGATCCTGTTATAGAAGGGGCTCCTGGACACGGCTGTGGTCATAATACAATGGGGACGGCAGGTATTTCGGCAGCTATCGCTGTCAAAGAAGCAATGGACAAATACGGGTTCAAGGGCACGATAAAGTTTTTCGGCTCCCCGGCTGAGGAAACGGTTATCAGCCGGCCGCACATGATAAGAGCCGGGTTGTTTGATGATATCGATGCGGTGATAGACAATCACAGCAGCAGCGGATTCGGGACGAGTTATGGTCGAGGCGGGAATGCTCTCTTTTCCACTGTTTTTTCTTTCAAAGGCCGGACATCTCATGGAGCATCTCCTTGGGGTGGACGGAGCGCCCTGGATGCAGTGGAGATCATGAACGTGGCCACAAACTTCCTCCGTGAACACCTCCTTTTCTCTTACCGGATGCATTATGTCATCTTAGAAGGGGGAGAGGCTCCCAATGTAGTGCCTGATAAAGCCAGCGTCTGGTATTATGTCAGGAACTCGGATGAGAGGCTCGAAGATATGTACGAGAGAGTAATCAATTGTGCGAAAGCCGGGGCCCTGGCGACAGGGACAGAGTTGAGCATTCGTGTGATCACTGCGATTCACCAGCGCTATGCCAATAAAGCGGCAGCAGAGCTTTTTCAAAAAAATATCGAGCTTGTTGGAATGCCCGAATGGACAGAAGAAGAGAATGCTTTCGCCAAAGCTCTTCAGAAAGAACTCGGACGACCCGAGAGAGGCATGTCGACAAGGGTGGGCCGGCTCAGAGAGCCAGGGGGTGTTTTTGTCGGAGGAGGTTCTTCTGATGTGGGTGATGTCACTCTCATCGCTCCAACAGCGACTATAAGGTTTCCTGGTCAGGTTCCTGGAACCATCGGTCATCACTGGTCTTCAGTCGCTACCAATTACGGCACAACTGCCTGGAAAGGGCTCAATGCTGGAGCCAAGAGTATGGCTGCGTCTGCCATCGATCTTCTCACCAGGCCCAAAGAGCTTCAGAAACTGCGGGATGAATTCGAGGCGCAGGCCAAACAGCATCCTTATAAACCATTTTTGCCCGAAGATGTGGCTCCACCTCTGGACCTGAACGAAGAATTGATGAAGAAATGGCGGGCATTGATGGAGAAATTTTACATCGAAGATAAATAGAGAGGCCAAAAATGCCCAATATTACGATTGAAGGCCCTCCGATTAAAGATCTGGATATCAAAAGGAATCTTGTCAAAGGACTGACTGAGGTCGCTGTTGCGGCCTATGGGCTGTCTGCACAGAAAATTCGTGTGGTGATCAAGGAGAATTTGCCTGAGAACGTTGCTCGAGGAGGCGAACTGCTATTAGATATTAAGAAAGCGGAAGTCCAAGCGCAACGAGAAGACCAAGGATAAAAAGGGAAGAAATATCCTTTTATAGGAATAAAGAAACCCTGGCCGTTCAGCCTCAAGGCAGGGAAAGGAGAATAGGATGGTGTTTGTGAGAAAAACGATTCAAAAACAATGGAAGGTTGGATTTCTTCTTTTTGTCTTTATTCTCGCGTCAAGCTTCTTGACCACAGGACGGACTGAAAAGCCTGTGCTTCACGGCAGACACTGGGTGGCCATCACTGGAAAGCCTTTGGCCGCAACTGCGGGAGCGATGATCTTTCAGAAGGGCGGGAATGCAGTGGATGCTGCGTGTGCTATGCTCGGAGCCACCTGCACCATGTGGGATGTTTTGAGCTGGGGAGGTGAAACCCAGGCCCTGATCTACAATCCCCATACAAAAGAAGTCATCGGTATTAACGCTCTGGGCGTGGCTCCGACTGGAGCCACTCCTGAATTCTTCAAAGAAAATGAACTGGAATATCCACCAGCCTACGGCCCACTGGCTGCAGTGACGCCAGGTACTCCGGGTGGATTGATGACCATGCTGGCCGAGTATGGGACGATGAGTCTTAAAGAAGTCCTCGAGCCTTCCATGCAGATGGCAGAGGGATATCCGGCTGAAGCTGCGTTTGCCGCAGGAGTAGAAAGGAATAAAAAAAGGATCAAACAGTGGCCGTATTCCAAGAAAACCCTGCTTCCTCATCTTGGAGAAGAGCATGAAGCTCCACACGCGGGGGAGATATTCAGTCAACTGGACCTGCTGGAAACTCTGAAGAAGCTGGTCGCTGCCGAAGAAAAAGCACTGGCTGAAGGAAAAAGCCGTAAGGAGGCGATTTATGTCGCCTATGACCGGTTTTATCGCGGGGATATTGCTGAGGAATATGCCCGGTCCTGCCAGGAACAAGGCGGGCTCATCACTACTGAGGACCTGGATAAATGGCAGGTCTACATCGAAGAGCCGGTCATGACGACCTATAAAGGAATTGAAGTCTACAAGCTGACTTCCTGGGTTCAGGGGCCTGTCCTCCTCCAGATGCTGAACATGCTGGAAAATGTTGACCTGAAAAAAATGGAGTACAACAGCGTCAACTATATCCATACACTGTACCAGGTGATGAATTTAGCTTTTGCAGACCGGGATTTTTACTACGGCGATCCCTATTTTCCTCCGGAGGAGCCGATAAAAGGGCTGCTCTCCAAAGAGTACGCAAAGGAACGGATCAAGCAGATCGACTGGAATCTGAATGATCCGGATGTCAAGCCTGGTGATCCGTATCCCTTTGAAGGAAAGAAGAATCCTTATCTCCACCTCTTGAAAGAATGGTCGAACGTGGGGAAGAAGGCTCCGGATAAGATGAGCGAAGCTGAATTGGCGGCATTCGAACAAAGTTTTACGTCAGGAACAACCTCCATCCAGGCAGCTGATAAGGAAGGCTGGGTTGTTTCCGTGACTCCGAGCGGCGGCTGGATCCCGGCCTGCATCGCCGGAAAAACAGGCGTCGGGATGAGCCAGCGCATGCAGAGTTTTGTCCTGGACGAGGCCAAAAATCCGTTCAACGTGGTCGTCCCTGGAAAAAGACCGCGAGCCACTCTCACTCCAAGCCTTGCCCTAAAGGATGGGAAACCCTTTCTTTCCTTTTCTATCCAGGGAGGAGATACACAAGACCAGAACTGTCTCCAGTTTTTCCTCTGCATGGTCGAGTTCGGCATGAATGTCCAGGAAGCCTGTGAAGCGGCTAACATCGTGAGCTATCAGATGCAGAGCTCGTTCGGAGAACACGCGGCGACCCCGGGAAGGCTCACTCTCAATGAGAGAGTTTCCGAGAAAGTAAGAGAACTTGTGGCAAACATGGGCTATGATATTCGAGTCAGAAAGTACACTTCGGGCCCTATGAATGCGATTTTCTTTGACTGGAAGCACGGCACCTTCTGGGGAGGTTCAAGCAACTACGGAGAAGACTACGGCATCGCCTGGTAGGTTATAAGAACTGCTGATTTAGGTCCTAAACTGAAAATCAGAGTTATTAAGGCAGCAGCGGAAATTGTTCATTTCAACCTTCAGCATAAAATTCGCACCGTTGTCGATGTGAATAATCACTTCGAGGGAAGCGCTCCACTCACTATCGAGCATTTTACAGAAGTTCTTCAACAGACAGAATAAGCTTTTCAAACAAAGCCGGGATTTACAAGTCATTCAAACTTAAGAAGCGGTGATAGACAAGGGAACTTCTATGTGTTGAATTCCGTACTATAAGATTGAGGAGGTCATCACCAATGAAGTTTACGCATATTAGAACAATCATGCTTCTCATTCTTCTTGCCGCAGGATTCATTGGATGTGAGGTGGCAGGTGAGCTAGTAGATGATACCCACACTATCGAATTAGGAAAGGCTGAGTTTGCAGATGTGAAACTGGATATGGGTGTTGGGGAGTTGAGCCTTCAGGGAGGAGCCAGGGAACTCATGGAGGCTAACTTCAGGTATAACATCGACCACTGGAAGCCCGAAGTGAAATACAGGGTGACCGGTAACCGAGGAGTTCTGACTGTCAAGCAGGGGAAATCCAGACAAATGACTGTTGGCAGAAAGCGGAACGAGTGGGATATCAGTTTGAACGATGACGTCCCTATCCATCTGACAGTTGACTGCGGAGTCGGCCAGAGCAAGCTTGACTTAGCGGGATTGATTCTGAAATCCCTGGATATAGACATGGGTGTTGGAGAACTGACAGTTGACCTTTCCGGAGATTTGAAACAGAGTCTGGATATAGTCATTGACTGCGGCATCGGGAGTGCCACTATCTATTTGCCTGAGGAAATTGGCATTCGGGCCAAAATCGACCACGGAATCGGTTCGGTTGACGCCAGGGGCTTTAAAAAGAGAGGAGAGGTCTACACCAACGATGCCTACGGTCAAACAGAAATTTCGATCGATATTGAAGTGGACTCGGGTATCGGCAGCTTAGATTTGAGGTTAAGATAGAAAGCGGCCTTATTTCTTGTACATTACCTTCCCGCCAACAATGGTGTAGACCACTTCAGCGCTCAGAATTTCATCATCAGGAATGGTCATGATATCTTTGGAAAGGACTGTTATATCCGCCAGCTTTCCGCATGTTAAAGAACCCAGGATATCTTCCTGGAAAGCCGCATAGGCACAATTGAGCGTATACGAACGCAGCGCTTCTTCTCTTGTCATCCGTTGCTCTGGATAGAAAGCGGTTCCATCTTTTGTTTTCCGCGTCGCCGTCGCGTAGAAGCAAGCGATTGGATTGATATCCTCCACTGGGACATCGGTTCCGTTGCAGATGACCGCTCCTGTTTTCATCAGCTCCTGCCACATATAAGCGCCTTCTCTGGCTCGTTTTTCACCCAACCGTTTTATCACATATGGTCCGTCAGAAGTGCAGTGGATTCCCTGCATCGATGCAATCACTCCCAACTGGCCGAACCTCGGAATATCGTCCGGGTGAAGGTGTTGTGAGTGTTCGATACGCCAGCGAAGGTCTTTTTTATTGGGATGGGCTTTGAAGGCTTCCTCGAAGATATTCAGAGTTTCCCTGTTAGTTCGGTCTCCAATGGCATGCACGCAGAATTGGAAATCATTCTCAATGGCCAGCCTGGCGGTCTCTTTCATGATATCAATCGGAGTGGTGTTCAGTCCCACGCTGGAAGGAAGGTCTTCATACGGTTCAAGCAGCCAGGCTCCGTGAGGACCCAGGGCCCCGTCGAAAGAACGTTTGATGGCCCGGACTGTGAGGTGGTTATCCGCCATCCCGATAATCTTGTAATCCGGAAGCTTTTCCTGTAAAAATTCATTGCTATCCCTGATCATGATCCAGAGCCGCATCCTGAGCTTGCCTTCTTCTACCAATTTTTTTAAGAAATCAATTGTTTCAAATGAAGAGCCGGCATCATGAAAACTGGTTACACCTTTTGTAAGACATTCCTGCATTGCCAATTCAACTATCCGAATCTGCTCAGCTACGATTTCTTCATGACTCCGTTTATCCAGATAATCGCTCGATTCCCGATCTAGTAGCCGTTGGGCCCTCTCCCGGAACACGCCGATGGGGTTTCCGTTTGAGTCTCTGACGATCTCCCCGCCAGGAGGATCAGGAGTCTCTTTTGTGATTCCGGCCAGCTCCATCGCTTTGGCGTTGGCATAAGAGGCATGTCCACTGGCATGAGAGAGTAAGACGGGATTATCAGGGGATACCTTGCTCAGAGTGTGATGAATCGGGAGGCCATCCACGTTGGGCTGAGGTGTTTTATCCCACTTCTCCTGATGCCAGCCTCTTCCCAAAATCCATTCTCCGGGCTTCGCTTTTTGAACCGAGGCTTTCACCAGTGCCACCACCTCATCCCAGTTTTTAACGTTCATCAGGTTCAAGCGTAAGAGGGCGCGTCCCAGGCTGGTAAAATGGCCATGTGCATCGGTGAATCCGGGAATAGCCAGTTTTCCCTCAAGGTCGATCACCTGAGTCTCTTCTGTTACGTAGCGCTCGATATTCTTATTGCTTCCAACAGCAATAATGACGCCATCCTTTGCCGCCAGAGCCTGGGCCTCGGGTATCTTTTCATCTACAGTCACAATTTTCCCGTTGATCAGAGCGAGGTCCGCGGGCTTTTTCTGCGCGCAGCTGACTGTAAAGCCAATGATCAGAACACACAAGATAAATGAAAGCAACTTTGAAAGTAGCTTTTGATGCATAAGAGTTACCCTCCTTTTTGATAAAGTGGATTGGTTATTGAGTTTTAATTGATTATTAAACAGAGTTTGGTTAGTGTTCATCAATTTGCTGGCGAAGGTATTTTATTTTTTTTAGGAAGGAACTTCAAGCATTTTATCCTGTGGAGTAGAACCTGACATTAAGTAGTGCTGTATAACTTGAATTTTGAGGCAGAAGAGGGGAGAATAGAAATATAATTTAATTTTGGAGGGAGTCATGAAAAATATTGTCGCTTTATTTATTCTTTCCGGATTTTTATTCGTTGGAAATGCCCTTTTTCTTGAGGGTAGCTCGGTAACCATCACTATCCTGTATGACAACTATCCTTTCGGTGAGGGATTGAAAACGGATTGGGGATTTTCCTGCATCATCGAGGGAACAGAGAAGACCATTTTATTTGATACGGGAACGCGGAGTGATATTCTTTTTCACAATGTCAAATCGCTCAATGTGAATCTCGAGAACGTTGAGCTTGTTCCTCTCTCCCATAATCATGGAGATCACACTGGGGGACTGTTTGCGTTTCTTGAGGAAAACAATAAGGTGACAGTTTACGTTCCGGCCTCTTTTCCCGATAGCTTTAAACAAAGAGTGAAAGATTCAGGGGCAAAGATTGTATCAGTGGATGAGCCTGTCGGGATTTGTAAAAATGTTCATCTGACAGGAGAAATAACTGGTCCGGTCAATGAACAGGCTCTGATACTCGACACGAATAAAGGCCTGGTTGTCATAACCGGATGTGCGCACCCAGGAATCGCGGGCATGGTTAAAAGGGCGAAAGAAGTGGTCAAAAAGGATGTCTACCTTGTTTTTGGAGGGTTTCATCTCGGGGGGAAATCTGAAGCTGAGGTGAAAGAGATTATCAGACAGTTCAAGGAGATGGGAGTCCAGAAAGTTGGCGCGACTCACTGCACTGGGGACTTAGCGATTGGATTGTTCAAGCAGGCGTATGGTGAGAATTTTGTTCCGATGGGCGTGGGGAGAGTTATTCAAATAGAAGAGTAAGTGCGGAAAACCCGAGGAGGAGTCTGAAATGAGTAGGAAGAGAAATTTATGCTCTTCGATTATTCTAATCATCTTGCTGCATGCTCATGTTTCTTTTTCTCAGGATGCTTTTTACCTGAGGACGATAACGGCAGGCGTTAACATCACGCCGGAAAATTGTCTTGAAGTCCTGGAAAAAACCAGAGATTTTCTGGAAAGGGGAAAGGGTATCCTCGAAAAGGAGGGATTCACACTTGAAGGCGTGAGAGTCGCCACGAATCCTTTTCCTTTTTACACCAAGGACCTTTCAGTCGAAGAAACACTTGAGCTCATAAAACAGATAAGTAGCTTTTGCCAAAAAAACAGCATAGGGCTCTCTATTGGTCCAGGAATGATTGATGATACCTATGACCGGGAGATCATCGATAAGATTTGTGCGATATTGCCCAACTCATCCGCCAATTTGAGCATTGTTATCGCCAGCCAAAAACACGGAATTCACTATAGAGCGGTGAGAGCTGCGGCAGAGACCATCAAAAGGTTATCCGAGATAGAAACAATGGCTAATTTCAGCTTTGCGGCCACAGCCAATATCCCTTCTGAAACGCCATTTTTTCCGGGTGCTTTTCATAATAAAAAAACCAACAGCTTCTCCATCGGGACCGAGTCGGCCAAGCTGGTCATGAAAGTCTTTGCCGAGGCTGCAGATTTCTCTGAGGCTAAGAGCAAGCTATTCGACAGCTTCGGGAGGGAATATAAATTGATCGAGAAGGCGGGATTGAGAATTCAGCAGGAGACGGGTTGGCAGTATGAAGGAGTGGATACTTCTCCAGCTCCGATGAGAGATATAAGCATCGGGCAAGCCATCGAGAGCCTGATTAAAGCGCCTTTCGGATCACCGGGCACGATCACTGCCTGTTCGATCATAACAGACGTGATTAAGGGAATCGATGTGAAAAGAGCGGGGTATTCCGGGTTGATGCTCCCTGTCATGGAAGACACCGTCCTGGCTCAGAGAGCCGCAGAAGGAAGGTATGGACTCGATGAGCTATTGAGCTATTCGGCTGTGTGTGGGACAGGGCTGGATGTCATTCCCCTTCCTGGAGATATCACCGAGGAGAAGCTTGAAAAAATCCTTCTCGATGTGGCCAGCATCTCTTTGAAACTCGATAAACCTCTCTCAGCTCGTTTGATTCCGATAAAAGGAAAGAGTGCGGGAGAGACGGTCACCCTCGAATCCAGGTTCCTGGTTCCCACGAAGATATTCAAAGTGAAGTAAGGCCAGATGGGGTCAGGGCTCAACATGTGACATACAAAAAGACACGTTTGAATATATCTGCGGGCTCAGAATGTCTAATGTCGACCCCTGACCTCTCTTATGCCTCTTATGAAAGCAGTGTCGTAATGAATATCTGATGACTTTCTTTTATTTATTCTTGAAATTGATAGGAGATGTGTGGACCAATCCGATGAGCTTCCTCAAGCGACTTCCATTCATGACGGTACCTGTTGATTTTTAGAACAAATAATCGCTGCCGAAATTTCTAAGAACTTTTGACATCGGCTTTTTACTGTGTAATAATTTTTCGCAATTGAGTGAAGATCTTCGTTTCTAATGGATGAAAGCCAGTGAAAAAAAGAAAAACTGAAAAATTGAAATTCAAAGATGGGAGAGATCTGCTCGTTAAAATAAGCAGTGCTATGGCTCGTGCGATCTTTTCGTTTTTGATTCCCGGCGGGCTCATCATCCTCATCGCCTTCCTTGTGACGAGAGGGCCGATAGTGGAAGCGGTGCCCGGTCTGGCGCGTATCTTTCCTTGGGTCATCTTGATTGCTGGGACCCTGTTTGCGTGGCGGTTCAACAGAAGCCAGCTCATTTTCGTCGTCCTGGCTCTGGCTGTGGTCGACAGGTCATTGCTCCAGTTTGTTGCACAAGAAACAGACCCAACTAGCATAGGGGAGACTATTTATAATGCAATTGCCTTTCTCCTTCCCATAAATCTCATCCTGTTTTCCATGATGAAAGAACGAGGTATTTTAAGCCTTGATGTTCTGATGCGGTTGAGCCTGATTCCCATGCAGGTATTCGGGGTGGCTCTGATCAGCCAATACCCGAAATTAGGCTTTGCCGTTTACCTTAAGCACACCTTTTTTAGCTGGCCTATACTCGATAAAATCCCGATGCCTCAGCCAGCGCTTATCGCATTCGTTTTTGCCGCTTTTCTCATTCTGAATCGATACATGCGTGATCGTGGAGTCATCGAATGTGGCTTTTTCTGGGTGTTAATTTCCAGTTTTCTCGCTTTGATCTCTGGCGATATCGGCCAGGTTTCCACGATTTATTTATCAACAGGGAGTCTTCTCTTGATTATCGCTGTGATCGAAATCTCATTTGGAAGGGCATACCGTGATGAGTTGACTGGGCTCCCGGCTCGTAGAGCACTGAACGAAGCCCTCTATCAGATGGGAGGCAAATTTACTGGGGCAATGATCGATATCGATCGTTTTAAAAAATTCAACGACCGCTACGGTCATCATGTTGGAGACCAAGTTTTGCGTATGATTGCCTCCAAACTTGATAATGCTGGCGGTGGAGGAAGGGCCTTTCGCTATGGAGGAGAAGAGTTCGCGATGATTTTTCCGGGAAAGAATTTGGATGAGACCATTCCTCATTTGAATCAGCTCAGGAAGGAAGTCGCAGATTCAGGCTTTTTCCTACGTGGATCTGACCGCCGTTCCAAAGAGCAAAAAAGCGCGAAAGGAGACAAGAAATCCCGAGGGAGAACCAGAGTGACTATCAGTGTAGGTGTAGCGGAGCGCAATGAGCAGAATTCCAATCCTCATCAGGTCATCAAGGCCGCGGATAAGGCTCTCTACCGCGCCAAGAATAAAGGTCGAAACCGAGTCAGCAGATAGAAAGAAAAAAAGAGGACAGGCAACTTTTTTTAAAGAAAAGGGACATTCCTTATCTTCATCAACAAAGGGAGTAAAAGGGAGAGTCCCTTAAAAAAGGGGCCTGTCCCCTTTTTATTTTTAAAAAAGAAAAAGTTATTGACTTCGATTGACAGTCTAGATAAATTAACTTTCTGAGTTGGATGCGACTCGGGTTGTCTCATGTTCTCTGCAAATTTCTTCTATTCAAGAAATCATTCATTTGAGACCAATACGCTATTTCTAATCTGACTCTGATTGGATAATGAAGTGGATAATTTTCACTCGCTGCAAGATTTTCTTTCATTTATCCAATTTCATTTTTTCGCCGAATTTTAACTAAGGAGGTTTAAATGAAAAAAACGACAGTGCAATTGATAATTTTTTGTTTGTTCCTATTCAGTCTGGGGTTGGGGATATCATTCAGTGGACAGGAAAACTATAAGCTGTTAACGAAAGAAACCTACATGGAAATGGAGTCAGTCGGGAGCCCGAACATATCGCCTGATGGAAAGCAGATCCTTTTCACCCGAAGATGGGTAGATAAAATGAATGACCGCACCAGAAGCAATCTCTGGATTGTGGATGTAGAGGGTCAAAGAATTCGTGAGCTCACGCACGGAGACTGGAGGGATTCTTCTCCTGTCTGGTCACCTGATGGAATAAAGATCGCTTTTCTGTCTGATAGAGACGGGACCACGCAGATTCATGTGATGTGGCTGGACACACGCGAAGTGGCTCAGCTGACTCATCTTGAACGCTCTCCTGGAAGCCTGACGTGGTCTCCTGGAGGAAAGCAGCTTGCCTTCACGATTTTTATCCCGGATACGAAGCCTTTATTATCTGTGAAGCTCCCCCAGAAACCAAGAGGGGCGAAATGGGCCGCACCCGCTGTGATCGTTGACCGCCTATCCTGGGCTAGGGACGGCCGGGGATACCAGCCTGAGGGATTCACACATATCTTTGTGATTGATGCTGAGCTGGGAGGGACGCCGCGTCAGATCACGTCGGGTGATTATTCTCACAGCGGTTCCGAGTGGTCTGCTGACGGGAAGAAAATATTTTTTAGCGCTATCCGCAAACCGGATGCAGAATATCTGCGCGGTGATTCTGAGATCTATTCAGTTGACCTCGCTACGCTTGAAATCAAGGCGCTTACAGACAGAGAAGGCCCTGACCGCGGCGCGCGCGTTTCGCCGGATGGGAGATGGATCGCCTACACAGGATTCAATGACAAAAATTTCACAAGCCATCTGTCCAGCTTGTATCTCATGGACGATACCGGATCTAGAAAGCGAGTTCTTGCCGTGAACCTTCCCAATTCACCGTCAAGCGTTATCTGGGCTCCGGACAGCTCCGGACTCTATTACCTCATGGGGGAAAAGGGAGAATCCAACCTTTACTTCATCTCTCTCAATCGAAAGTTTCAAAAGATCACCGAGGGTGTCCATTATTTATCCGGACTTTCGATGGCAGAAAACGGGCAGGTGGCCACCACTCTTTCGACTTTTACCAAACCGGGCAACCTGGTGACATTCAACTTGCGGAATCCGAGGAACATCAGAAAGCTTGTGGATGTCAACGAAGATGTCCTGGCGAACGTGAAGCTCGGTGATGTCGAAGAATTGCGGTTCAAGTCTCCTGATGGGCTGGACCTGCAGGGTTGGCTTGTCAAACCAGCCGAGTTCAAACCGGGAGAGAAATATCCGATGGTCCTGTATATCCATGGCGGACCCTGGGCCATGTATACAGTAAGGTTCAGTTGGCCGTGGCAGAATTTTGCTGCAAGCGGCTATGCTGTTCTGTACATGAATCCTAGAGGAAGCACGGGCTACGGCCAGGATTTTGTGAATGGAATTCAGTTTTCCTACCCAGGGAAGGATTATGATGACCTGATGGCTGGCGTGGATGCAGCGATTGCCAAGGGATTCATCGACGAGAAAAATTTGTTTGTTTGCGGAGGAAGTGGCGGTGGAGTCCTGACGGCCTGGATTGTGGGGCATACAAACCGCTTCAGGGCTGCCGTATCGATGCGGCCGGTGATCAACTGGCATTCCTTTGTGGGAACGACCGATGGTTCCGGATGGTACCGCCAGTTTCAGAAATATCCCTGGGAAGACCCGATGGAGTACGCCGTTCGTTCGCCTCTTCATTATGTGGGAAATGTGACCACCCCGACCATGGTCATGACAGGAGAGGCAGACTTGAGGACTCCTATGGGTCAGAGCGAAGAATATTACAGAGCGTTGAAGATGCTCAAAAAGGATACATTACTGGTGCGGATGCCCGAGGAATACCATGGATGGAGGCGTCCCTCGCACAGGCTTCTCCAGCAGCTTTATCTCATGGCCTGGTTCGAGAAGCACCGCGTGAAATCCTGATCCGTAAATAGACAGGACGAGTAAGAGAACACGAAACCAGCCTGATATTTGGCCTGAAGCATCACCCTCAAAAAAGTAAAAATATTTACAGTGCGATAAGTAACCTGTTTGATGGAAAAGGTGGTTTGAGATGAAAATTCTAGATCAGCTCAACACGAGGCTGGCCCGCACGTTCATAAAAGATTTTGATGATACTGACAACCAGACTGTACGCGTCCAGCATGGCATTCTGGCAGGCTGGGTCTCCATTTTCGCCATCCTGCTCCTGTTTGTGCTGAAGATGGGGCTCGGTATAATGGCCGACTCCATATCAGTCGTTGCCAATGCGTTTCATCTACTCTCGCATCTGGTCAATTCTGTAATCCTTGTCGTCAGTTTCCGGTTAGCCGGCCGTCCGGCCACTGCCAAAACTCCTTTCGGACACGGAAGGATGGAACATGTTGTGCCCCTGATTATGGCCATCTTCCTTTTTGTCTCAGGGATTCAGATAGGGGAGAATTCTGTGCACCAAACTCTCGAGCCTCATGAAGTGCATTACTGGAATGCCTTGCCGTGGATTCTCTTCGCTACAATCATAGTCAAACAGTGGCTGACTCGGTTTGTCCGCCTTTTGGGGAAAAGGATCAATTCCCATGCCATCATGACAACCGCTGCCCACCACAATATTGAAGCCGTGATTTCTGTAACGGTTATTGCAGGATTGGTGGCGGGGCACTATTTTCACCGTCCTGAAGTGGATGGCTATATTGGGATAGTTGTCTCTATCTGGTTGTTCTATCTTGGCTTTACGCACGGCAGGGAAGCCGTCGTTCCACTCCTGGGCCAGGCGCCGAGCCGGGAGATGCTGCAGAAGATTAGAGAGACAGCCAAGTCAACCGAAGGAGTTGAGGATGTCCATGAGATTATCGTCCACAACTATGGATCACTCAACACGCTCTCTATGCATGTGGAAATACCGGAGAAATACGGGCCAGCAGAGATGCATGAGATCGCTGAGAGCTGTGAATGGAAGCTGCGGAAGAAATTCGGTGGTGAGGTTGTCTGTCATACCGATCCCCTCATGGAAAAGACTCCAGAGATTATGGCCATAGAAGACCAATTTAATAAAGTTCTGGCAAGCTTTGCTGTGGTTATCGACTACCATGACTTTCGTGTGGTGGCCGCGTCTCGCGAAAAAATCGTACTCGTGGCGGATATCGATGTCAGTGAGGATGTACCTGAATCCGAGTTTGAAACGATTGCAAAAGAATTGGAGGAGAGATGCAAGGAAGAAATTCCGAATATCGAGTACTGCAAGTTTTATATAACTCCTAAGTATGCGTATTGAGTTCTGATGAAGAGGTCATGAAGAAAAAGGGGCCTGTCCTCTTTTTTATAATTCAGGTTAAGTGATTTCAGCCCAATGAGCCTGGTGATTCGAGTCCAATTAGATTTAATTTTCCTTTATCAATGTAGGAGGAACAATGAGAATAATCAAAGAGCTAAAAAAGGGTTTCTTAATTTTCTTTGCGTTTTTTGTTTTTGTGATTGCCGTCCAGGCATCTGATGTTGGCCCCTCGAATGGCTACCTGGTCATAGTCGGAGGGGCCATGCGTGATCCCGCTATTTTCGCCCGGTTCATTGATCTGGCTGGCGGTCCGGACGCTCCAATCGTCATTATTCCCACAGCCGGTGCGGGAGAGAACTATGATCAATACTGGCGTGGATTGAGGAGATACAGAGAGGCTGGAGCAGAAAATCTGACAGTTGTGCATACAAGGGACTGCGCCGTGGCTGATTCGGAAGAATTTGTCCTTCCGATTCAAAAAGCCCGTGGCGTCTTTTTTACAGGGGGCCGTCAGTGGCGCCTGGCTGATTCCTATCTTAACACCCGAACTCACAAAGAACTCCTGGCTTTGCTGGACCGAGGAGGTGTGATCGGCGGCTCTTCTGCAGGGGCCACGATCCAAGGGTCATTTTTGGTCCGGGGGGATACAAAAGGGAACATGACCATGGTCGGTGATCATGTTGAAGGATTAGGCTTTCTGAAAAATGTGGGAATCGATCAGCATCTTTTAAAGCGTAATCGCCAGTTTGACATGATCGAAGTCATTGAAAAATACCCCAAATTACTGGGAATCGGGATTGATGAAGATACGGCCATAGTGGTCCATGGAGACAGGTTTGAAGTGATCGGCCAGGGCTATGTGGCCATTTATGATCAGAATAAGCTTATCCCGCCCAGCGGACAGTTCTATTTTCTGGCTCCGGGTGACCGCTTTGACCTTAAAAAGCGGGAAGCTTTGAGGCCTTCGCAGACGATGAGGCCCCTTGAACGCGTGAAAACAGGAAAATGGCATAAGAAGAAAAAATAATAATCCAAAGATAAAAACATGAAACATCGTGGCAAAACATACTGGCGGAGAAAACGAAATAAGCTTTTAAAAAAGCATGTTATTCCCAAAGGAAAGGTATTAGATGTGGGCAGTGGATGGAGGATCCATTACAAGAATGCAGTTCGACTCGATATAAATCCGGATTATAATCCTGATGTGGTTGCGGACATCCAAAAGGGAACTGATTTTCCAGACAACCACTTCGATACTGTTTTAATGTTTGATGTGCTCGAACATCTTGAATATCCGCACAAAGCAGTCGAAGAAATGAAAAGAGTGCTCAAGCCCGGTGGGACGATTTATTTAACAGTGCCCTTCTGTTTTCCTCGGCATGGGGTGGAATATTACAGGTTCAGTGACCTTGTTCTGAAAAAAATGCTCGATGGCTTCGAAGTCCAGATTATCCCAGTTGAGAAGAGTAAATTCTGGAATCTTGTCTGGAATTATTATATGCATGATACAATCGTTGAGGGTTATTTTGTAGAGGGAAAGAAAGTATAAATCTTCTTTTTTTCTGATTATTGAATATAGAAAATAAATTTTTCAACATGTTCACGAATGGGTTTTATTATAAGTAGAGTTGCTGATATGAGGAAAATTGCGATGAAGGTAATGACTATTCCAAGAATTCGAGCGATGATTTTGGACTCAATTATTTTAAAATAACATCAAACTGATTTTATTTATATTATAAAGTCAATCATTTGAATTCTCTCCTTGAATTTGACTCTTTATATACGAGTTGTTATTCTTTTTCAGCAGAGTGAATGGGATCAATGAGTATAAAATGCCCTCAATGTCAATTTGAAAATCTCGAGGATAGCCATTTCTGTGGCAAATGTGCAACACCTCTTCTTTCGCCCGAAGAGATTTCTGCTTCTCCCACAAAAACTCTTGAGACGCCTATATCCGGACTTACCAGAACGAGCACTTTTGCTCAGAGGTATGAAGTCATAGAAGAACTGGATAAAGGGGGGATGGGGAAGATTTACAGGGTATTCGACAATAAGATTGAACAGGAAATTGCCTTGAAGCTTTTAAGACCTGAGATTGCAGCAGATAGTGATACTATCACACGATTTAAAAATGAGCTGAAATTGGCCCGAAATATTGCGCACAGGAATGTCTGTCGCATGTTTGACCTCGGAGTAGAAGGAAACGCATACTACATTACGATGGAATACATCCCAGGTGAGAATCTGAAAAGCTCGATTAGAAGAATGGAGAGGTTGACTGTTAAAAAAGCCATTTCCATAGCCAAGCAGGTTTGTGAAGGATTATCGGAAGCACACAGGTTAGGCGTTGTCCATCGTGATTTGAAGCCAGGAAACATCATGATAGACAGCGAAGGAAACGCACGTATTTTAGATTTTGGAATAGCCCGTTCTCTCAGGTCCAAAGGAATGACTGGTGAAGGAACGATGATCGGGACACCGGAATACATGTCTCCCGAGCAGGTGGACGGAGAAGAAGCAGATCATCGTTCGGATATTTATTCGCTGGGTGTAATCCTTTATGAGATGGTAACAGGAAGAGTTCCGTTTAAAGGAGATACTCCCATCAGCGTGGCTGTGAAGCATAAATTGGAAACTCCTCCAGAACCAATAAATGATAATCCGCAAATTCCGGAAGACCTTAATCACATGATTATGAAATGTCTGGATAAAGATAAAGAAAATAGGTATCAAAACGTTGATGAACTTTTTTCTGAATTAGTAAAGATTGAAAAGGGCATTCCAATTTCAGAAATCGTTAAGCCAAAGAAAAAGCGAAAACTCGAGAAACGAGATGGTATCCAGTGGAAAAAGACTTTAATTCGGGCGGCTGCGATCGCCAGCGTTTTTATTGTTCTTTTGATTGTTCTTCTCCTCTGGTTTGGACAAAATTATATAGGGCCATTTGGGATCCAAAATACCATAAACTCAATGGCTGTGCTTCCATTAAAAAATCTTACAGGGAAAACGGAGTTGGATTCTTTTGCTGATAGGATGACCGAGGCACTGATTAATGGGCTGGCAAACACTGGGACATTTCGTCGTATTCCACCAAGAACATCAGTGATGCAGTATAAAGCCGCGCCTAAACGAATAACCGAAATATCCAGGGAATTGGATGTGGAAGCAGTCATAGAATGGACAATGGTTTTGGATAAGGACCGACTTCTAATCAGTTTGAAGTTAATAGAGGGAAAAAGAGAACAGACTGTGTGGAATAAAATTTGTGCGCTTGATATGCAGGAAAATTTATCCATGGGTGTAGTAAGGGCACCTGCCGAGACTGGTGAACTTGCCGACACTATTGTTAAGGATATAATTGCTCATATAACTGCCAAGGATATGTCTCCTTAGAGTTAGTCTTCGATTTGAGAACGCCTCGGAGGATATGCGGTTCAAGGAAATGCTGAAGAAAGTGGGGTTGGAAGGTTAGACTGACTTTGTTCAGATAGATAGATCAGATAGATAGATTGACACCTCTTTTTTTCTGTGTTATTAAACCATTTTCTATGTTTAGTCTTTCATCTCAGCATTTAATTTCTCATTAGGAGCATATCATGAAACGAACTAGTCTATCTTTGTTTTTGGGATTTTTGGCCTTTGTCATGATGGTTACTTATTCTGGCGCAGCCGAAAAGCAGCTCATCGGAGCGCGCTATCCGGCCATCTCTCCGGATGGAAGGCAGATCGCCTTTTCTTACATGGGAGACCTCTGGCTGGTGTCTTCGCAAGGCGGGAAAGCGACTCGCTTGACCGATCATGTGGCTTATGAGCGGGAGCCGATCTGGTCACCGGATGGACAATGGTTGGCCTTCACTTCGAACCGAAGTGGGAACAACGACGTGTACATTATGAAATCACAGGGAGGAATCCCGAAGCAGCTTACTTTTCACGGCAGCAATGACACAGCGACTGATTTTACTCCGGATGGAAAGTGGGTAGTCTTCACATCGAGCCGCTCATCTTCATCCAGTATCTTCAAAATCAGCATAAACGGAGGCAATGCTCTGCCTTTGCTGGACACCTACTGGAGCTGGCCGCATAAAGCGAGAATCAGCCCTGATGGAAAAACCGTTCTGTTTTCTCTGGGAATGGAGAATAGCTACGTGTGGCGGAGGGGTTACCGCGGGAGCAACACTGCGAAAATGTGGACAAAGGGGATCTCAGAGAAGATGGCGAAAGCTGTTTTCGGAGATGAGAGCAATTGTTTTTGGCCGGAGTGGAGCGAAGACGGCCAGCGTGTCTATTTTATCAGCGACAGACAGTTCAACAACAAGAATATCTGGAGCGTTGCACCGGATGGTTCCGGTTTGAAGCCCATCACAACTTTCCGCCAGGAAGATGTCAAATGGTTATCTGTGGCAGGTCGTGCACCTCTGGCTGCGTACGAGCGGGAGTTCGGTATCTGGATCACAGACCTCAATACCGGAGATTCTCGAAGTGTCTCTATCGAAGCGCCAACAGAGACCAAGGAGAACCGATTCTTTTTCGTGAATAATGCTTCTGTCAGCCAGTACCGGATTTCACCGGACGGAAAAAAAATCGCGGCTGTGGTGCGGGGAGACATTTTTGTGCTCTCTACCGAAGGTGAATATGCCCGGAACATCACCAACACGCCCTGGCGAGAAAGAGACGTCGACTGGGACAAAGAGAGCAAAAATCTTGTCTATGTCTCGGATGTGGACGCCAACCCTGAACTCTACATGATCTCTGCTCTCGGCAATTCAAATCCCAAGCGTTTGACAAAGAGCGAGGAAGATGAGCTTTCACCTCGCTTTTCTCCGGATGGAAAATGGATCGCTTACTACAGGGGGAAACGTCAGATTCGTCTGATGCAACCGGACGGGAAAGAAGACCGCTTGCTCATCGAAGACGATTTTGGCGGCCGCTTTGCGGAGAGTTTTTCCTGGTCTCCTGACTCGCGTTTTATTGCCGTAGTGCCTACTAAAAACGCAAACTCAGATATATTTGCGGTTGATGTGCAGTCAGGAGAGAAATTTCCGTTAACGAATACCGCGTATGATGAAAGTGACCCACACTGGTCTTCGAATGGAAAATTCATGCTGTTCTCATCCAATCGTTTCGGGCACAGCTTTCCTGAGTTCACAGGAAAATGGGATATCTATCAGGTCCATTTAGAACCGAAGAAGCCAGATTTTAAAGAGGATGAGTTTGAGAAACTGTTTAAAACCGAGGATAAAGAAAAGAAGGAGAAACCTGAGAAAAAAGAGGATGAAAAGGAGAAGGTTAAAGTCCAGTTTAACCTCAAAGATATCGACCGTCAGACCGAGACAGTCACCAACACGCTGGGCAATGACAATTTGTTTATTCTCTCGCCGAAAGACAATGAAACCGTTTATTTTCGGTCCAATATTGACGGCAAAAATCATCTCTGGAAAACAAGTTTAAAAGAAAAAGAGAGGGGAGAATACGAGTCCTTTATGCCTCAAGTTCAGTATCCTGCTTCGCTCCAGTTTGATGAGGGAGGAAAATACCTTTACTATTTGAGCCGGGGAAGAATCGGACAGATCGATGTGAACAGCAAGAAGAATAAGTCGATCTCCTTTAGTACTAAAATCAGCGTCGATAAGATCGCCGATTACGAGCAGGCACTCGGGGAACTTTACTATACACTGCAGCACTATTACTATGATTCTGAGCACCACAAAGTGGATTGGAAAGGATTATACGAACATTACAGGCCTGTGCTCCAGCAGGTGCGGGAAGACCAGGATTTTTATGACTATGCCAACGAGATGATCGGTCATTTGAACTCCTCACATACCGGAATCAGTGGACCACGCGGGATCAGAACCGAAGAGCCGAGCGCTCATGTGGGAGCCGTCTTTGAGTTCACGGACAAAAAAGTCACACTGAAACGGATCATCAAGGATGGACCCCTTTATGACCGGAAGGGGAGTGTAGCTGTTGGAGATGAGCTCGTCGCCATTAACGGAAAAACCGTCGAACCAAAGAAGAATATATGGACATATTTCAACGGCATGCTCGGGAAACGCGTGACGCTCACATTTAAAAGCCAAAAATTGAAAAAGAATATCGACGTCTCGATGAGACCCATATCTTCTGGAGCTGAAAACCGGCTGATTTTGGAAGAGTGGATTGCGAGCCGGCGGGAGATTGTCAAACAGAAGACGGGCGATAATGTGGCGTATATCTACATGCGCGCCATGGGCCGGGGAGACCTGAACCGGTTTCTCAAGGAGCTGGAGAGGGATGCAGTTCCGCGGAAAGGCCTGATCCTGGATTTGAGGTTCAATTTCGGAGGTAATGTACATGACCGCGTGCTTCAGGCTTTGACTAAACCTGTCTATTCCAAGTGGCGCGTTCGGGGATTATCCGAAACGTCCCAATCGACATTCGGAGTGACTGATAAGCCAGTCGTTCTTTTGATCAACGAGATCACTCTCAGTGACGGGGAGATGACATCCAACGGTTTCAAAGCTCTGAAAAGAGGCCCGATTATCGGGAATACGACTTACGGATGGCTGATTTTTACTACTGGAGCCGGATTAATGAACGGCGGATACTTCCGCCTTCCGTTCTGGGGCTGCTACACGCTGGATGGGAAGGACCTGGAGACCAGCGGGGGTGTGAAACCGGATATTTTTGTCATCAATGACCTGAACCATGACCTCCAGAATCAGGATCCACAGCTGGATAAAGCCATCGAGAAGGCGTTAGAGTTGATAAAATAGTGCAGGCCCAAAAACAGAATTTAGATAACTAGCCTGGATTATTCACGAGCCGAGGTTGCTGTAGGTGCGAGGCGCTTGGGGTCAGGCTTTATTGGAGCCGAGTGGGTTGAAAAGTATAACAAATAAATCTGTCGAGGCCAGACTCGATTAAGAGGAGTGGTCGTGGATGATTTTCCAGCCTTCGCTCCTCCGCTGGAAGATTATCGTGAACAGGCCTTCTTTTAAAGAATCTTCGAAAGCGAGTTTATATCTTCCCAGGACATAGGCATAGTCATTCGAGAGAACTTTTATTTCAATATCAATAAAATCCAGTTCTCCCCAATTTTCGCCTGTGTAATTCTTCTTATACCTGGAATATAGAGCTTCCCAACCGTGAAGCCGGTTGTTTCCGGATTGAAAAGTAAAGTCTTCTGACTTCCAGTAATCTTTCATGAAGCCTTCAACGCTTTTTTCGTTCCATGAGGCCTTTTGCCTGTCGAGAATAGTTCGAATCTCTCCTTTTATTTTTGGAATATCTGGCGCAGATTTTGAGCAGTAGAATAACGGCATCAGCAATAGAGCTGTATAGGATAAAAGTATAAATTTTTTCACTTTTTTCTCCTTTGGATATCTGGATTAAAACGGTGAATTCAGACAGTAAAGATAAGCATGCTGTCCTTTTTTTTGCTCACGTTCGCATAATGGTCAAAGAAATTGAGCACGTCAGTCAGATTTTTGCCTGCCTCCATTTTTTCGATGGCTTTCGCTTCAATTCTCTGGATGTTTTCAGCGGTATCCAGGATTTCTGTCACTTCTTTTTCGTCCATGACGATAACTCCATCATTATCGCCAAAAACAATATCTCCCGGTGAGACAGAAACCCCGCCACAGTTGACTTGAATCTGCGTTTTGAAGATTTTAGAGGATGTTCCGGCTTGAGGCGTGATGTATCTGGAAAATACTGGGAAATTGATCTTCCGTATTCCTTCAACATCACGGCATGCGCCGTCCACGACAATCCCTCCAAATTTCTTCTTTTTTGACTCAATGGCGAACATTTCCCCAGCTAAAGCGATTTTCTCTCCTTCACCGTCGATTACGATCACTTCTCCCTCCTGTGCGTCGTGCAGCGCTTTGATGACTGAGAGAAAATCAGCTTGGCAGTGAACGGTGTGCGCTCTCCCGATCATTTTAACACCCCTGGTAATCGGGCGGATATCCGGGTCCATGATTCGCAGTTTTTTCCCACAATCGCAGAGACAAGCCGTATCCAATTTTTCTAATCTGTCCCTTATAGTTTTAAGATCCATGATGCCCTCCCCAGTTATTATCAATATTTATCATTAATTTTCACTATTTTGGAGCTGACTTGATTCTAAAAAGAAATCCTTTCTTCTTCCCTAGAAAAAAACTTCCCATTGAAAAACGATCCGCCTTCTGTATTGCGGGTATAAATCATATTTTTTCCCCTGCAATAAAGTCAAGGAATATATCATCACCTAGTCGAGTGGTATGAAGGATTTAATGTGTTCGATTCATAATCTATTTTATATTCTAATTGATTGTTTTACAATGAGTTGGACAGATTATCCTTCTTCACGAAAAGCTTTTATTTAAAGAAAACAGGCAAAAGTCTATAATAGTGTGGAGATTGGATTCAGATGAAACTCCTGAAAATTGGGATTTCCGGTGTCCGTGGAATCGTGGGTGAGACAATTGTCCCGGAACTGGTCATGGATTTTGCCTGTGCATTCGGCACTTATCTCGATTCGAAAAAGGTTCTGGTCGGCAGGGATACAAGAGTCTCCGGCCCCATGCTCCATGAAGCCTCTCTTGCAGCCTTGGTCTCCACTGGCTGCAGTGTCCTGGATTTGGGCATTTGTCCAACACCCGTCATTCAGTACATGGTTAAGAATCTTAAAGCCAAGGGAGCCGTGTCGATTACAGCCGGGCACAATGATCTGACATGGAACGCGTTGACCTTTATCAATCAAGACGGGACTTATCTGAACATGTTTCAGGGGGAAGAAGTCCTGGATATCTACCATCAGGGAAAGTTTACTAAAGTGACTGTTGATCATTTGGGGCGGATAGAGCCAATCGATGATTATCTTGATTTCTATTTAAAAAAATTAAAGAAGTTTTTAAATAGCGAAGCCATAACAAGAGCCAAATTTAAAGCGGTTATTGACCCTTGTAATGGAGCCGGAGCAAAAATAATCGATTCTTTCAGTCAGCAACTGGGATTTGAGCTCATACCGGTCAACAATGAGCCGAATGGATACTTTCCGCATGACCCTGAGCCCAGACCCAGAAATGCTCAAGAAGTGGCTTCAGTCATGAAGGTTGTGAATGCTGATGTGGGATTTCTATTAAACAGCGATGCCAGCCGAGTTTCTTTTGTTGCCGAAAACGGAGAGACTTTATCGGAAGAATTCACTCTTCCTCTGATCGCCAATTATTATCTAGATAAAGACCCGGGAACAGTCATCACTAACCATTCGTCTTCACGGATGATCGAAGAAGTCGCTCGGAGTAAGAACTGCCAAGTGGTGAAGGGCAAAGTCGGTCAGTCCTATTCCATCCAATCCTTGATCAACGAGGATGGGGTCCTGGCCGGGGAGGGGAGTGGAGGAATCGCTATCCCTGAATTTCAGCCTGCTTTCGATGGTTTTTTAACCATGGGCTTGATATTGGAAATCATGGCCGTGAGGAATAAGAAAATTTCGGAATTGATCGAGGAGCTTCCTCGTTATCATATAGTCAAAGAGAAGATATACTGCTCCCCTACAAAGATACATTCTGTCGTGAATCAAGCAAAAAAGCTCTATGCCGGACGCTCTATCGATACTTCAGATGGCATTAAGATTGAAGACAAAGACGGCTGGGTCCATGTTAGGGCCTCAGCCACAGAGCCGATGATTCGAGTCATTGCTGAGGATAGCTCCAAAGAGAAAGCCAAAGAAAGGATTGAAGAGGTGCTGAATTTTATTTCAGTGCTGGTCAAATGAGAAAAGCGACGTCTTTAAGAATTAGTGTTTCAGGGGTCCGTGGAGTGGTGGGAGAAAGTCTGACTCCTCAACTCGTGTCGAAGTTTGCCCAGGCTTTTGGAACCTACCTGGGGAGAGGAAGCGTCATTGTTGGTCAGGATTCGAGAATATCGGGAACCATGGTGAAAAAGGCTGTTCTTTCCGGGCTCTTGTCTGTGGGCTGCCAACCTGTCGAGATCGGAATCTGTCCGATTCCTTCTATCCAGGTTTTGACAAAGCAATCCAAGGCGATTGGAGCCATCGCTGTGACAGCCAGTCATAATCCAAAAGAATGGAACGGTCTGAAGTTTGTCAACAAAGAAGGGCTCTTTTTAAACTATCATCAGGTGGATGAATTTCTGGATATCTATCATCAGGGAGAGTTTTCACTGGTGGAAGTGGATAAATATAAAACCCCCGAATTCAAAGAAGATCCCACTGAGCCTCACATGAAGAAGCTGATGTCATATTTCAATGTGGGTCTGATCAGTCAAAAGAAGTATAAAGTGGCGATCGACTGCACCAACGGAGCCGGAGCTGTGCTGGCTCCTCGTTATTTAGAAGAGCTGGGTTGCGAACTTGCCTTGCTCAACTGCGTGCCTGACGGCTCATTCGCGCATCACCCCGAGCCTCTTCCGGAAAACATAGCCGGCCTCTGTCGGACAGTGGTTGAGAAAGGAGCGGATGTGGGTTTTGTCCAGGATGCTGACGCGGACAGGCTAGCCGTTGTCAACGAGAAAGGAGAGCCGCTCGGAGAGGAGTTGACTTTGGCCCTCGCTTCAAAGTATATCTTAAGTCAGAATCCCGGTCCGGTCGTCATCAATCTTTCCACTTCCCGGGCCATCGATGATATCGCTGAAGAGTTTAACGTTCCAGTCATCCGCACAAAAATCGGTGAGATAAACGTGGTGGAGCAAATCCTCTCGCAGGAGGAAAAGCCAGCTATCGGAGGCGAAGGAAACGGAGGAGTGATCCTTCAGGATATTCATCCATGTCGAGACAGCTTTACAGCCATGGGCTTGATTTTAGAGTATATGGCCAAGTCAGGGAAAACGATTTCAGAGCTTCAGGAGGGTATTCCTCGTTACCATATGATCAAGGAGAAAATCCAGGGAACGCAGGAGAAAGCCTACAGGATGATCAGGCAGTTGAGGAAGAAATACTCGGACAAAGGAGAAGTCTCTCTTTTGGACGGATTGAAAATTTCGTTCAAAGACTACTGGGTCCATATCAGGCCTTCAAACACAGAGCCGATAATCAGGTTGATTATCGAAGCCAAAAGCAGAGATACAGCAGAGAAGATGGTCGAATTTTGGAGAAAAGAGATGTCGGAGATTGTGAAATGGAAGTGATCATCACATCCAGTTACGATGAGATATGCGAGAAAGCCGCGCGCATCATCCAGCAGGAATGGCAGAAAAAGAACAACCTTGTCCTGGGCCTTGCAACAGGGGAAACACCTTTAGGTGTGTACAAGAAAATCATAGAAATGAATCAGAGAAAGGAGATTGATTTTTCGAGTATAATTGCCTTTAGCCTGGATGAGTATCTGGGATTGGAAGAAGAACATCCTCAAAGTTTTGCTTTTTACATGAAGGAGAATTTCTTCAGACATACCAACATCAAGATGGAAAACATTTTCCGTCTGGAAGGAAAGCCGCCTGATATCGAAACTCACTGCCAGGAGTATGAAGAAAAGATTAAGAGTTATGGGGGGATCGACATTCAAATGCTGGGGATTGGCCGGAATGGCCACATCGGATTTAATGAGCCGGGTTCGTCTTTGTCTTCGCGAACTCGAGTGAAAACTCTAGCCGAAGAAACTATCAGAGATAATGCCCGTTTCTTTACGGATGAACAAGAAGTTCCGAGATTCTGTTTGACGATGGGCATCGGAACAGTGATGGAAGCCAAGATAATTATTCTTCTGGCATCTGGAAAAGGTAAAAGTGATGCTATAAAAAGTTGCGTGGAAGGCGCGGTCACGGCTTCAGTTCCGGCTTCAGCACTTCAGCTTCATCCCCGGGTGAAAATCCTTGTCGACGAGGAAGCTGGTTCTCTACTGACCAACAAAGATTACTTTAGATGGGTTTTCAAGAATAAAGGAAGAGTAAAGGATTACCTGGAGTAAAATGCCAGAGTTCAAGCTCATAAAGAGTTGTGATATCCATACTCCCCTGAGAGTGATAAAAAACGGTTCTATCCTTATTCAAGGGGAAAAAATTGCAAAAGTCGGTCAGATCGATGACTCAAAAATCCCCCCGGGAACACATATTTTTGATGTTAGACAGAGGCTTGCTGTTCCCGGCTTCATAGATATTCATCTTCATGGGGGAGGAGGAGTTGATTTTCTGGATTCCTCCCTGGATTCAATCGTCAAGGCTTTAAAGACCCATTTGAAAAACGGGACGACTTCTCTCCTGCCGACCATAATGACGACATCCCATAAAAACACCCTGGATACGATCAGAACCTTTATCGATATCAAAAGATCCATTCCGGACATTCCGGATATCATCGGACTGAATCTGGAGGGTCCGTATATCTCGATGGAAAAGAGCGGTGCCCATAGAACTCAGTACATCAGGAAGCCCTCCTTGACCGAAGTCCAAGAATACATCAAAGCATCTGAGGGAAACATAAAGATCATGACTGTGGCCCCTGAAATCGAAGGGGCGAGTGATACCATCCACTTCTTGAGTCAACAGAATATCATCCCTTCAGCGGGCCACACGAACGCCAGTTATGAACAAACTCAGCAGGCTGTAAATTTAGGAGTCAGGCTTGCGACTCATTTATTCAATGCGATGAGAGGGGTCGCTCATCGGGAACCGGGGGCAGCCGGGGCCCTTCTTTTAAATGATGATGTTTATACAGAAGCTGTCGCAGACGGAATCCATCTTCATCCATCAATCCTGGATTTAATCGCAAGAGTCAAGCCTATCGAGAAAATCATCCTGGTCACTGATGCCTCGAAGTATTATGGAATTAGTCAGGGTGCCTCTTTTACGCGAGATGGGAAGCTCTTCGGGAGCACGACAGCGCTGAGTTTAGCTCTGAAAAACATGATTCAATTTTCAGGTATGCCGTTTGAGAAAGCACTGAGGATGGTAACAGTCAATCCGGCTAAGCTATTGAGGGTTGAGAGTCAAAAAGGAATTCTAAAAAGAGGGAGTGATGCGGATATAGTCATCATGGATAAGGAAATGAATCTCAGTGATGTTTTTTTTAGAGGGAAGAGGTTCACCCCTTCCTGAAATATTCCATCCGCTGTTAAAAATAAAGGAAAGCTGGAAGAATAATTCTGTAAAGAATGCAAAGGAAGCTTTATTCGCAGAGCCTTGCGTTCCTCTCCTGATTATTACAAGATAGGAAGACGAGCGTGAGACAATTCGTTTGACAGGAGGTAAGAATGGCAGAAATGCATTACAAGATTGATAATTATCTTGTCCGGTTATTCGGGAATGATGCCAGAGGTCAGGTGACTCGCATCGCTGACAGGGAGATTTTGCTGTATTCAGACGGAAAACTAGTCGGGCACGCGACTTTTTCCAAGGAAGGTCATAGTATAGGCGACTCCCATGTTTACCAGGACGTCATTTATTTAAGAGCTCCAGCTTCCCAGTATGAGGCAGTGATAGATTTATTGCGGAATGAGAAGCCCGTGTACATTGGATGGTACCCCAAACCGGATGCAAAAGAGGAAGACGACGGAGATGCTTACTTCGCCACCTCAGGAGAGCCGCCGCTTGAGGCCGAATTTTTTCCAAAGAAAGAGCCCAAAAAAGAATAAATTTCAAAGATTATTATCAATTGAAATCAATGTAAGGCTATAGTTAACAGACATAGATTTTTTAACAATCTTAATGCAGAATTGCAGCAAGAAGAGAGGGCGGATTTAGCAATTTTTTTCCTAGATTTTGTTTTTAGTTTTTAAGTAATCTTGAAAACGCGTTTTCACGCCTATGCCATTTATTTTGTTTTGGGTCTGATTAAGAGCAGGCGCCATAGGCCCGCTCCGAAGATGATCGAGATCAGTCCGAATAGAATCCCCCCCTTGACTGCAGCGGTCGTCTCGTTTTCTCCGAGATTCGTGCCGATGAAGGCTATGGTGAATCCGAAAATGAGTGCCCAGAGTCCGAACAGGAGCCACTTCCAGTAGGGCATGGGAATACCGCGGTCTTCCATCCATATCTTCAACCCGATAACGACCAGACAGGCAAAGATTCCTTCGATGAACCAGAATAAACCGCTATTGAAAAAGTTCATGGTTGTTCTCCTTAAGAGTCAATGAAATCCTCGGCTCTGAGCCACCAGGGTGGCTCTCTGTAGGAGGCATTCTCACCACCGAGAGAGGGCATGTAGTATTTTTGGGGATCAGGTCCTGGATAAAAGCGTTTCTGAAGGCCAGTCAGTGCCCAATCGGCTATACCTGTAGGATCGTTCATGGACACTTTGAGGGCGCCTTTATGAAGCCAGTTGGCCTTTCTCGTGTAGGGACACACGGCCACACAGAGCCTGCACCCCATACTCCCCAGGGTTGAGTTCCAGAAATTGAGGCACTTGGCAGTATCGACTTGATACCTCAAATAGCCCCGGACTACAACCTTATCTCCGAAGGTGATTGCGCCGCTCGGACAGTTTTCCGCACAGATTTTACAGGTTTTGCAGAACCGCTGAACTCCGAAATCAATCGGTTTGTCAGGCTTTAAAGGAAGATTGGTGGTGATGATCGCTGGACGGAAATTGTTACCCAGCTCGGGCGTGATGACGATGGATGGCCGGCCCTGCTCTCCGAGTCCCGCGTCGACCAGTATGGGAGGCACCATCAAATCGTACGAAGTTCCAGGGGTATGGGGCCGGGCCGCATACCCCAATTGCTTAATAAAGGAAGCGAGCCTGAAGCCGATGATACGCGACCTGGAATACGCGTCGTTCGACGTGCCATAATTCGGATTGGCATACATCGGATCCCAGGACATGGGCGTGCCTACGGCGATGGCATACTGCCAGTGTTTGGGGACTTCTAGGGGTTCATTCGGCTCAAAGCCTCGCCCTCTCATCGGATAGAGATAGACCCAGTCAGGATTGAGCTTAGCGATGCCGACAAGAGTGGATCCGAGCTCATGGGCGACTTTTTTTATGAGATTGGAGGTTAATTCAGGACTTTTCATCTTCGCCGGTTCAGAGGGACCTCCGAAGCGCCTCTGCCTGGGAAAATCGGATTTCTCCGGGGGCTCGTTTATGGGGCGTGGGGAAACAGCTCCCATGGCGTTCGACCAGGCATTGGCCAGGAGGAATTTATTCCTGTATTTTCTGGAATCCGCCATCAGTTTCGGCATAAGCTCTTTCATGCTGTAGAGGTCAAGCTCCAGGTCTTCGGGTTTTTTTCTGTAATACTCCTGTAAATAGTCATCCAGCCCCTCAGGCCCAGTCTCATCTTTCCACTGCCTCATAAACAAACTTCGCCTTTGGAATATAACATCGGTGCGGGCATCGGGTCTTTGTGTTGTTCCGACTTTTTCATACGTGGGATGGTCGACTGATTTTCTTTTCCTGTTGAAAGTCTGGTTCGCCCCTTCGAAATTCTCCCAGCCTGTGTAGCTTTCCGGATCTTTTCCCGCTTCATACCCGAAAAAACCAAGGCCGGTACTCCCGAGAGCTGCACTGGCCAGTCCGGATGCTTTGAGAAATTGCCTTCTGTTGAATCTTTTCCCGATGTTTAATTTTATGCTCTTCATCATGCCTCCAAGGGTCAGATTTTATTGCTTATATAAAATCTTATGATTGTTAACCGCAAGGGCTGCGGGGTTTGGGAACAGATACTTCGTCCATTATGCGAAATACTCCTTGCTTTCCATTCCTCCGCAAATTTGTTCGGGGACAGAACAAAAATTCATGCGCACATCCTGAATAAAGGAGACCAACATATAGCACAGGAAAAATATGGTGTCAAAATGGGGACATCAAAAAGGGGACAGGCTGCTTTTTTGAAAAAAAGTTGCCTATCCCCTTTTTTTATTCAAGTGATTTGAATATAGTAGCTATGTCGGTTCAATGCATCAGAAAAAGGATGAGATTTTTTGATAAGCAGGAGGGAATTGCGATGAACATAAAGAAAAAAGCAGTGGAGCTTTTATCCTTAGAGGGAAGAGTGGCGATGATCACTGGAGGCGCCTCCGGGATCGGACTGGGCACAGCAGTCCGTCTAGCCGAGGTGGGTGCCAGTGTGGCCTTGCTTGATATAGACAAGTCCAGCGGAAAAAAGGCAGCTAAAGAAATAAGGAAGCTTGGAGGCGATGCAGAGTTTTATTCTTGTGATGTCACTTCTTATTCCGAATGTGAGGAGACAGCCAGAGCCGTGTTTGAGGAATTCGGCAGGATCGATATTCTGTTCAACAATGCCGGAGTGATTAAGCGGAAGAACACGCTTGAACTGAACGAAGAAGAATGGGATCTTGTCTTGAGTGTTGACCTGAAGGCGATCTACTTGCTGTCCCATCATGTTATTCCCTATATGATCGAGAATGGGGGAGGAAGCATCATTAACACAGGCTCAGGATGGGGCCTGAAAGGCGGCCCCAATGCAGTGGCCTATTGCGCGGCCATGGGTGGGACAGTCAACCTGACACGAGCGATGGCCATTGACCACGGGAAGCATGGCATTCGGGTGAACTGCGTCTGCCCGGGAGATACCGAAACACCACTTTTGTACGATGAAGCGGAACAATTAGGGGAAGATGAGGAGGAATTCATAAGGAAGGCTTCAGACCGTCCGCTTGAGCGAGTCGGCGTACCCGAGGATATCGCCAATGCTGTTCTTTATTTTGCGAGCGATATGTCCAGTTGGGTTACCGGTGCCATCCTGGTTGTTGACGGAGGAGGACTGGCTTAGGTCAACAAATACTGCATTCAGGTCCGAGATTGATAATGTATTTGCTTAATAAAAAGGTGACCTTGTTCAAAGAGAGTATGATCAATGTCATTGCGAGCGAAGCGCGGCAATCTCAGACTCCTGTCATTGCGAGCGAAGCGTGGCAATCTCATAAAAAGAGATCCATAATTATTTTTCATACGAGATTGCCGCACTGCGTTCGCAATGACAATATTCATACGAGATTGCCACAATTCGTTCGCAATGGCACATCCAGAGGTTGCCCCGCTCCTTGCGGTCACATGCAAATTGAACTGTTTTTTTTGTTTGAAACGTTCAAATAAAGAAATGAAATTTAATCAGGGAGATTGTCCATGAAAAAAGAGGAAAAACAGGCTCATCCCTATATCCCCAATTCCGCTCCGAAAATCAAAGCGAAAATGCTTGAAGAGATTGGAGTGCGCAGTATCGAAGAGCTGTATGGAGATATTCCAGAGAGCCTGAGGTTTAAAGGGAAGCTGAACCTTCCGGAAGCCATCCTGTCCGAATATGCATTGAAACGGCATATGGAAGGGATTCTTGCTAAAAACCGGAGCTGTCAAGAGAGCATCAGTTTTTTGGGTGCAGGATGCTGGCCGCATTATGTTCCGGCCGTTTGCGATGAGATTAATCAGCGGTCGGAATTTTTAACCGCTTATGCAGGAGAGCCCTATGAAGACCACGGAAGGTTCCAGGCACTTTTTGAGTATGAAAGCTTGATGGGAGAGCTTCTCGACCTGGATGTAGTCAATGTGCCGACGTATGACTGGTCCCAGGCGGCAAGCACATCCATCCGGATGGCAGGAAGGATTACGGGACGCAAGGAAATACTCATATCTGATACTGTCTCACCTGAAAGGCTTCTGGCGATTCGGAACTACTGTCGGCCTGTAGTCAGCATCCAGATGGTGGGGCATGATCCCGGGACCGGCTTGATGGACCTTGATGATTTGCGGTCGAAGATGTGCTCTGCGACATCTGGAATATATTTTGAAAATCCGTCTTTCCTGGGTTTTATCGAGCATCAGGGAAAAGTCATATCCGATATAGCTCACGAGAATGGAGCCTTGAGCATAGTGGGAGTTGATCCCATCTCTCTGAGTGTCATGGCTCCTCCCAGCCATTACGGAGCAGATATTGTCTGCGGCGACATCCAGGGGCTCGGCAATCATATGAGCTTTGGCGGAGGCCATGGGGGATTCATTGCCACCCGGGATGAAGAAAAATTCGTGATGGAATACCCCTCGCGTCTGTTCGGGATCACGAAGACCTCTGTCGAAGGTGAATACGGTTTTGGAGATGTGGCATATGACCGGACATCCTTCGGAGTGAGGGAGGAGGGGAAGGAGTTTGTCGGAACACATACGGCATTGTGCGGAATCACCGCCGGTGTTTATCTCTCCTTGATGGGTCCCAAAGGATTACAGGAGTTAGGACAAACTATCATGCAGAGATCACAGTACGCCATGAAGAAGCTTGCAGAGATAAAAGGGATTAGGGCTCCTTTGTTCACATCGCCTCATTTCAAGGAGTTCGTTGTCAGTTTCAAAGAGGCCGGGAAAAAAGTTGGAGAGATCAATCGGTTTTTGCTCGAGCACAACATTTTCGGCGGCGTAGACCTCTCCCCAGACTTCCAGGAGCTTGAAAGCTGCGCGCTGTACTGTGTGACTGAAGTTCACACCAAGGAAGATATCGATCACCTTGTTCGAGCGCTGAGGGAATGCATGGAATGAGGAGGGAATGACGATGACAAAAGAAAAAGAACCAAAAGTCAGGAATTTTCATCAAGCCAAATGGGATGAACCCGTTATTTTTGAGCTGGACACAGACGGAGAAAGAGGAATCCTGATCCCTGAGGTTGAAAAAGAGATCGAGGAGTGTGTGGGCGATGGAGTCTCTGCACTGCCGGAAAGCATGAGGAGAGATGAACTGCCCGCCCTTCCTGAGGTCGGGCAGATGAGAGTGCTGAAGCATTATCTCCGCCTGTCCCAGCACTGTTTGGGAGCGGATTTGAACGTGGATCTGGGTCAGGGAACATGCACGATGAAGTACAGCCCGAAGATCAACGAGGAGTTCGTGCGCTCTTCGAAGTCCGCTGGGCTTCATCCCTTACAGGATGAGAGCACGGTCCAGGGCGCACTGGAGATTATCTATAAACTGGATACTTTCCTGAGGGAAGTATCAGGATTGGACAGGTTCTCTTTCCAACCCGGAGGCGGATCTCATGCGATACTGGCCATGGCGTCCATCATCCATGCCTATCATGACTTGAAGGGAGAAGCCAAACAGAGAGATGAGATCATCACGACTATTTTTTCACATCCCTCAGATGCGGCAGCTGCGGCAGTGAAAGGATACAAGATAATCACTCTCTACCAGAATGAAGACGGTCTTCCGGAGGTGGAGGCCTTGAAAAAGGCAGTTTCCGAGCGGACAGCCGGTTTGCTGATCACCAATCCCGAGGATACGGGGATATTCAACCCCAGAATCGAGGAATTTACGAAGATCGTTCATGAGGCGGGAGGATTGTGCGGGTATGACCAGGCCAACGCCAATGGCATACTGGGTATCACCAGGGCGCGCGAGGCTGATTTTGACCTCTGCTTCTTTAACCTGCACAAAACGTTCTCCTCTCCCCATGGCTGCGGGGGGCCCGCCACCGGTGCGCTAGGAGTCACAGAAGAGCTAAAGGATTTTCTCCCTATTCCTATTGTCGGCCATGATGGAAAGAAGTACTTTCTGGATTATGACCTCCCCCATACAATCGGAAAGGTGAGAAGCTTTTATGGAGTTTTCCCGGCTGTTCTCAGAGCTTATGCCTGGATAATGAGTTTAGGAGCCGAAGGGCTCAAGGAAGCCGCCCATATCGCTGTCTTGAACAATAATTACATCCTGAAGAAGGTCAAAGAGATAAGGGGAGCTTCGGCCCCCTATGCCAAAGGAAGGCACCGTATCGAGCAGGTGAGGTACAGCTGGGAGAAACTGACACAAGAGACTGGGGTGACAACAGAGGACGTGACTTTCCGCATGGCCGATTTTGGGTTTCATCTCTGGTCGAGCCACCATCCTTTTATCGTCCCTCAGCCTTTCACTATCGAGCCGACCGAGTCCTATTCCAAGGAAGAAATCGATGAATACCTTGCCGGTTTGAGGAAAATAGCGGAAGAAGCGTATGAGGATCCTGAAAAAGTGAAAAACGCACCTTATAACAGTGTGGTGCACAAGATCGACCACAGCACACTGGATGACCCGGAGAAGTGGGCGATCACCTGGAGAGCCTATCTCAAGAAAAACAAAATCCGGACCTAGTATATCAACCCTTGGAGGACATCATGAAGTGCAGATTTGTTGGGATTGGAATCATTTTTTTAATTATTGTGTTTTTAAACGCCAGTGCTTTTGCTCAGGAAAAACCTGAGAAAAAGCCGAAAGAAGAACCAAAATACGGCTGGCAGAAGGAGATGGTTGGGAGTGTCAATTTGACGCAAACCAGTTTCAATAACTGGACACAGGGTGGAGAGAATTCTTTCGCCGGGCAGCTCAACCTGAATTTCAGGTTTGAAAACGAAAGGAAGAAAACGAACTGGGCCAACTCAGGCAAGCTCACTTATGGAACGATAAAACTTGGAGAAAAGGGTTTGCGGAAGTCTATCGATGAAATCAAACTGGAAAGCGTTCTCACTTATAAACTCAACAGTCTTGTGAATCCATTTTTCGCTGTGACCGGAGAAACACAGTTTGCGCGCGGCTACAACTATAATGTCGAGCCAAAGACACAGGTATCAGCCTTTATGGATCCTGGATACTTTCGGGAGAGCGTCGGTATAGGATTTGAGCCCAACAAGGTAATTAAAACACGGTTTGGGATTGCCCTCAAGCAGACTTTCACCAGTGATTTTCCTGTCCCTTATGCGGACAATCCAGAGACAGTGGATAAGGTTGAGAAGTTCAAGAATGAAGCTGGATTAGAGTCAGTAACAGATTTTAACTGGATTATCACCAAAAAAACATTATTTATTTCAAAACTGGAGCTTTTCTATAATTTTAAAGCATTCAACAGCACGGATGCCCGATGGGATAATGTTTTGACCGTTGAGTTAACCAAATATCTGAACGTGAATTTCAATTTTAAGCTCCTTTACGACAGGGACGTCTCCAGCAGACGTCAAATCATGCAGTCCGTTGCTCTAGGCTTGGTGTATAATTTCATTTGAACGAAATTTGCACTGCTTGATATAGGCTGGAATCACTCGATGTTTTTTTTAAAAATAAACTGCTGCGCAAGTATCAAATAATTTTCCTCTAGAACATGACTCATTCCTATTTTTAATTTATTAATTGGAATTATCTCACCCCTATCGATGAAAAAATCAGGAAAAATTCACCTTGTAATTCATCACAAGAGGCGATTGATAAGCCAATGAGGCTCTGAGAGAATACCCTGAGAGTTTGGACGAGTGGACTCGCCTGCTTAAGGACTTTGCCTTGCGGAACCAGGCTTGTTAAACAACTCGATGCTTGTATGGACAAAGACCTCCTTTGTCAGGATGTCATTTAATCGTCATATGAAGAGTGTTCCAGCCAGAAAAGAATTATGAGACTAAAAGCGATATTCAACGTCATGTATTTGGGAGTGATAGCCGGATTTTTTTACGGATTTATTACCTCAATTATTCATATTCACTCTCATCTTTATCTTTCGCAAAAGATGTACAGACTGGCCCTTTATTCCTCTGTATCGCATCTCAACAAGGGAATTCTGTACGGATTGCTCCTATTTGCAGCAATCCTTGTTTTAAGCTTAACGGGAAGTTTTTTCTTTAAAGATATCCTGGCTTCTTTATTTGAATTCAAAATCACAAAGAAGAAAATGCTCATGCCTCTTTTTAAAAAAATCCTCTTTATCCTGATCATTGCCTGGGCGCTCTATGTTTTTCTGAAATCCATTCTGACATCTGTTGAATTTTCTTTTATCTTACAAGGTTTTCTTATCGAAATTGGAGGCATTCTTTTTTATCTATTTGTTTCTAAAATCAAATTTGCCCAGGTGAAAAGCTTCTTGGCCGTATTCTCAGAAGGATTCCGCCGGAAAACGGCTATTGCCTTTTTAGCTCTTTCGGTTGCCTGCAACATTCTATCCACAGCTCAAAGTCTTGTGGCCGTTCCGGACCAAACGAATGTGCTTCTGATCCTTCCAGATACATTAAGGGCTGATCATCTTAGCTGTTATGGCTACCACAGACAAACATCTCCGAATATCGACAGATTTGCGGAAGAATGCGTGATGTTCGAAAAAGCTCTCAGCTCTTCACCCTGGACGAAAACGTCCGTAGGGTCCATCTTGACATCGCTTTACCCGCACGAACACGGCGCGTTTAAATGGGCCGATAATCTGAGAAATACGAACCTGACTCTGAGTGAAATCTTCAGAAATAAAAACTATAAAACTTTTTCCGCCCAGGCCAATCCAACCATCACTTCCCGATATGGTTTTCATCAGGGATTTCAAGTGTATAAAGAAATGATAAAAGATCTTGCTGAAAACCTCACAGATGAATTCGTTAATTGGCTTAATAGGAAAAAAAGGAGACCTTTTTTTGCCTATCTCCATTTTATGGATACCCATTATCCTTACCATGTCCCTGAAGATTATATGCGTACCTTTGCCAGTGAAGGCCAATCCAATCTCAACCTGGATAAATTGATATCTCAGGATATTCGATTATTGACCGAAATGGGAATGCCTCAGAGTGATAAGGATTACATCGTGAATCTCTATGACGATTCAATCACATATTTCGATATTCATTTCGGGCGGATCCTTGAAGCTCTTAAAACCAACCATGTGCTGGAGAACACGATTATCATTCTGTTATCGGATCATGGAGAGGAATTCTGGAGGCACGGGAGTTACGGCCACGGTCATACACTTTACAACGAACTCCTTCACGTTCCCCTAATGATCAGATGCCCTTCGATTCTTCCGGCTAAAAAGGTTTCTTATCCCGTTCAATTGATCGATCTCTACCCAACCATACTCAGTCTTACTCGTATCGACTTCGATCACGAAATAAGGGGAAAAGACTGGGTTCCAGCCATCCTGAATGATCGAGAAGCAAAGAGAGTCATTTACTTTGAAGGTCTTCTTCGGGGAGGCGAGAAAAGAGGAGTGTACAAAGATGGGTGGAAGTTAATCCAGAACACCACCGAAAGATACAACAGCACCTTTTTTGAGCTTCTCGGGAAATTCACAAAATTTAAGTATCCGGAACTTGAAAATGAGTATGAGATTTATGATATCCGGGAGGATTTCAGTGAGATGCATGACCTGTTCAACAGCCAGACAGATATTTTCAAGGAAACCAAACGACTCCTCCAGGTATTCAAAAGGGACAACCTCCTTCTGC
>CAZSGR010000002.1:43493-48376 GCA_964606185.1 uncultured Eubacteriales bacterium
TCAATTAGCAACTAAACATTAGGAGGCATTATGAATTGCCCGTATTGTGACAGGTTTTCTCCGAGTTCCATCACATGTGTACACTGTGGTGAAAAATTACCCTCGACATCCAAAACCAGGAAATCAAGCTCATTTTCCTCTGGCTCCGGAAGTGGCTTCGTCCCGAAGATTTTATTGGTGTTCCTCGGAGCTCTTGTGATTTATGGAGCCTATTCATTGTTTTTCAAGGGAGGGGAGGGAATCCCTTCTTACATGAATGACGGTCCTGTAAATCTCGAAGAAAAGATTGTGATGGGAGAGACGAATATTGTTGACCTTTACAGTGATTACTGCCCCCCGTGCGTGCAGATTGCACCGTATCTTAAAAAGTTAGATGAAATTAGAGGGGATATTTCTGTCGTAAAGATCGATGTTAACCGGAGCGGGGTCACGGGAATCGATTGGCAATCTCCTGTGGCAAGACAGTTCAAACTGAGGAGCATTCCTCACTTCATAGTTGTATCCCCTTCAGGAAAAATCAAGTTTCAGGGTAAAAAAGCGTATGAGTTTGTGCTGAATCAGTTGAAAGAAGAAGGCCTTATCAAGTGATTTGGTAATAAGGGGATGTTCCATGAGGGGACACTCTGTCATTTAGTGACATTTAGAAACTGACTGGACGAGATAGGGGATCTCCCTTGAAAACGTCCCCTAAAACTTTTGATTTGGCAGCCTGAAATTAGAGGAAGAGGGATTTTCCAGAGTCCATTTCCTGCCTAAAATCCCATATCCCGAATAAAGCAAGGTTAGTGTGACTTCTAATGGCGGATGTAGACTTTATAGGTATAGGTAACCTCCACCTCTTCTCCAGCCTTAACCAGTATTTCCCAGGAAATGAAGGAGTTAAAATTGACTCCTCTTAGTCCTTCCGCAATTTTTTCCACCTTGCCGTTGTGGCTGACCTCAAGAACCTCACCGGTGACCTTCTTCTTAATCTCCATTGTCACATCTTTGGATTTGGCATTATTGATGTACAGTTCTCCCTTCACCGTCACCAGGTCGTAGGAGTTGCGGTAGAGCCTCACATCCCGTTGCCTCTCAATTTCGTATTCATGCCTGTTCGTCTTGATGTCAGTCGCAATCGTCAACTTCAAGTTAGTCTTGGTGGTCTTGGGAGTGTAATTGATCGTATCCTGGGCCAGAGGTTTCCAGCCGCTGATTGTCAGCGCAGGCGCAGTGGTCCACGGGTAGTCTGTTGAGTTTTCCAGCTTAATGGAATGCCAGACCTGTTCTCTGTCTGTCGGCTGCTGCCCTGAGCGCTGGTATCCTCTCGGGTCGACATTGAGTGTGTCGGGGACATTCCACTCGTAGATATGCTTATAATCGACTTCCTGGGAAAAGATGTGGTAATAGGCTCGTTCTCCTTTTTTCAGATGGATGCCTTTTTTATTGTAGAGAAAAAGGTCTTCTTCAGAAGCTCCGGGAACGCCCTTGATGGCGGCATAGCCATAATCCACAGGCTGTACTCGGGCTTCCTCTCTGAATGTGGCAGGCATGCTTTGTCTCATGATGTTTGACATCTGGCTGTATTCATCGCGACGCCGGGCTCCGGCTTCTAGCCCAGTAATAAACTGACTGAGAGCTTGGTCCAGAGCCAGAGGAGAGAGGACATCGGCGTACATAAAATTCGGATACCCAACCACAAAGAAAGCATCGACATTCTCTAAGTCTTCGACGTCATTGATAAGAGTCGCTTTCATGGTGATCCGGGCTTTTTTCGGGTCCTCAATATTGACCAGATAACTCGGAATCCAGCTTATACCTTTCTGTAAATAGGAGAGACTGAGTTTCGCCTTTTTCTTCGGGGTTGCGACTTTAAACTTGATTCTTTTTTCTCTTCCCTCAATCTGTGTTTGGGCGGAATAGCTCGTGGAAAATTCAATCTGAGACACTGCATTCTTGTTGAGGGCGACATCCCCTTCCTTTGTGCGGATTATAACGATTGCGCCCGGGAAAGGCTGGATACGTTGTTGTGTAGTTTCTATATAGGCCTCTCTATTTTCCGGAACGGATTGAATGATTCCTTCAATGATCTTGTTGTGTGCCGTGATTTTTACCTTTTTTCCGACATTCACCCTGAGTAGCTCTTGCAGGTTGAGCGCTTCAGTCTCTTTTTTCACCTCTTCAAGAAAGCCGATGACTTCTTCGATTTGAGCATCCTTATCCAGAGAGCCGATCCATAATGAACCTAAAGTGGCCTTCGGCACGTACTCTGTGACTGCCCATCTGTTCAGTAAATCCACTTCTCCCTCTCTAATGAAAAAGCCCAATCCATTCTTAAAGACGGCTATAGTTTTCGGTTTTGTGTTTAATTCAGGTAACGGATTGACTTTTTCTTCAGCCGCAGGCATCGAGAGGCTCATCAGGACCATGCCCAACAGGGCAAATAATGCGATTTTAGTGAAATTTTGTTTTAACATTTCATTCCCTCCTTTCCAGGCTATTTATCTTTTTTGTCTTTTTCATCGGCTTTGGCGAAATAGATCTTGTACCAGTCAAGGATTCGGTTCCATTTATCGAGATAGGTCGCTTCATCCGCCGCAGAGCCAAGTCCGTGTCCGTCATTCCAGTAATTGACCCAAACACATTCTTTTCCCAATCTCCGCAGTGCGTAGTAGAGCTCTCGTGTGTTGCCAGCCGGAACATTCCAGTCGCCTTCACCTGTGATCAGGAGATGGGGCGTTTTGATCCTGTCGGCAAACATCACGGCCGAGTGGTTGATGTACTTGAGAGGGGCTTCCCAGAGAGTCTGTCCGATGCGGTCCTGCCCGGCTTCTGCGGCTCCGTAATTGCGGTGCCCGATGCGCGGGCTGTCTCCCAGGAAGCTGATGATATTCACTTTTCCGGAGATGTTGACAGCGGCAGCAAAGCGGTCAGTCTGAGTAATGAGCAATGAAGCGGCATAGCCGCCGTAGCTGGTTCCATGCACTCCCAGTTTTTTGGGATCCACCAGGCCTCGCTCAATCAGTTTGTTGATCACTGAAGTCACACCTTTCACCCAGGATTCTCCGGGATACCCGATTTCAAGGTTGACCGAAGGCCTCAACCCGAACCAATCCTGGTTGGCGATGATATTCATGTTGGCGTTGAATCCGTTATCAAAGAAGCGTTCATATATCTCGCAGACAAGAGGATATTTTTTCCCAGGTTCATAATTTACAGGGTAATACAGAATTCCGTAAAGTTCCTCTCCATCCACATCCAGGTAGGGGATAAGCTCACTTTTCGTTAATTGTTTCTCCGTGATCCATGGATTGAGTTCTGTTAAGCGTGTCTTTCGGCTGAAATCCTTATCCGTCATGTACAGGTCGGAGGGAAGATCTCCGTCAGAAAAGCTGTAGAAGAATTTCTGGCCGTCTTTGGACATTCGCAGACCGCGGTAGAGATTGCTGTCTTTAACGAGATCTTGCATGCGCCGCTCATTCAAGTCATAACGGGTGAAACCGCGCTCCCATTTGTCTTTGGCAGAGTATGTCATATAGAGGTGCCTTCCATCCGGACTCCATCCGACGACTCTTTGTGAAGGGGAGGCGCTTCGGCCTGTTTCTTGATCTTCCCTTTCTTCCGGAAATTCATAGACCATTGTCAACTCTTCACTCTTATGGTCGATAAGCCAGTAACCTTTCTCAGTGCTAGCAAGGATTTTGGCGCCATCCGGACTAAAACGGATTAGAGAAAACCGCACCTTCTTTTTTTCGTCTTCTTTCTTTTCGGCATCTGTGTTTGTTTTGTCCTTGTCTTTTTTCTCCGGCTCTTCTTCTGGTTTAACTTTGTCCTTGGTCAAATTGCGGGATTCTTCTTCGTCTACGGATTGAATGAATATATCGCCTTCGTCCGCCCAGGCAAACAGCGTATTTTCTTCATTCCAGGAAAAATTGAGACGCTTTTTCCCTCTTTTAATCAGTGTTTTTGGCTCAAGAGGTTCCCGCAGGTTGAGACGGAAAAGTACGTATTCCCGCCCGCCCTGACGATAATAATTCTGGCCGTACTCAGTCTTTATCGGAAACGTTTCGACATATGTCATTAAGGAGTCATCCTGGGCCAATCGCACGTTACTGTAACGGCTTTCCGGAAGTAATTCTTTTACAGCCTGGGTTTTCAAAGTCACGATCGCTGGCACCTGCAGCTGAGAATGGTCACGGATGACATCCCATTTGAGAAAGGGCTCGCGGGAATCATAAACGATGACCGGGCCCACAGTGGCTTCCTTGAATATTTGGCGTGCTTTTTCCTCCCAGCCATCGGCCCGCAGCGAGAGGATCAGCGATGTGCCGTCATTTGTCCAGATCAGGAAAGAGTTAGAAGCGATCTGCTTTTTAGTTTTAAGCTTGATTTCTTTTGTCTTTTTGTTTGCCCAATCATATGTGTGCAGGAAGTATCGGTCTCCTTTGCGGAGAAAAAAAGCCAATGTCTTTCCGTCCGGCGACCAGGCCAGAGATCGGACCTCCACTTTTTCTTTGAAAAGAGAGTGCATTTTCTGGTTTTTTGTATCCAGAATGACCACTTCCACCGGACGTGGGGAGATGTAGGTTGGATCTCGATAGCGCTTATGGTCGGTTCCCAGACGATCCTTGCGTATGCTGATGACGCCGGCAATATATCGACCATCTTTGGTGATATCCTGTGGGCTGAAGGATTTGACCCGAAGGGAATCGTCAATCAAAAAGTGACTTTTCTCAGCATGACCAGGCAGGTGAAGATGAGTAAAAAGTAAAACAAAAATTAATAAACTAAAAAAAATATTGCGAGTCTTATAAGCGGAATTCATGGAAGCCTCCTTTCTTACAAGAGATGATGACATTATTTCCATGTATGACCCAGTGCCTTCTAATTATCAAAAAAGACTG
>CAZSGR010000003.1:0-18532 GCA_964606185.1 uncultured Eubacteriales bacterium
TAAAATTTGTGACTGTCTCCAATTTTGTTAGGCAATGACATGAACATATGTAAAATTTGTGACTGTCTCCAATTTTGTTCTGTCCCAATTTTGTTCTAAATTTAGCGTTTATTCAATCTTAACTTCTTTGGGCGGCTTTATGATACTTATTCCGTTCTTCTCCAGAGTCTCATTAAGCTTGGGGATATCGGTCCTGATGAATTCATTGAACTCATCAACAATGTCATTCACTTCTTCAGTTAATTCTTTGAGCTGGGCCAAATCTGTTTCGGTCGGTGCGGATGGATATTCTGAAATCGACATTCCCAGAAACAAAACCAACACATTCAGATGACCTCCTCGGAGAGCCATTTCCATCGATCCTCTGTAAAACATTTCTGTGGGCACTATTTTTTCTTCATGATCGGAAAATTTCTGCTCAAACCTTTCAACAGCTCTTTGGACAGCTTCTTTGACTTCGCTCATCTCACTCAGAGTCTTATTCAGTTTATCGAGATTTCTCCTGATATTTCTTACCGCTGTAATGGATAAATTCATCTTTTTTGAAAGAACCATGACCTCAACCATGCTTTCATTTTGCACAACTCTATCCTTTTCAACCATCCAAAAGCGCGGGTCAGGATAGACCAATCCCTTTTTCTCAATCTTCTGCTCCCCTATTACCATTTCCACAGTGTATTCTCCTGGGGAAACAAAAGGCGCTGCAATAAACCCCATTCCAGAAGGAGCTATCGTCTTTCCATCTTTTGTTTTGGGAATATACTGCAGATTCCATGTCTTTCTTTGAAGGCCTTCCTTTATCGGCAGTTCGAGTTTGAATATTGTTTCGCCCCTCTTATCCTTTATGAAGATTTTTGGCCTTTCTTCAGGCTTCGTCTTGAAATAGGCGTTTAAAATCATGCCATAGGAGGGATTCTTAGCCGCATAAACCTTGCTGGAGTACGATTCGCCTCTGGTTGACCGGAGATATTGAGTGGTGGGCCGGATGCCAAACAGATGAGGGCCTGAAGCAAAGACCTCCTTGGTCATCTCCTGCAAAGGAGAAATATCATCAATGATCCATATTCCCCTTCCATGTGTCCCGATTATCAAATCATTTTCTCTTGGATGAACAGCAATGTCCCGCACGGCGGCTGTCGGTAAATTGTTTTTGAGTGAAAACCAGCTTTCGCCTCCATCAAGGGAAGCATACACTCCAAACTCTGTTCCAGCATAGAGGAGGTTCTTGTTTTTCAGGTCTTCCCGAATGACATGCACCCAGCCGAAGGGCAGGTTGCCTTTTATGGGCGTCCAGGTCTCTCCATAATCTGAGGTTTTGTAGAGATAAGTCTCATAATCATCCGTCCTGTGGCCATCAAAGGCGACATAGGCTGTTCGCGCATCAAAATGAGAAGCTTCTATTCGAGAACACCATGTACTGGAAGGAAGGTCAGGTATGTTTTCCACAACATTTTTCCAAGTTCTTCCGCCATTGCGCGTCACCTGCACGTTTCCATCATCAGTGCCACACCATATGATACCAGCGACAACCGGTGATTCAGAGATTGTGATTATCGTGCAGTGAATTTCAGCTCCGGTATTATCGAGCGTAATCGGGCCTCCTGAATCTTTCTGTTTTTCCGGATCGTTTGTCGAAAGGTCAGGACTGATGACCTCCCAAGATTGTCCTCCATTTCTGGTTTTGAATAGGAAGTTTCCGCCCGTGTAAACAGTTTTAGGGTCATGAGGGGATATAAGGATGGGAGAATTCCAGTTGAAGCGGTACGGAGGCTCTTTTTGTGATGCTTGTGGTCTGACAGTCTTGCCTTTCCCGATTCTCATATCATAACGGGATAATCCGTTCATTTGATAATTTCTGTAAATCGTATTCGGGTCAGTGGGATCAACCTGGGCATAAAATCCATCTCCGCCCCCTATCGAATACCAGTCATCATTGGTGATGCCGGCAGAATCCAAAGAGGAGCTGGGACCTCCCCAGCTCCCGTTATCCTGCAACCCGCAGTAGACATAATACGGGTTTCTCATATCGAACCCTACCTGGTAGACCTCAGCTAAAGCCATATGCTGGATGGCATACCAGTTTTTTCCACCATCATAGGAGATGTCAATACCTCCGTCGTTCCCATCGATAAGATGGAGAGGATTGGAAGGGTCAATCCAGAGAGCATGATGGTCAGGATGTGTGCCCCTGGATATAGCCCTGAATTTCTTACCCATATCTTTTGAGACATAACTTCCTCCGGAAAAAACATAGACAACCTTGTCATCACTGGGGTCAACCCGAATCTGACTGTAGTAGAACGGCCTGAAATTGACCCGATCAAAGGTTTTCTTGTCGCATGTTCTTGTCCAGGTTTCTCCTTTATCCTCAGAACGCCAGATCCCCCCATCTTTATGCTCGATGAGAGCGTAAACAACGTTGGGTTGACTTCGTGAAACGTCTATTCCTATACGTCCCATGACTCCTTCTGGCAGGTCCTTGGTCAGTTTCTTCCAGGTTTTTCCCGCGTCTGTCGTCTTATACAGACCGCTTCCTGGACCTCCGCTGTAAAAATAATACGGAAAGCGCCGGTAGTCGTACGCAGCCGCATACAGAATTTGACTATCGGAGGGATCGATGGCTAAATCTGCGAAACCAGTGTCTTCATTCACATACAGGATTTTTTCCCATGTATCGCCTCCATCAGCCGTCTTATAGATACCGCGTTCCTCATTCGCACCCCAGAGATGGCCCATCGCTGCCACGTAGACTATTGCCGGATTCTGGGGATCAATGACTATCCGGCCGATGTGCCGTGTTTCTACGAGGCCCTTATTTTGCCAGGTCTTTCCGCCGTCAATAGATTTATATACACCATCCCCGATAGTGACGCTGTTTCTGCACGTGGCTTCACCCGTTCCCACCCATATAATACTCGGTTGGGATTGAGCGATGGCTATATCGCCGACTGAGACCGTTGTTTCTTCGTGAAAGACAGGTGCCCAAGTAATCCCGTTGTTCTCCGATTTCCAGACACCACTCGGACCAATTGCTGCGTATATTATCCAAGGTGTCTTTTCCACGACATCGATATCCACGGTGCGGCCTCCCATAACCGCAGGTCCGATACATCTCCAGTCGAGTTTTTCGAATAATTTTCCGATTTCATCATCACTCTGGCCGTATACTGTCAGCGAGAAACACACCAAAGCAAGAGCAGTCATTCCGATGAATAATAATTTTACTTTTTTCATAAATTCTCCTCTCTTATGCTCTTCAAGTTACTATTCCTTATTTTTAAACGTTATTTATTTTATACAATGGGATTGGAAAAACAAACAAAAAAAGGAAAAAGGCCTGACTGAAGAGTCAAATGACGTGAAGGACACATCATTTTTCCTCATTCTGACATCTTCGCTGGTGTAGAACCTCATTTTTCTACTGGTTAAATCCCATGACTTGACATTCATAAAATCCGTAACCTGGCATTCATAAAACGGAACTTTTTTTATTATTTGTCGTATATATTCGAAAATGAGGAATCCAGCATCAGGACCAAACATCGGGTATATTTATTTACAATGCGAATACAATGTATTCAGAGGAAGTTTTTCTTTACTAATAATCAGTGACGTGATAACTTTTTTTCGCATTTCTCGTAATACGTAATTAAGGAATAATTAGGGTCAGGCTTTGTCAGGATCGGTGTCAGGAAACAGGAAAAAAGCATTGAATTTCGATAGCCAAATAAGGCCTGACTTCATTCATCCCACTTCAAATTTTTCCAATTAAAGGAGGAAAATATGTCTCGTCGTCTACTTTGCTGCTCATGCCTTTTCTTGAGCTTGGCTCTTGTTCTGGCTGCAGCCCCCGGAGAACTGACTTATGATAATTATCACCAGCCGAATGATGTCGTTTCACTGCTCAAATCCTGGACTTCAAAATATCCGCAACTCACCAAGCTCGTGAACATCGGGAAAAGTTCAGGAAAAAACGATACGTTTGTCTTGAGGATTGCCGCTCAGGGAAAGGGCAGCCTTGATCCTGATTCCCGGCCGGCGGTGTTCGTCTCGGCCAATGTGGAAGGGTATCATCTTGTGGGCACAGAAGCCGCTCTCATGCTGGCAGAAAAACTCTTGACCAAATACGGCTCTGACAAAAAAGTCACTTCATTTCTGGAGAAAAGGACTGTTTACGTGGCTCCGCTTCTCAACCCGGATGTGGCTCAAGTCTATTTTTCGAAAACTCGCTACGAACGCATTCGAAATCGACATCCAATGGATGACGATTTAGATGATCTGGTCGATGAAGATGGGCCTGACGACCTCAACAAAGACGGACTCATCACGCAGATGCGCGTCAAAGATCCCGAAGGCACAATGATCGCAGACCCGAGCGATACAAAATTGATGCGCACAGCCGACTTCAAAAAAGGTGAAAAAGGAATCTATAAGATCTATACCGAAGGATTGGATAATGACGGTGACGGGCTCTACAACGAAGACCCGCCGGGTGGTGTCGAGATCAACCGGAACTTCCCTCATGACTTCGAATACCACGTTAAACCGGCAGGCCTCTGGCCGGCTTCCCAAAAAGAGACGATCGCCATCCTTCAATTCCTCGACTCCCATAAAAACATTGCCATGGTCTTGAATTTTTCCACTGAGAACACTTTCCTGAACCTCAAGCAGACAGGTCAGGCCAAAGCCGCCGCTGATAAAGTGAAAGTCCCTGCACGTTTTGCCTCTTTCCTGGGATTAGACCCTGATGAAGAATACACCTTGAAGGAGATTGTGGATGTCATTAACGCCAGCGGTCTCACTGGAGGGCAGGAAGTCACTGAAAGCCAGGTCGCCCAATTTCTCGGTTTGGGCGCAGCCATGAGTATCGACAGAGAGGATACGCCCTTCATCCAGGAAGTCCAGAAAGACTACAAAGATGCACTGAAAAAAGCAGAACTCGATTATCCTGAAAGCAGGGCGAAAGGAGTCAGAAAAGGTTCCTTTGTCGCTTACTGTTATTTCCAGTATGGAGTTCCAGTCTTTTCAGCCGATCTATGGGCTGTCCCTGAACCCAAAAAAGAACCGGATGAAAAAGAGAAGGATGCATTGACAATCGACAAACTGAAAACCATGTCATCTGATGATTTCCTGGCCCTCGACGATAAAGTCATCGAAGACTTTCTCAAAGAGCAGGGGGCGCCTGCGAATTTCAAAGCCTCGATGGTGAAAGATATGGTCAAGGCAGGTAAAGTTACTCCGGAACAGATGGTTAAGATGATGGAGAAGATGCCCAAAAAGCCTCCTACTAAAGAGGGAGAACATCCTGACTCGTACATCTTCAAATGGTCGGAGACAGCTCTCGGTGGCAAGGGATTCGTGGGCTGGACACCTTACAGTCATCCGACTCTGGGCGAGGTGGAAATTGGGGGATTCATCCCCTATCTGAAAATCAATCCGCCTCTTTCTGATATAAAAAAGACGATTGATTTTCATACTACTTACTATATTGACTTTATGAACCGATTGCCCCAGCTCGAAATTAAAGAAACACAGGTTGAGACCCTGGGCAATGGAGTCTATCAGGTGACTATTTATTTCACGAATACCGGATGGTTTCCGACCTCTACAGCTCAGGGAAGACGCTCCCTGGCGGCCTGGCCGATCAGGACTGAACTTAAACTGTCACAGGGACAATCCCTGTTCTCCGGACGCTCTGTCGTTGAGATCCCTTTTATTGGAGGCAGCGGAGGAACCCAAAAAGCCGAATGGACAATAAAAGGAAAAAAAGGGTCTAAAGTCACTATTACGGCCGGATCTCCAAACCTTGACTCTGTGACGACAACCGTCGTCCTTCAATAAATGGAGGAAAAGATGAGAAGAAATAGAATTTTCATTACATTCTTAGCAATCGCTCTCAGCCTGATGTTTCTGTCATCCATGACCTTATCCGCGGCTGAGGTGAAGCTGTCTTTTGACCATTTCTACAACCAGGCAGAGCTCTTCGCAGCCCTGAAAGCGCTGCAAAAAGCAAACCCTCAGTTCATGAAAATGGTATCTCTCGGCAAATCCTACCAGGGGCGGGACATATGGGGAGTGATCCTCAACAATCCGAAGACCGGTCCTGCAGATCACAAGTCAGGATTCTACATCGACGCCAACATCCACGGAAACGAGATCCAAGGGACAGAAGTCGCACTGTATGCCATTTGGTATCTGCTGAAAAACTACGGCAAGACAGATCTGGCCACACGCCTCCTGGATGAAAGAGCTTTCTACTTTATCCCCACGATGAATCCGGACAGCCGGGATTATTTTATCGACAAGAGAGAAGCTCACAGGACAGGGCTCATACCTCTGGACGATGACCAGGATGGCGTCGCGGATGAAGATGGACCTGAAGACCTGGACGGAGACGGATTCATCACGACCATAAGGAAGAAAGACCCGAATGGAAGATATAAAGCTCATCCGGATGATCCCCGCATTTTGATTCCTGTCAGGCCTGGAGAAAAAGGCGAATATTCTTTGTTAGGATCGGAAGGCATCGACAATGATGGGGACGGCCGCATTAACGAAGACGAGCTGGGTGGTTATGACATGAACCGCAACTATGGATTCAACTGGCAGCCTCATTATGTCCAGTATGGAGCAGGTCCCTATCCTTTCTGCTATCCTGAGACCAAAGCCACCCGTGACTTCCTTATCGCCCATCCCAACATCATGGGAGGCCAGAATTTCCACAACTCAGGCGGGATGATCCTCAGGGGGCCTGGAGCCAAAAACATGGGTGAATACCCGATGGGTGACCGCAACATCTATGACTACATCGGAAAAACAGGCGAAAAGATCATCCCCGGATACAGATACCTCATTGTCTACACAGACCTCTACACTGTCTTTGGAGGGAGTATCGATTTCCTCTACAGTGTTCTCGGCATGTACACCTTCAGCAATGAGCTGGATATGTCTCCCACATTTTCTTTCCCCATAGGAGGAGAAGGTGAAGAAGTGGATGAAGAAGTCCAGAGGATTCGCAATTTGACCCAGAGGCTTGCGGAGATGAAGTACCATGACTTAATTCTCCTGGGAGAACACTTTGCTGATTGGAAGCCTTACAAACATCCTCTCTACGGAGATGTGGAAATCGGAGGCACAAAAATATACGGCAGCCGGGTTCCTCCCCTCTTCCAGCTGGCAGACACATGCCACCGGAACGCCGCCTTCTGTTTTTACCATGCTGACCAGTTGCCGAGGCTCGAATTCGACAGAGTGAAAGTCAAAAAGCTGGAAAAGGACCTCTTTCAGATAGATGTGTCTGTGAAAAACACCCGAGTCACTCCGACCATGTCCGCTCAAGCCGTCCAGAAGAAGCTCCACCGGGCTGACCGGTTAAAAGTCGAAGGACAAAGCATCAAGCTCGTCGCAGCGGGACGCCTGTACGATAAATACCGGGGAATCACGAACAAGATGAAAACCAGAGACAACTACATCTGGGTTGAATCCGGAGTTCCCAGTTTTGGAAGAGTTGAATACCGTTTTCTGGTCGAAGGAAAAGGGAACATAAAACTCATCTATGACTCGCTGAAAGGTGGATACTACACGAAGTCCGTGACCTTGAAATAAGCTGTTTTTCGTTTCGGAAAATAATAGATGTATTTATCTTGAGTTGAGCGGAATTCCTTATCTCATCTAAGCTTTTTAAGGAGGAAAACCCAAACTTTTTTCTTCATCTCTATTTATTTTTCTCTATCTATTTAACCTGAATAATCGAATCCTTCACATCACTAAAGCATCTTTTCAACCTCTTTTTTGGTTTTATTGTTTCTCTTCCATTTTGTGTAGGTAAGACTCAATTTAAATAACTCAGAAGAGTATTCAGGGATGGATGAAGCGACATTGGAAGATTTAGCCTTCCCGAATCCCTTTGGAGGGGGAACAGCTCCGCTTTCCCCCTTCCAACGCTCGCTTGCTTCCTCGCACTCTCTGCCTCCCCTTCTCGGACTCCATAAAGCATCCTGCGACCAAGGGGGCATACCCCCTTGGAACCCCCAAACATCGTTTCTCCGCAACGATGTTTACCTTCGAGGGAACCCGACGGAGTCGGGCCCGAGGACTGTGTGAGCACGATAGTATACATCGGGCGGCCCTAAGTATGACTGGGATCCGGGCGTGAGATTTGATGAACACGCGGAGTTCCACAGGGCCGAGAAGGTTGATGAGGGAATGGCGTGAAAAATCTGACTGGAGCAAGAACATCCCTGAATGCTCCCTGGCCATTTACCCACACTAAATGGAAGAGAACCGTTTTATTTACCTAACATCCTTATTACTGAGCATATAAAGCATATTTTTCTTATTGGTTTATGGTTTTTTGGAATTTTTGCCTAAAAGTAATCTTTTCAGTCTGGAAATTCGTATTATTTATTAAATGATAGGAATAAAGATCTTTTTTTCAACACGAAACTTTCGCTCTATTGCCTCATCCTATCACTATCCTTATCTTCAAGATATGTGCCGCAAACATCTGTATGAATGCAAAGCAGGTAAAGCAACCAACCATTCTGAAGGAGAATTTTTATGAGAAAAACGGCATTATTCATTGTCATATTTCTTATACCTGTATTGGTATGGTCAAAGGATCCCAAGAAAAAAGGTCATGAGCCAGAACCACAAAAGACCGTTCAGGCTGTTCGGGCAAACGGACTCATCAGCATTGATGGCGTATTGAACGAAAGTGTCTGGCAGAAAGAAGGATACAGTGATTTCACCATGTCCGACCCAAACGACGGGGAACAACCCACTGAAAAAACAGAAGTTTGGATTGTGTATGACGAGAAAGCTCTGTATGTTGCCGCCCGTTTATATGATTCCGAGCCCAAACTCATAAAATGCCGTTTAGGACGCCGGGATGATTTCGTGGATTCTGACTGGTTTATTTTTGCCGTAGACACGTATTATGACCGGCGTTCCGGATATCGTTTTGCTGTGAATCCTTCGGGTTCCATCGTCGATTGGACCCTGTACAATGATATTTATGATGACAGCACATGGGATGGCGTATGGGATTGGAAAACCATGCTCGATGATGAGGGATGGACTGTTGAGATCAGGATTCCGTACAACCAGCTTCGGTTCCCCAAGAAAAATGAATACGTTTGGGGAGTCGATTTTCGAAGACACATCCGACGAAAGAATGAGGAAGTTGGGTTTATCTGGGTTCCAAAGGAAGATACCGCTTATGTCTCCCGTTTTGCCAAACTCGTCGGAATCAAAGAAATCCGCCCAGGGCGTCATATCGAGCTTCTCCCCTACGCAGTGAGTCAGGGAGAATTCAGCCCTGAAGAAGCAGGCAATCCCTTCCAGACTGGTCAGGACTTCCTGGGCAATATCGGATTTGACTTGAAAATCGGCTTGAAAAGCAATCTGACACTGGATTCCACTGTGAATCCCGATTTCGGTCAGGTCGAGGTCGATCCTGCCGTGATCAACCTGAGCGATTATGAAACATACTACAGCGAAAAAAGACCTTTTTTTATCGAGGGAATGAACATTTTTGATGAATTCGGTCGAGGCGGCAATGCTTTTAATACCAACATCAATTGGCCGAATCCGACCTTTTTCTACAGCCGCCGGATCGGAAGAGCTCCGCAGGGCTATGTCACACAGAGTGGCTACGTGAATTATCCGGATAGATCAACCATTCTGGGGGCCTTTAAGCTTTCCGGAAAAATGGGAAAAGGGTGGAATTTTGGATTCATCAATGCTTTGACTGCCCGGGAATATGCGGAGATTGATTCTCTAGGCGATCGATTTCATGAGGAGGTCGCACCTTTATCATATTACGGTGTGCTGCGCGGCCAAAAGGAGTTCAGTGAAGGAGATAGGGGCATTGGCTTTTTAGCCACGTCAGTCATTCGAGATCTAAGGAAAGACACACTCGCAGAAATTCTGAACGAGAAAGCTTTCAGCCTGGCCATCGATGGATGGACATTTCTGGATAAAAAGAAACAGTGGCTCATTACAGGTTGGTTTGGAGGCACCCGAGTTGAAGGGAGCCAGGATGCCATAACAGGCTTACAATACTCTTCGATCCACTATTTCCAGCGTCCCGACGTTGATCATGTCGAAGTGGATGAAAACGCCACATCTCTCATGGGCTGGGGAGGTCGAGTAACCATAAATAAACAAAAAGGAAGATTCATATTTACTGCATCCTTAGGCGCTTTATCCCCTGGGTTTAATCCGAATGATGCGGGATTCCAATTCGGTTCTTCTGACCTCATTAACTATCATCTGCTTTTAGCCTACCAATGGCCTCATCCTGGAAAGATTTTCCGGAATTTGATTCTTTATGGAGGGCCTTTCGGCAACTATGACTTTGGGGGCAACAAGATCTGGGAAGGTATTCTGGTAAGCGCTGAAGGACAATTCCTGAACTACTGGAACTTTAACACGATGGTTGCCTACAATCCCAAAACGGTGAGCAAAACCCTGACAAGAGGAGGACCTCTTGCCCGCGTCCCGCAAGGATACGAAATCGATTTCGGAATGAGCACAGACAGCCGAAAGCCGGTTGTGCTTTCAGCTGTAACCGGTCTCTACAAAAGGCCTGAATGGTGGGGCAGTCATTCCTGGTTTGGAGGTCTATCTCTTCGCTGGAAGCCAAGAAGCAATATTAGCTTCTCTTTCGGCCCAGAGTATTCTGTCGAGGAGTCCCCTGTGCAGTGGGTGAGAAAAGTGGATGACCCGTTAATGATTGATACCTTTGAAACCAGGTATGTATTCGGCAAGATCTATCAAAAAACTCTTTCCGGATCCATGAGGCTCAATTGGACTTTTACGCCCAAGCTGACACTCCAGCTTTATGTCCAACCATTCCTGGCTGTGGGGCAGTATGACGAATTCAAGGAACTGGCCAAACCCAGATCCTTTGATTACAACATTTACGGAGAAGGCAGCTCGGCGATTTCTTTGACTGACAACTATTACTATGTTGATCCTGATGGACCGGGCCCAGCTTCAGAATTTTCATTCAGCAATCCCGATTTTAACTATAAATCGTTCCGGGGCACTATGGTTCTTCGGTGGGAATACCTGCCCGGTTCATTAATCTACTTTGTCTGGACTCAGAATCGAGCAGATTTGGCCAATCCAGGAGATTTCAACCTCAGACGTGACCTTGGAGATTTATTTGCTGCACCAGGAGACAATATCTTCATGATCAAAATCTCTTACCGTTGGAACATCTGATTGAAACGCTGAGGAAAATCTTTAACCAAAAGGATTAAAGGATGTTAAAAGAGCTCGTCCCATCCAACGACTCTTCCCTTTTGACTCATTCATGGATTCTAACTGTGCACTTTAGCTTGACGAAGACATAATCTGCTTTCAGCCGGATAAATACCGTCTTTACTTTCCTCCGATCTGGATCGATTTGATGCGGAAAGTCGGTGCAGTGAAGCTCCGGTTCAGGTCAAGGTCATTCCCGACCATATCGATTCCGTTCAGCATTTCGAAGGCATTTCCAGCGACCGTCAATCCTTTGACTGGAAACGTGATCTTTCCGTTTTCCACCCAGAAGCCGGAGGCTCCTCCGCTGAAATTCCCATTCACAGGATTGATTCCATAGCCTGTCACACCTTTGAGCAGAAGCCCGACTTTTGTTGCCTTGACGATTTCATCAGGGGAATCCTTCCCCGCGGCCATGAAGAAATTATGCGCACCTATTCCAGGCAAACTCGTAAAACCTCCTCTGGAGGCGTTCCCTGTGCTTTTAACTCCGGCTCGCTTGGCCACTATAGTGTTGTACATGAAACCTTTGAGCACGCCTTTATCCACTATGATTCTCTTCTGAGTTGGCACTCCCTCTCCATCAAAGGGGACACTGCTCATCCCTTTTGGCCGTGTTCCGTCGTCAATAAGCGTGACCAGCTCCGAAGCAATTTTTTGGTCCATCTTGTCCCTGAGAAAACTGGCTCCCTGGAGGACACGTTCGCCGTTTATTGCGGCCAAAATCCCTCCTAAAATGGCTCGGGCCACATCCGGGTCAAAAATAACAGATGCTTTCTGCGTATTGACCATTTGAGGGTCGATCATTTCATACGCATCTTTCGCGGCTTTCTGAGCAATTTCTTCCGGAGGCTTTAAATCTGCAAAAAAGCGCCTCGAGCAGGACTCTCCTCCAGTGGATTTCTGGTCTCCTTTTTCTGCGACGACTGAGACTCCAAAACCACAGCCCGATTCCTTGAAGTTTTTCAGAAGCCCGTTCGAATTGGCAAGGAATATCTCTCCTTCTCCCTCTGAGAAAGAAGCTCCGGAGCTCTTGGTGATTCGGGAGTCTTTCATGGCCAGCTTTTCGACTTTTTTCGCCAGCTCGATTTTCTTCTCCATCGGAACCTGGCTTATCTGAGGATCATAAAGACCTTCCACCTGGGTTACACCTTTATCATCAGGAAGCACATTATTCTCGTCAGGAGTTGTATTCGCTGCAAACCGGACTGCGCTTTCAACAGCATTTTCTAAAGCTTTACTCTCAAAATCGTTGCAGCTTGAGAAAGCCATTTTTCCCTTGATAAAGATTCGAAACCCGACTCCATGAGTCGCGGCTTCCTGCACGGTTTCGATATCTCCGTTGCGGACTCGGATACTGAGGTTACGACCTGATTCTATGAAAACTTCTGCCTGGTCGGCACCCTTTGTCAAGCACTTTTTAACCAGTTCTTCAGATAATACTTTATAGTCCATGGTTATCTCCTTTCTTTCGTTTCGCTCATCTTCTCGCTCTGCTTCCACCCACGTTTATTCCGCGAATCCTGACTGTGGGCTGTCCGGCTGTCACTTCTGCGGCCTGGCCTTTTCCACAGATTCCTGGACCAAAATCGAGGTCATCTCCGACAGCGTCAATGTTTGAAATGACATCCAAGCAGTTGCCGATTAGAGTAGCACCTTTGACTGGGAAGGTTTTCTTCCCGTTCTCAATCATGTACGCTTCTCGGCAAGTGAAATTGAACATTCCAGTGACTGGATTGACGCTTCCTCCACTCAGACTCTGCACGTACAAGCCGCTTTTTGTCGAGGCCAGAATATCTCCAGGTTTGTCCTTTCCCTTTTCGATAAAAGTGTTTGTCATCCGGGGTATTGGGAGGTAACGGAAGCTCTCACGCCTCCCGTTTCCTGTGCGCTCCATCTTCAACTGTTTGGCCGAAAGGATATCGGTCATGAACTTCACGAGAACACCGTCTTTGATTAAGACGTTCCGTTTCATCTGGGTTCCCTCATCGTCAAAATTTGTTGTTCCGCGGAAATTAGGCAGAGTTCCGTCATCTACCATTGTGAAAACATCACTGGCTACTTTTTGTCCGAGTTTCCCGGTGAATGCCCCGGTTTTTCGGGCAATGATGTCTCCTTCCAGAGGATGACCCACTGCCTCATGAACGAGTACACCTCCCCAACCATTCTGCATGACTATATCCATTATTCCGGCAGGAGCATCTTTGGCCTCAAGCATGGCAATGGATTCTCTGGCGCATGTCCGTGCCACCTCTTCAGGAGTGACATCATCAAACATCTCAAAGCCGGAGTGGCGGCTGAGCCTCTCTCGTCCCATATGCCGGGTGTTGTTTCCCACACCCAAAGTCTGGACGATGAAGAACAGCAAAGGCAGCTCATCGCTCAGCATGAGTCCTTCGCTGTTGGCAATGGTTCTCCCCCGGATTTCATCGTAATAGCTGATAGAAACCATCTGGATTCTCGAATCATAATCCAGAGCAGCCTGGTTAGATCGTTTCATCACGTCAATTCTCTTTCCATCTGCAATATCTTCGAGAGGGAGTCTGACTGTAACGTAAGATTCCCGGCTTTCTTTTTTCACATTGACAAGGCCGACTGGTTGGCCCTCTGAAGCGACGAATGAAGCAATCTCTGCAGCCCTCATCATCTTCTCATCAGTTATTTCATCCGTGTACACAAACCCGGTTTTATCCCCGGAAATGACTCTGACTCCCGCTCCCTGGCTGATCCCGAAGACAGCACTCTTGAACTTGGATTCCTCCATTAGAATCCTGCGGGATATCCTGTTTTCCACGTAAACATCCGCAAATTCCCCACCCTTCTCAAGGGCTCGAGCGATGACTCTGTCAAAATTTAACTGGGGCTGCACGCTTTTACAGGATAATAGCTGCATCAACAGAGAAGGTGTTGCAGCGAGGGCGATCCCTCCTTTGAGGCCTGTTTCGAGGAATTTTCGGCGCGGAATTTCCTCGATAAAGAACTTTTTTAATTTCATGTTTTACCTCTTAGTGAATGAAATTTTTTGGTATTATATCTCACTTAAAATAATTAAGCAAAATGGATGTTTTAGCTTCATGTCTTTTGAATTAAGTATCTCAGATTTTATGAATAATTCAGGGTACGTGAGTTATTCACGAGTCGAGGTTGCCGCAGGCTCCGTTGCGAAGAGCGTAGCGAATGTGGCAATTTCAACCATGTGTCATTGCGAGCCTGCGTGGCAATCTCATTAAGAAAAATGCATTTTTAACTATAAGATCGCCACGCTTCGCTCGCGATGACAATTGATCTAAAGAAAAGGTTGCCAGATTTGCTCGCCCGAAGGGGAAAAGATGCCGACTTTAAGAAAATGGGGACTGTCCCTTTCAATCCTTATTTTTAAAAAGAGAGGGACTGTCCCCTTTTTAGAGGAGTATTTAAGAAGTCGGCCGATTTTATGAATAATTCAGGAAAATATTTTATTCCCTGTAAATCGAAAATTTGATGTTCTTTTTCTCTAAGCTTGTCCCCATGGATCTATCAAGCTGAGCTAATGAAAGATTATAGTCGATAATGGCTCTAAGCTCAGCACTTCGCGCGTCAGCTAAGTCTCTCTGGTATTGAAGAACAACATAGTTAGTGGTCAAACCGACTTTTAATTTTTTTTCTTCGGCATCGAGTTTCTGTTCCGCCAGCTCGCGGGCAACCTTGTAGGCCTGGACGCGCTTATAATCCGTTTGGACTGCTCTCACAGCGTTTTTGATTTCGAGTGCGACCTGCTGCTCCTGATTTTTGAGTCTCAATGTCGTCTGTTTGAGATCAACCCTTGCCCGGGCCTGCTGTGCCCGGGAGATAATTGTATTAAGAGGGATGCTGAGCGTGAGACCCACTGTCCAGTTCTCGTATTTCAAACCAAACGCATCCTTAAGAGCTTCAGACGATCCGCCAGGAATGGTCATGATCGGAGGGCCGAAGGGATCAAGCGGGTCATACACGAGTTGAGTTCCTGATACACCAGGACTCCAGTAATTCGCGTTGAGACTCAGGTCCGGCAAAAGCTGGTTCTTCGCATAACTCAAGTTGAGTTCTTTACTTTCTATATCCACTTTTGTGGCCTGCAAATCCGGTCTCTTGTCCAAGGCTACGGCCAGTGCTTCTTCAAAACTCACTTCCTTTAACGTGAAATTGGGTTTATCCACAGGAAGTATCTCTATATCTACACCCTCTCCCTCGCCGGCAAGGTTGATGACTGTTTTGAGTTGATCCTCATTGTTCTTGACCATGGCTTCTGCCTGAAGGATATCTGCTTCGCGCGTGGCGACTTCAGACTGAGCGCTCAGGATTTCAATCGGGGCGAGAGTGCCAACTTCGACCTCTCTCTTATTTTTAATCAACAGGTCGCGGGCCAATTCTAAAGACTGCTTCTTCACTTCCAGGTCTTCTCTACTATGGACAAGGTTCCAGTATGCGCTCTCCACTTCGTAAATTGTATCCATAAGAACCCTCTTGAACTGATTTTCGGACATTTCCCTGTTATTCCTGGCAATGATGATTTCGTTGCGATTGATTTTAAACCCAAAATTCCTTAAAAGCGGCTGAGTGAAGGCAAATCTCAAAGTGCTTCCAAACCGGGGATTGACTGATAGAAATTTCTGGTTTGTTTCACTTTTGTAAGAAGAGAGAGTAATCGTGAAGTTCCCTCCCGTAGGGATAATCTGCGATAATCTGGCCGAATAATCATAATAATCAGAGGTGATTGTTTCATCGGCCTCAATAAAAGAAAAAGAGGGTGAGTTTGTGCTTTGAAGGTTATACCCGAAAGTAAGGCTGGGCAGAAATCTTTCCCTGGCAAGAGAGATAGATGTATCATCCAATTCCGGACTTAACACTTCAACAGATACATTCAGATTGTCTCTCATGGCTTTCAGGATACAGTCTTCAAGGGATAAAGATTTTTTTGTCTCCTGCGCTTGAAGGCCAACAAAAAGCAAAAATACAGCAACAAAACAAAGGCTTTTTTTGTGTTTCAGCATTTTAAGCCTCCCTATAGTTATATTGACACACTTTGTCTCCCATCAATTTTCAGTTTGATTTTTCAAGCTGAGAGGGGATTGAAAATATTTTATTTCATTCTCTAATCTATCTTTTTGACTCACTCGTCAACAACCCATCCGTCCAGAAGGTTAATGATCCTGCGACTGTATGATGCGTTTTTCTCAGAATGCGTGACCTGAAGAATCGTGGTTCCGTGTTCATTCAGTTCTTTGAACAGCTCCATAATCTCTTCGCCTTCTTTCGTATTCAGATTGCCTGTCGGCTCATCCGCAAGAATGAGCCTGGGTTCTGTGATGACAGCCCTGGCTACCGCGACTTTCTGCTGCTGTCCTCCTGATAGTTGATTGGGGAATAGGTCTTTTTTAGCCACGATATGAAACCTATCCAGCATATCCGCCACTTTCCCCTTTCTCTCCGAGCCTTTTATCTTTTTATACAAAAGTGGGGTTTCCAGGTTCTCATAGACCGTAAGGTCATCGATGAGATGATAGCTCTGGAAAACAAAGCCGATATGATTTTTATGAAGCTCTGTGAGTTGTTTTTCAGTCAATATATGGACTTTTTTATCATAAAAAAAATATTCCCCACTCGAAGGGGCATCCAGCATCCCGAGAATGTAAAGGAGTGTTGATTTTCCTGCCCCAGAAGGTCCCATGATGGTCACGAATTCCCCTTCCTCAACTTCAAAGTCGATATTCCGCAAGGCGAATGTCTTCACGTACCCGGTTGAGTAATATTTTGTGATGTCTACGAGTCTAATCATGTTCTTCCTCCAATTTATTGTTTATTTTTATTCATATCTTAAAGTATCCACAGGATTGGCCAATGAAACTTTCATGGCCTGGTAACTGACCGTCAACAGTGCAACTATAAGGGCCAAAACCGCAGATTGTATAAATATCAAAGGTCCAATGTTTATGCGGTAGGCAAAATTCTGAAGCCAGCGGTTCATGGCATAATAAGCAACCGGCCAGGCAATTATGTTTGCCAGGAGGACCCATTTGGTGAATTCTTTGGAAAGAAGCACCGAGATTCCTGCGGCTGAGGCCCCGAGGACTTTTCGGATTCCCATTTCTTTGGTGCGCTGCAGAGCTTCAAAAGCAGCCAGGCCGAATAATCCAAGACAGGCGATAAATATGGCCAGAAAAGTCACAACAGTAAAGATCTTACCCAATCTCATCTCCGCTTTATACAAATTATCAAAATCTTCATCCAGGAAAGAATACTGAAAAGTCTGGCCTGGAACGAGTGCCTGCCACTTCGCTTTTAAAAAATCAAGCGAACGCGAAATATCATAAGGGCTAATCCGGACAGAAATGTATTGAAATAATTTCGGATAGATATAAAGCGCAGCCGGTTCGATTTTCTGATACAAGGGCCTGAAATGAAAATCTTTCACCACACCGATGACAGGGCCTTTATTCATTATCTCCAGTTCTTTCCCGACTGGCGACTCCCATCCAATTTCTTTGACGGCGGATTCGTTGAGGATATACGCATGGTCGATATCGCTCGGGAAACGTTTTGAAAAATTTCTCCCGGCGACAAGCTCGATTTTGAATGTCTCTATAAAGTCATGATCTACCACAAGCCAGCGAATCATGGGATGCTCGCTCTCGTTCATGCTTTCATAGCGGTAATTTTGATACATACTCGCTTTTCCAGGAAAAAAATCTGAAATAGAAACACTCAGAACATTGGAATTCTGTAAGAATTCATTCTTGACTGTATCCAGCTTCCCCAGCGCATCCTTATCATAAATTGGTATGGTCACGACATGCTCTTTGTCCAGGCCCAAATTCCTATTTCTCATATAGTTCAACTGATAAAACACGATAAACGTACTGATGATAAACAGGATAGATATAGCAAATTGGCCGACGATCAAAGTCTTTCGCAGTCCAGAGCCTTTTGAGCTGGCTTTGAGCACTCCCCTCAGAGCATTAACAGGCTTGAGTGCGGAAATAAGGAAGGCCGGAAAAATCCCTGAGGCAAATCCGACACAGAGGATTATGAAGGCTAACCCTGGTACTAAAAATATGTTATCAAAATAATGAGCAGCCAATTTTTTCCCGGAGAGGGAGTTGAATAGGGGCAGGAATAATTCGGCGAGCATCACAGAAAGAGGCAAGGCGATGAAGGAAAACAGGAATGTCTCTCCTAAGAACTGCTTGATCAACTGCGGCCGTGTGGCTCCGATGACTTTCCGCAATCCAACCTCTTTAGCCCG
>CAZSGR010000003.1:18632-42008 GCA_964606185.1 uncultured Eubacteriales bacterium
GAAATCACTCTGTATATCCGGTCTGACTTCTCATGATAACGGTCATAGCTCAGCTCATCCTGCACCCAGAGAAAAAGCAGCAGACAGGCCGCCACTCCAATAGCCAGGCCGGCTATGTTGATTAAAGAATAGCCTTTGTGTTTCCGGATGTTCCTCAGAGCGATCTTCAGGTAATTTTTAAACATGGTTTATCAATTCCAGTATTCTTTATTCATACCTCAGGGAGGGTCTTCTGAGCCGATTCAAGTTTCTCAAGTCAATCTTCAGATAGTTTCTAAACATTCTGACCTCTGGTCAATAGATTCTAGCCGCTCACCTTTTTCATGTATAAACATAAGGTGTCCCTTTGGGGAACGTCCCCATTTACTTTGGTTTTAATTTGTATAAGACTTGACCGAGATAACCGGCATCATTGATCTCGGCTATGTACAAACCTGGCTGGAGATGGGCCTGCCTTTTCAGCATAGGCTCGGAAAGGCTCTCCAGAAGTGCAGAAGCCGTCCAATCCTTACCATTATTGCTCAAAAGGACCGGCTCGTTATCGTCGACCAATTTATGCAAAATTTCTTTTAACAGCATGAGTCCCTCCATTCAAATAATTGGATACATTCCACAAAAGGACATTCAAATCTCAAGCTTCTCACCAGTTTCACTCGATAAAACCAGCGAATAAAAAATTGTTCCCTCGAATGCCTCTTTTCATATACAACCAAGGAAAAAGAAAAACAGTAGAATCAAAAACAATATTATGAAAATGGCTTTATTCATTTTCATCGTCTCCTGTTTATTCATACCTCAATAATGCGATTTTTAAATAATTTCTAAACATGATTTACTTTTCTTGTTTCCCCCTTGAGGTTTTTCCATTTTTTTTCGAAACATGATCGGGATATTCTTGTCTGTGGGAATTCCGATTTGAACCAACTGCCAATCTGTATCATGCTCTTTGATGACCCGTTTTAGCACCTCCACCTTATCGGCGGATTCTCCGTCATAATCCTCCCATTCGATGATCTCCACCCTATAATGCATTGTTCGCTTCTTCCCGTTGATCTTCACATCAATATCGATATTTTGTTCTGCCTCAAAGGAAGGAATCTGAAGGACGACTTCTCTCATTTTATTCCTCCTTTATCCTTGTTAAAGTCCTCAGCAAAAAAAAATTTACGCAGCTTGATGGACTTTGCTTATTCTAAATCTTGAATTCTTTCTGGATGTTTTCAGATACGATGTGTCCGTCGAAGAGATGAATGATTCGATGGCTGTATTCAGCATAAGCGGGGGAATGCGTGACTATGACTATCGTTGTCCCCACTTCATGCAATTCTCCCAATATTTTCATCACTTCTTCACCATGGGCTGAATCCAGGTTTCCTGTCGGCTCATCAGCCAGGATCAATTTGGGCTTGGCCACAACTGCTCTGGCCACTGCCACTCGCTGCTGCTGACCGCCAGATAGCTGCTGGGGGAAATGATTCTTCCGGGCCATGATTTCCATCTGTTCCAGAACATCATTGACTCTCTTTTTCCTTTCCGTAGATGAGTAGCCAAGATAAAGAAGTGGAAGCTCGACGTTTTCGAAAACAGTCAATTCATCGATGAGGTTAAAACTCTGGAATACGAAGCCAATGTTGGATTTCCGGAGGTTCGCCCGCTGTCTTTCTGAGTAATTGGCCACTTCTTCTCCGAGGAAGAAATATTCACCGCTAGAGGCCTTGTCTATCATGCCTAATACATTCAAGAGCGTCGACTTTCCGCATCCTGATGGTCCCATGACCGCGACGTATTCTCCTTCTTTGACTTCAAGGTTCACGTTGTTCAACGCAGTCGTTTCAACCTCTTCCGTCATGTAAAGCTTCTTAAGGTTTTTGGTTTTTATCATTTAAATCCTCCTATAATTTTTAGAATTTTCATTCTGATTAAGATTAAATTTCTGTATTCGATTGCATTATTTCAGGACTAATCTTTCCATATTGCCGAAGCTTTCATATGATGAGGTAATCACCCGCTCCCCGGGTTCTAATCCTTCAAGCACCTCATAAAAATCGGGATTGTACCTGTTCACTTTAATCCTTCTTTTTGTTGCGATATTCTCTGCTTCATCCAGTACATACACCCAGTTTCCACCACTTGTTTGTTCAAAACCACCTCTCGGTAAAAGAAGGGACTCAGCAATATCTCCTAATTCAAGTTTGACATGAAGGGTTAATCCTCGCCTTATCCCTTCGGGTTCCTTGCCCACAAACTCCATATCCACTTCAAACCTGTTATCCCGCACCTCAGGATAAATTTGTTTGACCACCAGCTTCCCTGTTTGACCGGCAAATTCATACTGCCCGGTTCGGCCTAATTCAATCCGAGCGATATAGTGCTCATCTATTCCCGCTCTGTATTTAAATCCTTCTAGGACATCGATCTGCCCTATTTCCTGACCGGGCCCCTTGGATTCTCCGATTTCAGCCTCTAGCCTCGTGAGATGGCCGGAGATAGGTGCTTTTATGACCAGATTTTCCTGTTTCTGTTTGAGAACCACAAGGTTTGACTCCATCCGGTCCAACGAGTCTTCCAAGGCGTCAACCTGCGCCTGGCGAAACTCGAGGTCCCTTTTCTGGCTCTCAACAGTCAATTCCTTCAACCTGACCAGGTGATCGTACTGATCTTTGGCAATTTCAAACTCATGCTGGGCAATTAAATCATCCTTGACAAGCTCACTGTATCGGTCATAAATACGTTTCTGTTGCTGAAGTCTGCTATTAATATCCGCAAGCTCCTGTATTAATCGCATCCGATACTGTTCCATGGAAAGTCTTGTACTTCGCAGGTTATCGCTTGCCCGGAATAACTCTGCCTCTCTCCACATGATATCGATAATGAGATTGGTATTGGCCAGCTTTAGAAGCTCATCCCCTTCCTTGACCATTGTTCCGGCAACCACATAAATCTCCTCCACCCTTCCTCCTTCGTCAGCCGTTAAAAAATGTTGATAGATCGGAAGGACAGTTCCGACCACAGGGATATATTCTTGAAAAGGACCTCTTTCAACGGTGGAAATGGTCAGCCTCTCAGCCCTGACGTTTAACGTGGATTTACTCATTTTGAAAAGAAGCACATAAAGAACGACGATGATGAATATTCCTGCACTTGCGTAGGTGGCAATTTTTTTGGGGGTCCATTTCTTCTTCTTGATTTTACGATCCATTCCCATTTTTATCCTCCATGCTTGAGCATCTCTTCAATCTCTTCGGCTTGAAATGTCAAACTCATACTGAAATTCATATAAATTTCTACTCCTGTGAGCTTAATTTGCAATAAATGTGCCAATATTGGTTTTACGGAGAAAATGACTAAACGGTTGCCAAAATCCATGAAAAAAGTGTTCGCTATTATGACAAAAGATGTACGATAACGAACAGTTATGCACTAATTTGACAAGTGGAATAGGGCAGATTCATTCAGGAAAATAAGAGGAAAGTTCAGTTTTAATCAAAAGGGCACGTATTTTGCAGGGTCAATACAATGAAGAGAAATAATTAAGAGTGCTAGAAAAGATTTTAGCACTTTCTTTTGCTATAATAATTTTAATGATGAAGGATTAAATACATGTATAAAAAGACAGGAAATATACTCATAGTCGATGATGATGAAGATATCCTCCATGCTGCGCGGCTTCTCCTTAAAAAACATGTTGGCCAGGTAGACACAGAAAAAAACCCGAAAATCATCCCCTCCCTAATGAAAAACAATGCATACGATGTGATTCTCCTGGATATGAATTTCGCAAAGGGAGCCACGAGCGGAAAAGAAGGTTTCGAGTGGTTAAATAAGATTCTCGAGGTCGATCCGGCTGCAGTGATCGTCCCGATCACAGCTTTCGGAGATGTTTCAATGGCTGTCCGGGCAATAAAAGAGGGAGCAACTGATTTCGTCCTCAAGCCTTGGCAGAATGAGAAGCTCATCGCCACTGTTTCCGCAGCTATTCATTTAAGGCGATCCCGAATCGAAGCGGATCACCTCCGTTCCCGTCAAAAACAGCTCAGCGCAGACCTCGACCAGCCCTTTCACGATTTCATCGGCCAGAGTCAGGCGATGGAAAAAGTGTTCGTCTCCATTCAAAAAGTAGCAAAGACTGACGCGAATGTGCTGATACTTGGAGAAAACGGAACGGGAAAAGAATTGGTTGCCCGGGAATTGCATCGCCAGTCACAGCGTGCCGATGAAGTTTTCATCAGTGTAGATATGGGGGCGGTGAGCGAGACTCTTTTCGAGAGCGAACTCTTCGGTCATGTGAAAGGAGCGTTCACGGACGCAAGAGAAGACCGGGCAGGACGTTTTGAGATCGCTTCTGGAGGGACTCTTTTTCTCGATGAAATCTGTAATCTTCCTTTAACACTCCAGGCCAAGCTGCTGACAGTCCTGGAGAACCGCATGGTCATACGCCTGGGTTCCAATAAACATGTCCCCATTGACGTACGCCTTATCTGTGCCACTAACTTGCCTATTCATGAGCTGGTTGCGGAAAATAAATTTCGCCAGGACCTGCTGTACAGAATCAACACAGTCGAAATTCATATGCCCTCTTTGAAAGAACGAGTAGAAGATATTCCCTTGTTGGTGAATCATTTCCTTAAAATTTACTGTAAAAAATACAACAAATCCTTGAAAAGAGTGAGCCCTGCGACTTTAAAACGAGTGGAGAAATATCATTGGCCGGGAAATGTCAGAGAACTCCAGCATGCGATAGAGAGGGCAGTTATCATGAGTGATTCCACAGCGCTACAACCTTCGGACTTTTTCTTCCCTTCTATTGAAACCAAAGAAGATGGCCTGGTTTTTGATGATTTCAACCTTGAGGAGATTGAAAAAATGATCATCCGGAAAGCTCTCAGCAAACACGCCGGCAATATCAGCCTTGCGGCCAAAGAACTGGGACTATCCAGAACGTCTTTATACCGAAGGTTCGAAAAATATGGTCTTTAGACGATTCAGGCTCAACTGCATTATCCGAGTTCTCTTTATCGGAGCGACGATCTGCCTTTTTTTCTACCTCTTATTCCGAACGAATTTATACACGGCTCTTATTATTCTCGGGGCCATGATTATTTATCAAATCTACGGCCTTATGCATTATGTTGAAAAAACAAACAGAGATTTAGCTCATTTCTTCCAATCCATCAGATACCAAGACTTTTCTCAGACTTTCATGGAGAAAAAATTTGGCTCTTCCTTTGATGAACTGAAAAAAGCTTTCACGGAAGTCATGAATGCCTTCCGAAAAACACGAGCTGATAAAGAAGAACACTTCCGGTATTTACAGACGGTTGTCCAGCATGTGGGCATAGGTTTGATTGCTTTTCAACCGGACGGGCATGTCGAGCTGATAAATACTGCTGCTAAACGCCTTTTAAGAGTCCCGAGGCTCAAAAACATCAAATCCCTCGAGTCTCTCAGCAAGACTCTTGTGGATACAATGCTGCGTTTGAAATCCAGAGAAAGCGCTTTAGTTAAAGTAGAAGATGAGAACGAATTGCTCCATCTCGCTCTCTATGCTACAGAATTCAAGCTGAGAGGGCTGAATTACTCATTGGTTTCCATACAGAATATCCACAGCGAACTTGAAGAAAGAGAAATGGAAGCCTGGCAGAAACTTATAAGAGTGCTCACTCATGAAATTATGAACTCGATCACCCCCATAGCCTCCCTGACCTCTACGATTAGTGGCCTGATCAAGGATGCTTATGGCAAGAAAATCAAAGACGATCAATTTCAGAATGAAGCATTCAAAGATATCCAGCAAGCGCTTCAGACCATCCAGAAACGAAGCCAGGGATTGCTTCATTTTGTGGATGCTTACAGAAATTTGGCTCTGATTCCCAAGCCCAACCATCAAATTTTCCCCATAAAAGAACTTTTCGACCGAGTCCGGAAGCTCATGCAGGCCAATATCGAGAAGAATTCAGTCCGTTTCAAGGTTCAAGTTGAACCGGAGACGCTTGAGCTCACGGCAGACCCTGAACTCATAGAACAGGTTCTGATCAACCTGTTGTTGAATGCCTTCCAGGCCGTGGAAAGTCAAAAAAAAGCTCAGATAGAGCTTAATGCCCTTATGGATGGAAGAGGAAGGATCATCATCCAGGTTGTGGATAACGGTCCAGGAATTCCGGATGAAAACCTGGAGAAAATATTCATTCCTTTTTTTTCAACAAAAGAAGAGGGCTCAGGCATCGGTCTCAGCCTTTCTCGCCAAATCATACGCTTGCATCATGGTTCAATCGGTGTCCATTCTGATTCGGATGCCCAAACAGTTTTTACGTTAAGATTTTAAATCCCGAATTTATTGACTTCCCTTTGACTAGATTATCATTTTCATTGAAGAATGGAAGTAGGGGCACTCCTTTTAAAAGGGCTCCGGCCTCTTTTTTTGCGAAGCCTAAATTCTTTGATATCGCGCCATCTATTTCCCTGGCTATCTGCTTATCGAATACAAGATCATTATTCATACCGGAGTGCACAGGCTGGATTGATGAATGAAGCTTTAACTGATTGAAACGCTACCGATAATAAAGTAATAATCACGGCTAGAAAGCTAGCGAATAAAAATATTCCGATGTTCAATTCGATCCTGTAGGCAAAATTCTGAAGCCATCTGTGACTTAGATAATAGGCCATCGGCCAGGCAATGATGTTTGAAAGAATGACCAGCTTTGTGAATTCTTTGGAAAGGAGAATCACGATGCTCATTGAAGTAGCCCCGAGCACTTTCCTGATTCCTATTTCCTTTGTTCGTTGTTCTGTCATGTATAAGGCAAGACCAAACACTCCGAGACTGGCAATAAGTATGGACAATAAAGTGAATATACCAGACACTCTACCCAGCCTCATTTCTGCCGCATACAGCCTGTTCAAATGTTCATCCAGGAAAAAGAGCTCAAAGGGGATACTTGGGAAAAATTTTTCCCAAATATGATCTATCTCTTCCATAAGATAAAATATATTCTGGGTTCTGATTTTTATCGTCATGTAGCTGAAGCCACTTCTCTCAGGAAGCATGTGTAGAATAATAGGCTCGACCTTCTGATGGAGCGACTTGAAATGAAAGTTACTCACCATACCGATGACTTGACCTTTACTATTCCGGTCACCCTTCCAAATAAGTCGCTTGCCCACGGCAGAATCCCAGCCGAATTCTTCTGCTGCCGCCTCATTGATGATGTAGGCATCCTCTATGTCCGTACCGAAATCCCTCGAGAAGTTTCTTCCTTCTTTTAGTTCTATTCCCATGGTGGGAATGAAATCGTGGTCCACGAATATGGAATACCTGGGTGCCCATTCATTGCCTTCAGGCAGAAAACCCCTTCTGCCAAGGGTTTTTCCTGGCAGACTGCTTGACCGAGCTACGCTCATTATCTCATGATGTTGGAGGAGATTGTCCTTGACCGAATCAAATTCAAGAATTGTTTTTACATCTCTCACAGGAATACTGATCACATTTTCCTTATCAAACCCCAGATTCCTGCTCATGCAGTACTTGAGCTGATTTCTGGTGGATAGGGTGCCAATAATCAAAGAGATGGACAGGGCAAACTGGATAACCACAAGTGTTTTTCTGAAGTGAACTCGACTCACACAAGGGTATAATTTTCCTCTTAAAGAATGCAAAGGTTGAAAAGTAGAAAGAAACAGGGCAGGATAAATGCCAGCCGCAAAACCTAAAATAAGCGATGCAGCAATCAAAAGCCCCAGAATGGATAAAAAATTCTCGGAGTCTATAGAAAAATCACTGCCAGCAAGGGAGTTAAGAACAGGAAGCATCAGGGAGGCTAACAGAAAAGCGATCACGAGCGCGATGAACAGCATAATGATGGACTCGCCCAAAAACTGTTGAATAAGCTGTATCCGGGTCGCTCCAACTATCTTGCGTGTGCCGACTTCTCTGGCCTTATTTGCAGCCCGGGCAGTGGTGAGGTTCATGTAGTTGATACAGGCAATAATCAGTATAAAAAAAGCAACAGCAGAAAAAATATAGACATAGGCAACATCACTGTTGGATGTTGAAATGTCGTAACTGAAATTATTTGAATAAAGGTGGACCTTTTTCAGGGGCTGCAGGTATAAATCAAAATCGGTTATTTTTGTGTTGAAATGTCTCTCCAGCAAAGGCACGAATTTCTTCTCCAGCTCAGCGGAAGATATCCCTTCGCGCAGGAGAAGATAGCTGTAAAAATTATGAGACCTCCAGTTGTTGAGCATATCGTAGACCACATTCCTGAATCCAGGGCTTTCCAAGGTATCTAAAGAGATGAGAAACTTAAACCGGAAATGGGAATTGGGAGGAATGTCCTGAATGACTCCAGTAATTTTTGTCTGGACGCCATGGATAGACAATACCTTACCCAGTGGATTGGAATGTCCGAAGTACTTCTGTGCGATTTCTTCAGTGATTATTGCTGAATTCGGCTCAATGAGGGCATCTCCCTGATGACCCTGGACAAGCGGAAAGGTAAAGACATCAAGAATTCCGGAATCTGCGAAGAAAACGCCTTCATCAAAAAAGGTTTTATCCTCATAGGATATTTTCCATTTTTCAATCCAGGAGGGGTGAAACATCCTGACCGTGTGGAGAATTTCGGGGAAGGCTTCAGATAGCATGGGCGCTAACGGAGCTGGAATGGTAGCGCTGTATTGCTTTTTTCCGCTTTCAGTTTCTATTTCTGAATACAAATAAATAAGGAAACATGATTTTTCAATCCCATGTCCCCATTTTCTTTGATCTCTTTTGATATTCTTAAAAATTAGTTTTGTCCTATTGCTTTTTATGTGATATAAACTCACAGGTTTGATTGCGATTGAGCCTGAGTATTTAAAACAGCTTTAAAACTGATAGAGAAAAAATGGGACAAAAGGAGTCAGAAGTGTATGAAATGATATCTTTTTGTGGTCTGAACTGCGGGGAGTGCGGAGCTTTTTTAGCCACAAAGAACAACGATGACCATAAACGGGCGGAGGTGGCTGAACTCTGGTCAAAAGAATATAAAACAGACCTCAAACCTGAGGATATTAACTGTGAGGGCTGTATATCTCGAAGCGACAATGTGTTCAATTACACCAAAATATGCGAGATCCGTAAATGTGGAATGGAAAAAGGCGTTGAAAATTGCGCTCATTGTGGTGATTATGCTTGCGAAAAGCTGGAAAAATTCTTTGAAATGGTTCCCGATGCAAAGAAGCGACTGGATGAGATAAGAAGCACCCTTTAGACTTCAGACCAAGAGAAATTATTCGGTAATCCGGATATCAGAAAAAAATCCTATATTTTTTGCCGTTAAAAGGAGAGGAAGAAAAAATCCATTCACCGGATGATCGTGTAAAGAACGATATTCCCGTTTGGGACACGGGATAGACTGGCTATCCTTTACTTATTTATATCCTGAAAAAAACATCTGAGCCAACAATCCGGCTATCGGAGGGAAGAAAAAAGTGCAGGCCAATCGAACCAGAGTAAACTTCCAGCCCAATATCCCTAACTCCATGGGCATGCGGGAGACTGCCCATAGCGACCAGGCGGTGAGAAAAGCCACCATGGTGCCCACTCCAGCCCCTGCCCGAAGAAGTCCGGCCGCAAGTGGCAGGCTGACATAGGGGCCTCCTGGCATGATCCCTCCGGCCACAGTCCCGATGAGAATTCCCCTAAATCCTGACTCCTCCCCGACCCACCTTGACATGAGTTCTTGAGGCAGGAGAACCTTTATCATTCCGGCCATTATAAAAGCAAAGACTAGCAACGGCAGGATTTCTGTGGTCATCTTCAAAGCGGATTTCAATCCGGCGATATGTTGGCCTTCTCCTTTAGAATATCCGATTATAAGGAGAATCACGGCAAGAAAAGCCATGACGAGTGTTGGAATGAGCATATTAGTAATCCTCCTCTTTTTTTTCATCTTAAGTTGAATCGAATCTTTGAGAGATAATTTTTAAAAAATTAAAGTTGAACTTTCAGGCATTCGCTACCCACAAGACGGAATGCTTTTCTCCGTATTTTTGATCCACGTTTCCCAATTTCCATACCTTGGGAAGTGGAGAAATACTAGTATGAAAGATAAGCCGGCTAACTGATAAAAATCCCTGATAGAGCCGGCCAGCAAGAAAAAAAGAAGGCCTAATAAAGCAGGCACCTCGCACAGAGCCGCAGTAATCAGCGCAGAACGAAAAAGTTTCTGAATGATACTTCGAGCATCATCGGATGATGATTTTCGCAAAATCAGGTTTCTTAAGACTCTGATGACAAAAACATCGATCACCACGATTCCGTAGAATAGATACCGAACAACAGAAATATCCGAAATCTCTCCGAAACCCGTGAACGGAGCGAGTTGTCTTCTTATGACTTCAATCACGATAGCATAAATTATCAAGGTCCCGATTATGGCCGCATTCAGCGTAAAAGCAATTTGATGAGCTTTTTTCAAATTATCCATCTGTTCTTCTCCGCACTGTTCTTTTTACTTTATTTATAGCTTAGGAAACAATCAAGTCCCTAATATAGAGAGTATGGAATGCAAGGTCAAGAAAATGCAAATTATTTGTAATAACTTCTATTATTTCTTGATAATAAAAAAAGACTGACTATCCTGAATTATTCATAAAATATGCCGACACTATACATTATTTTCAATGATAGAGCTCTTTAGGTAAGTTTTTCTCGGAATCAAGATTCAGACTTTCTTTTATGTCCATTGATTAACTTAATGTCGCCATATTTTATGAATAATTCAGGTTATTTAATTTCTCTGATTTTTGGAATAAGATTTCTTAGTTTCTTAACTAAATCCTCAACTTCTTTTCGTTCTTGAGAAGTGATTTCATTGCCTGCGATTCCCAGGTCAATATAATTATCATAATGCTCTGCAGCCGCATTCATATAACAGGTGGCCATATTATAGACAAAATCAAGGTTTGGCCACGATTTATAGGCTTCAAAATACTCAGCAACTGCTTTAACATAATCTCCTTCATCAACATATTTTTTTGCATCCTGCATATAGTCATAACCCTCAGCTACTTTTTCTGACTTAAAGACCTCCACAAACGGTGCCTCCTCCCAATTTTTAGCACTCAAGGTCCCCCATTTGATTTTATCCTCTATGTCTTCATCATACGAAGGTTCAATGACATAGGCCCTGTAGTATATCCGGACATAGTACTTCTCTTTTGCCAGTGCATCCCAGGCTTCTTTGGGAAGTCCATAACTGGCTTCTCCCTTACTGTCTGTTTTTATCTCTTCCCCTCCGATACTGTTGTTCCCATAATAACTTGAGAAGAAATTTTTATCACTCTGATTTTCTACATCGATAAGAATCTTCTTCTCGGTCGCCAGTTCAATGCATACGACAGCATTCGGTTCAGCTCCGATGGTAAAGGATGAAGGGCCTTCTGAATCAAAATAGTAGTATTCCATGTCTGGAACAACGGATACGGATGTTTCTTGTGCGGCTGGAATCAGAATAATAAGAAATAATGTTAATGCTAAAGAACTGATTTTTAGTAGAGTTCTAATCATTTTTCCCTCCTCATTCCAATTCCTCTGTTCAAAGAGTCATGGATTAAAACAGAATAAGAGCATTTAATTAAAAGATAATTTATTGACCGATGGCCTCTTTAATGGTGTCTCCGATATCACTGACAATAATGATCTGCCGTTTATCCTTGAATCGCCGGTTGAAATCCATGAAATAAGAACCGGTTTTTCTTTCTTTTTTGAGTGTGTAGATAATGTTCTGATGGCCCATTCCCAATTCAACTCCCAGAGCCGCTTGTTCGTTAATTTTGATTTCCTGAACGTCGAACATTTGATGCATCAGGTGTTCATATGCGATGCTCCACACATTGGCCAAATCTCCAGAGTCTCCAGTCACTTCCAGTTTGATGGCCCCTGACTCTTTGAATGCCTGCAAGCTCTCTTTGATTTCAACTGAAGTCCAGCTGGCTTTCTCTTTAATACTCCTCTGGATATAGACCTCATCCCAGTTCACCGAAAGTCTGGCATTGATCTTTTTTGTGATTCCTTCAAATTCCATGACGAACACAGCCACTATGTCCGATTTAAAAGGTTCTTTCAACCTCTTCGTCACGACAACTTCCTGGTTCGGAAACAGAGGCGCTTTGCCCTCGGCCCAGAGCTCGGAATTTCCGTTTATCCTGTTGAAAACATAGTACTTTCCCTTCGAAAATGAGACCGGTCCTTTGAGAACGGCCTCCGGATTTTCTTCTGCAATATCTTTTCTTATCCTGTTCAGCTTTTCAGGAGTTAAACCATGAGTGAGGAAGAAGCTTAGAACGGCTTCCTGGCCTTTTAATTTTAAATAGCTGACTTTTGCCCTGCCATCCGGTCCCGAAGCAACACGGATTTCAGTAGAGAGATAAAATAAGCTGTTTGGATTATTGTGGTCTTTGAAAAGGAGAATTTTACCTTTTTTTAAAGGATCTTCGTCTAAGAGTATTTCACCTGAAAGACCGGATAGACAAAAAAGGTAGAGAAATAGGATAAGTGCGAATCTCCTCTTCATTCTATTTTTTGGACAGTCAGATCTTTACTCTTGAAACAACGTATACACAAAAGGATCAGTCGTGGTCTGCCATTCAGAAGTCACTGTTCTCCCATCACCCAAGAGCCAGCTGATCTGGTAAGAAAATTCAAGGCTGCCTTCATCGTGATTGTATTCGTATTTTTCCCACATAGACTGTTGCGGCATAATCTTAACCTGTCGGACTCTATCCCTGTCGAACACTCGATTTTTGATTGTGACTGTGATTAGTTTTATGTTGTACTGCGCCACGTTTTCTTCATCAGCGATGATGTCTATGGTCCGATACCTGTGTGGAGGAGAAAGACTTATCGCTGGTTCATCTGTCTTACTCCAATCGCCTTCAACTTTGATCCCTCCCATAAAACTCCAGGTCGTTTTATATTCATAATTGATCCAGCCTTCGCCTTCACCGAGTCGAGGATAGACAAAAGGCAGCATGTTTCCTTTTTCCGCAAAGGTCTTGGCGTTGAAAATGACATCTTTTGATGTCGGCTGTCCTTGAGGATGAGCTTTTTTAAAGCTCACTGTCACAAAGTTGATGTATTTCCCGAAATTATCAAAGTCCTCGCCATCCAGAATGGAATAGACAGTGCGGTCTTCCAAATCCGGATCATCAAGGTTGATCACATCATGGACGCGTTTGTCATTCTTGTATTTTCTGAGGATGTCACCGATGCTGGCATCCATCGGTCCTGTATCCCTTTCTTGCCTGAGTCTTTTAGTCAGGTTTATTACAGCGGTCCCTGTCCGAGTCACTTTTTTCATTGTGGTGCTCACACCATAATCGCGATCTTGGCTTTCTTCGTCTCCCTCTCCCTCTTCCTCGCCTTCTCCAGTGGGGAGCTCAACCTTCGCCTCGAACATCTCCCGCATGACTGTGTCTGTGACAGTCTGGAGGATGGATTCCATACTCTCATCTTCCCCGGTCACATCGATCTCGATACACTGCTTGGAAACCAGATCATCCGCAATATCCAAGCTCTCACCTGTACCAGTCCGGACTTTCCACTTGAATACCCAGAATTTTTTCGTCTTATAGATTCTCCATTTTTTATATTCTTCGAAATAATTCCGGACCTTGGACCAGTGAATTCTTGCTTTGGCATTGAATTTAGGGGTCAACCCTTCGTAAGTCATGTCGAAACGAATGCTGACTGGATAGGTCGGTTGTCTCAGGGCCTCATCTAAAAAAGCGGCTCCCTCGGGAGTGACGGCAATCGAAACGGAAACTTCCGAGCCTGAAACTAACGGAGCTTTACCTTCGCCGATGACTTTTCTGGTAAAGGCTCCGCCTTCTCCAACCGCAGCAGAGATCACGCCAAACGTGCCTTTTTTAAAAATAATGGGACCCTTTAATTTGGCATCCTTGTCTATTTTTTGCAGTTCGGTTCTGACTCTTTGGATCTCTTGAGGCGTGAGGCTGTAAGTAACGAAAAAGTGAAGGATTCCTCCCTTAAGCTCTTTCTCTCCAGCTTTTGTGTATTTGAGAAATGTCAGCTTAGGTGTTCCGTCAGGCCAGGTGGCGATGCGCGGCCTATTGGGCATGTAATAGTAGGAATTTGAAGACGTATGGTCTCTGAGGAGTATGGCATTCCCAACCTGAAGAGGCGCCTTGTCCAATAAAATATCCGCTCTGAGCAAAGCCGAACCGAAAAGAAAAATGCATGATAAGACGATGACTATTTTTTTCATTCTCATCCCAACCTCCAATACATTGAATTTTTATTCTTGATAATACGCATAAATAATCGGTGTTTCTTTTGTCATCCAATCGGACTGAATCTCTCTGCCATCCTTGAGAAGCCAGATGATCTTGTACTGGTAATCCAGTTTTCCTTCCTCATGAAGATATCTGTACTCCGCCTCCAGTGGGTCGCCTCTTTCGTAGTCAATGATGACTTCTCTTAAGTTTTCCTTCCCGTAGATCTGGTGTTTAATCTGGAAGGCCACTGCCTTGATGCCATTTTCCTCGATATTGTCTTTATCCAGTGAGATCTGGACGGTCCGGTAAATAACAACCGGATTCAGAGTGACTACAGAGTCCGAGGTCTTCACCCAATCACCTTCCCACTCTATGCCTCCATGAAAACTCCATTTGGGCTTGTATTCATAATTGAGCCACTCCGTCGAACCCTCTCCTTCTCTTCCATAAACGAAGGATAGTCTGTTTCCTTTTTCCGCAAACTGTTCATCGAAGAATTTAACTTCACCTGTGGTGGCTGGCTTTCCCCATCTTTCTTTCTTGAATAAAACCGAAACATTATTGATATAATTCTTGAAATCCTCGAAGTTCTGACCATCGAGGATAACCTCGATCGTTCTCTCCTGGAATACGGGATCATCAAGCGAGATCGTGCTGAAAAAGCTCTTGTCCTCTCCAAACTGCTGGTAAACGCCTCCGATATTCCCGCTCATGACCATGATTCGCTCTTCTCTTATCCGCTTCCTGAGGTCCACCTCATAGTGACCGGACATTTTAACCCTTTTGAAGGTGTAGGAAACCTTCAGGTTGAACGGAGGTTTGAGTACAGGCTTATTCTTCGACACTGTCGGTTTTCTTGTTGATGTCTTTTTTTTCGGTTTCTTTTGAGTGCGGGTTTGAGACTTAGCCTGTGTCCCTGAAGACAATGCCTGCTGTTTTCCTGTGTCTTTTTTTTGCCCTTCAGCCGAACCGACTTTTTGGTTTCCCTCGTTGGCTTTCTGCTGTTCTTGTCCGGCAGACATTTCTCCCAAAGCCCACGGAGAGCCCAACCCTGCGAATATGGCTTCATGAGTCCGGAATGGATTGAATTTGCCGATGATGGAGCCCAGCGAAAACGAGTGAGCAGAATAGGATAAAACAAAGGGCAACTCTCTCCCTGAGATATCCCTTTTTTTTCTCTTCGGCCGGGTTGGTCTTTTTGTCGAGGTCGATTTGGACTTTTGTATTTGCTCGTTCGTGTTGATGGATGTGTTGCACATTAATTTGATGAGATGGCCGTAGGTCACTTCGAGCAGCTTTTCCATATCCTGCGACTCTCCTGTCACTTCCAGTTGGATAGCGCCTTTTTGTCTCAAATCGTCAAATATGGCCTTGATTTCGCCTTCAAGCTTGATGGCCTTGATTGTTCCCCCTCCGGATACAGAGACATCATGATGAGTGTAGACCTTATCCCAATCCACCTTGAGTTTGGCTTCATAGGCGGGAGTGATCCCGCTGTACTTCAGCATGAACATGACGGAGATGTCGGTCGTGGGATTCTTAAAAGATTCCCAGAGCAGAGAGGCCCCTTCCTGGGTCAATGCAATGGAGACAGCCCCTTTCTGCCCCGGCATGATCGGGGCGCTTCCTTCTCCGCATATCTTGACGTTAAACAGCCCCCCTTCGCCTGCTGTCGCGGAAATGATTTTAAAAGTTCCTTCCTTGAATGGCACTGGGCCCACAACTTTGGCTTCTTCATCTATCATCTGAAGAGAAGCTTCTGCACTAAAAATTTCACTTTCCGTCAATCCCCAGGTAACTAGAAAATGAACGATTCCACCTTTAATATCCCCACCTGTTTTAGTGTATTTTATGAACGTAAATTCAGGCGTTCCATCCCTCTTTGTGGCCAACCTGGGTTCATCCGGGACATAGTAATATTTGTGAGGGTCGGCATGATCCCTGTAAAAAACAAACCGACCCGCCTGAATGACTTCTTCAAGCGATACCTCTGCCTCGAGAAAAGCCATACAGGCAAAAAGGAGAATAAACACACTTGCAATCTTTTTAAATTTCATTTCCTATCTCCTTTATGTTTCGTATTTATTTTTCATCCTTGACTACTACCTCATATTCTGACACATCGAGGTAGAAATCGTCTCCTTCTTGCCATTCACTCTTTTGAGTCCTTCCATCTTTGAGGATCATCGCGACTCGATACCGGTATCTACCGCCCTTTTTCTCAGGAATACCGAATTCCAATTCCTGTTGAGTCTCAGAATCTTTGGAGAAGTAGATTCTTTTAAAATCTTTCTGTCCCCTTGCTGTTTGGATTTCGATTTCAACAGTTTTCCTTATCACATCCGGATTCGTCTCGTTTACAAAGTCAAAACAAAGTACAGTCATATGTCTATAATTGAAAGATACCTTATTGGCTAAATTTATGACCGTAAATAAATCAGGATATTCTGTCATCGAGACTCCCACAGGAAAGGCCATCCGGTCAATCCTTTGCGCTTCCTCATACTTCCCTTCCTTCAGCTCATACCCGCTGTAAGTGAATACACAATCCATGCTCAAGCCCAAAGCCTTTTCGCCCTCAAAGATCTCCCAGAGATAAGGAGCCGTTTTGCGGCTGAGTGGAAGAGTAAAATTCTTTTTTGTCCACGGAGCCTTCCTCTGAGACAGCTCTTCTTCTTTCTTCTCTTCTCCGTCAAAGACACTGTAGTTTAGAGAACATTTGAGCTCATCGACCGGGATAGGTTTAAACTCAAGATTCCGGCCCATCATCTCCTTTAGTTCAGTGCTTTCATCCCTGAATTCAACAGAGAAAGTCAGGACCCCCCCTGCCATTCTTTCCGTTTCTCCGGAAGGATCCGATTTTATATACACATATTTATAAAAAAAGAACTGAGGTCTTCCATAGGCCTGGGTTAGCTCCAGCCCTGTGGGAACATAATAAAAAACGTTCGGTTTGGCATGGTCGGGAAAAACCATTATCTTTTCGCCGATGATCTTTCCCTGGCTCAACAGCGGGTCAGCGTGCACAGTGAGGCATGTTCCCGTGAGGATCAAAAGGCAAACAACAGAAGAAAATGCTTTTTTTTTGATCATTCCTCCTCATAGTAGGCATAAACGAAAGGATCTGTGGCTTTCTTCCAGCCAGAAGAGCTCCTTTTCCCGGTCCTCAGGAGGAACATGATGTTGTATTCATAATCCAGGTTATTCGGTTCGTGGAAATAATAATAGTCGATGTTCAGCGGCTCTCCTTTTCTGAGAATTACCTCTCTCTGGATTTCTTTTCTGAAATTGGTATGTCTGAACTGGACCGCAATCCGGATAATCCCGTGTTCATTCATGTTCTCTTCTTCGGCTAAAACTTCAATGAAACGGTAGCGGTGAGGAGGGGCCAGTGTCACCACGGGTTGAGACGTTTTTATCCATTCACCTGCTACTTCGACGCCTCCGATGTAACTCCAGATGGGTTTATACTCATACTCAAGCCACTTTTCAGCACTATCCCCTTTTCTCCGATAAGTGAAGGAAAGCTTATTGCCGTTCGCCGTGAATTTGGCTCTGTCGAAGACGATGTCATTGGTCACGGCCTTCATGTCTTTGTCTTCATACTCTTTTTTAAACGTCATTCCGGCAAAGTTGATGAATTGCCCGAAGGTCTCCAGGTCCTCTCCGTCCAGGATGACATGGATCATCCGTTCTTCAAAAGTAGGATCATCCAGGTCGACCACTCCAAAAATTTCTTCATTTTTTCCATATTTCTCGTAAAAATTCCCGATGTTTCCAGTTAGGGGGATCTCTCTCTGGTCTCTCTTTCGCCTTCTCAAGTCCACAGTGTATAATCCGGACATCTTCACTTTTTTCATGGAATAACTCGCATGAGCCTGGCCAAAGAGTTTCCCTAGCCAGTTGCTCCCAGACTTACTAGATGCTTTCCCTAAATCCTCTGCTTTCACAGGCTTGGCTTCAAACATCATCTTAGTCAGGATGTTATAGGCCGACGTCAACAGGTCGTCCATCTTCGTATCCTCACCTGTTACCTCGAGCTGGATGGCTCCTTGCTCTTTTAATTCATCAAAAACTGCACTGATCTTCGCGCTTGCGAAAAAATTCCCTATCTCAGCCTTAAATTCCTGATGCTCGTAAACCTTATCCCAGTTGACTATCAAAGAAGCTTCATAAGCCGGAGTTAATCCCTGATATGTCATCACAAATTGAACCGAAACATCTGAGGTTGGTCTCTTGAAAGACTCCATGAGAAAAGTTGACCCTTCTTCATTCAAGGCAATGGATACCGCCGCTTCTGCTCCGGCCAATAAAGGCGCTTTCCCCGTTCCGGTGACTCTCCGGGTAAAGATTCCTCCTTCCCCTGCAGTGGAAGATATGATATGGAATTCCCCTTTGGTGAAAGGCACAGGTCCTATGATTCTACCTTCTTCATCGAATTTTCTGAGTTCTTTATCAGCCTCTCTGAGCTCTTCATCGGTCAGTGCATAAGTGACCAGAAAATGAAGCACACCACCCGTGACTTCCTGTCCTGTTCGGACATACTGGAGAAAACTGAACTTGGGTGTACCATCCGGCCATGTCGCTATTCTCGGCGATAAGGGCATGTAATGGTATCCGTGTTCATCCGCATGGTCTTTAAAAAGCATAACATTTCCGGCCTGGATAGGCTCTGTATCGAGCAAAAGTTCTCCATTGGCAGAAAAAACGACAAAAACCAAGCTAAAACTAAATAAAAGTAGACGCTTGAGGAAACGCATTATACTCTCCTTTCCAAACAGTGAATGGTACTCCCTCTTTATTCTAGTAAATTCTAAAAAATTCTTTTCTTATTCATTATCCACAGCTCTTTCACTTGAACAGATTCGAAATATGAAAAACTCCTAGAGTGAGGTCCAAGGAATCCGATACAAATTCCCATTCAACGGATTCTGCGGACTCACCAGTCTTTGTTATCGCTTTGATCTTATAGCTGAACTCAAGAGGCTCCTGATCCGATAAGGGGAGATAAACAAGTACTGTGCCCAGAGGATTCTCCTTTGTCAGATCGACTGAATTGATCAAGCCTTCTTTCGGCTGAGGACTCAAATAAGGAGATTTAATTTCGACATGGACTTTTTCAATCTGGAGTGAAGTCTCATACTGGGAAGAATCAAAGACATTCTCGAGCACCTCTATGTTGATTTTTCGCATCCGTTCAATGTAAGACACGGCCTCGATCTTCCCCCAGATGTTATCCAGACATTCCTGACAATTGAAATCAGGAGATACTTCGAGCCAGTAACTCTTTAGGTTGTCTTTGAAGAATTGATTCACTTCAGGGTCGATGTAGGTCTCGGATTCAGGCACATCGATCCCCACTCTCTCTTTGGCTTCTTTTTTAACTTTTTCTTCAACTTCTTCTTTCAAGACACCCAGTGCCTGGTCCAGGAGCGACTTTTTCTTCGGCTTCTTCACCGCTTCACCCAGGACATTTCTCAACTCAGCCTTGAGCAATGGCTGTGGTGGCAGTTGAACCGTGATCGTCCCTTCATCTCCAGGGGGAATGATGACCTCAGGATCACATTGTAAGGCTCTGTAAACCTCATTTTTATTTGCGAAACTGAAACGGAGGTTCACGTTTTCGACTTTCAGAGGAAAATCAGAGAAATTCTTCACATTATGTATGGAAAAAGTTGAATCTTTATTGTTAAAAGAGAAGTTTACTTCTTCGAGAGGAGAATGGAAGCTGCCGACAAAGTACCGCAACCCAACCTTGATGGGGATTTCTTTTTCGACGGCTGCCGATATGATGTGCATTCCGGCTGTAAGTCCTTCTTTTTCCATCAGGGGTTTCAACTCAGCCATACTCTCGGGAGTCATGGTGATGTTAATGGGCATCTCTCCTTCTAAAGAGCCGAAGGAAGGAAACCGAATGTCTTCGATCTGCCAGTCTCCCCATCCTTCCATGTCTATGATGTTCGCCTCATCATAAGGTAAAGGCCTAAGAGAGACTCTCCCTCTGTATTTCTTCCTCACCGCTTCCTCAAGAATCTTCACATCATCCGGGTCAATATCCGCACTCAGAAAGAAAGTGGCTTTGATTTTTTTGTCTTGAGTCCAGACTGCATTGATCCTGTAACTTCCCAGGTCTCTTCCTTTAATGAGATTGATCTCTTTCGGCAGAAAATAGTACACGTCCCTGTTTTTGTTATCCCTGTAGATGTGTTCTGAGAGAGAGATCGGCTCCTCCACCGCGACGGGGCCGAGGTCCGTGATATCATGCTTGGGGGGAGGAGTTCCGATTGGCTTGACAACCATGGGTCTCATTTTCGTGAATTTGAGCGTACTGGGCTTAATCATCGCTGTCTTCTGAGTCTGCGCTTGAGCTTTTGTAGTGGTTTTCATAGTTGCTCCTATCTTGGCAGTAGCGAGTACAGGGGCAGTAATTATTTTCGCCTCCTGCCACACAGCCCAATCCTGAGCTGATGAATTGCCTGCATTCACTCTCAATTCTATCCGTAACTTCTGACCCGCATAAGGTTTCAAATCCGCGGTTATCTCATCCAATTTTCTATCATACTTTGCAAGATGTCTTATGAGACGCCGTCCTCTTTTTGTTGCGATGTTATACACAGAAACCTCAAAGGTTGCACCGTCGGATGCCGTTGCTCCCTGGCGGAATCCCACTTTTGCGGAAAACTTGGCGTTCGCAGGGATAGCGACATTATGAAAATACCCGATAACCAATCCTCCGTTTTTCCACTCCGGGTGGGTTTGCAAGACACTTCTCGGATATTTTTGTCCGTCTTCTAACACAGAATTATTCACATAGCGAACAAAACCCTTTTTGTTATTCCCCTGGTCATTAAAATTCAACTTAGTGACAGTTGGGACAGCACCAAGGGGGAGGGGTTTGTTCACCCAAGTCGCTGTACGAGCAACCCTTATAAAATTGTAAACCTCATTACTCGAGACCTGGCCAGGTAGATGCATTGAGAAAGTAAAGAGAATAATTCCGATGAAGAGAAACAGAAATAATGTTTTGTTTGATAATAGAGAAGTTTTCATGTTTTCCTCCTTTTCCAAACTCATTAAAACTTCTGACGAAAAAGCGATGGATCGATATCTTAATTAACAAGATAATCTACTGGTAAAGATGAAACCTCTACAGGTGAATTTTGAATTGATCCCGCACAATAATTTGGGTTGACTTCCACTTCCTTCCTTTCTCTTTGTTTTTTACTATAGAAATTATGTCCAGAAATGTCAATCAAAAAAGGGATCATAGCATCCTATTCCAGGGGGAAAATAATCTTACTGATTGTAGCGGTTAATAGCTCTCTTCCATTTTGTGTTGGGAATTGAATTACTAAAATACACGAAAACTACAAAATAGAGAAGAGAGCCTTTAAGTTTTGTTTTTCAAATCGACTCTCCGGATCACCTTCTTTATGAGAAAATCCTTTATCCTACCTTCAACTTCATGAGGCCAGGTTTTCAACATTTTGGTGAGCATACTGTTGTTCACAGTTGAAACGTCTGTGTATTTATCGTTTTCTATCAGGAATTCTCGTAACCCCTTCCACTTTTCCTGATTGTCCTTTCGGGTCGGCGCGCCAAGCTCTTCTTTAATTGTTACGACCAACTGCTTGTCTGGCCCATCAATGACCCGGCTGCCCTCTCTTTCAGCGAACTCTACAGCCGCTTCTGCAATTTTTTCCTGCTCCTGCTCGATTTCGGATATTTTGTCCTTTAACTTCTTTTTATCTTCCTCTAGCTTTGAATAAGCTGCGACCAATTTCACACCTGGATCTTTCTTGTACTTGTTTTCCTCCAGTTTCTCTACTTTTTTGGGGTGCTTCCACAACGGACAGATTTCCTGGAAGTCACACCAATCACAGAGTGCACTTTTGAAAGAAGGGAATTCATCACAGAATTCAATAGTTTTTATCTTTTCAATGACTTCATCTTGAATTTCCATGAGCTGTTTTTTGGTTCTGGAGGACTCAATCTGCTTGTTGAATAAGAGAAAATGCCAGATAAGTTTTGCCTTCTCAGCCTCTGTCCATTTACTCATCAGTGCAAGCTGATAAAGCGGCAGCTGAAAATCCTGGTCAGCTTGCTCCTGGGTCATCAACGAGGCCGAAGTTTTGTAATCATGAATCTCGAATGTCTTTTCTTTATCATTCCAGTCGAGGCGGTCGAGTATGCCCACGAATCTGTATTCCTCCTCGCCTCTCTCGAGGTTGAAATAAATGGATTCTTCAGTCTTCACAATTTTCGTCCTGTCAAAGGGCTGGTATTCATCGTAATAATCGATCAGGCTTTTCTTCCCTTTTTGAAAATATTCTCCTGCGGAGAGCTCATCTTTGACAATCTTGATGGCATCACTGAAATCTTTTTTCCATAATTCTTCATATTTTGAAAGAAGCCACTCTTTCGGCTTGACACTCTTGTTTTTGACAAAGTCATACAGTTCTTTCAATGCTTCATGGACTTTTGTCCCCAAAAAAGCCTCGATGGTTTCGACTTTAAGAGGGACTCTGTCGATGTATCTGTATTTGTACTGGAGTTTGCATTTTTCAAAACTTTCGATTCGACTGTTTGAATATATCTTTCCCATGATGGGCCTCCTTTCTTTTCCTATTCGAGCAAAAGTGAATCATATGTCGTATCTATCATATATAACTCATTAACCGATTGAAAATTCTCACAAGTCTAATAGAAATCCGAGTGCAGTAATATTATAAACCTTTTGGTTGTCCTGACAATCCAAAAGGGCATTCTTAATGAGGGAAGAATCATAGATAAGGGGTGAATGAAATGAATAGATTAAATAAAGAGATTCTCTTCCATTTTGTGTGGGTAAGATTCAACTTATATAACTCATAAGAGTATTCAGGGATGGATGAAGCGACATCGGAAGATTTAGCCTTCTCGAGTCGACCTCAAGGGAACCCGACGGAGTCGGGCCCGAGGACTGTTTGAGCACGACATAATACATCGGGCGGTGCTAAGTATGACTGGGGAATATCCGGGCGTTAGATTTGATAAATATGCGGAGTTCCGCAGGGCCGAGAAGGTTGATGAGGGAATGGCGTGAAAAATCTG
>CAZSGR010000004.1:0-1446 GCA_964606185.1 uncultured Eubacteriales bacterium
AAGAGACATGATGGAACGTCTTGTGAACATCGACTTTAAGGATATGGATCTGTTCACGAGAAAAGTCATAAAAGCCCTGACGGATGCGGATGATATCCAAGTAGAGAACCCTGAAGGCACCCGAATCCAGTTCAGCGCAAAGGGCAGAAAATGGGCGAACGACAACGGCGATATCAGCCAGAAGGGGATGCATGGAAACCTTCCTGCTGGAGAATGCTTCACAGCACCGGTGGAGGAAAGCTTTTCAGGAAAGCTGGTTATCAGCCTCATCGATGATAAGCTGGGGCGTGGAGTAATGGAATTTGAAAAAGGCCGGCTGATCCGTTACGCAGGAAAGGGAGTCAAAGCAATCATCCAAAACATCGGCAAAGACGAAACAGGAAAAATCATTGGCGAGTTTGGAATCGGCACGAACAGAAAAGCCCGCATCACTGCAAACATGCTGGAAGCTGAAAAAGCCTTTGGGACAGCGCATTTCGCCATCGGAGACTCCTACGGCATGGGAAAAAACAGAAGCCAGCATCATTATGATGCTCTGGTGGACAAAATCACGATCCGGGCTAAAGGAAAATTGATTGCCAAAGAGGGAAGGTTTCTTCTCTAAGGAATAGATGAATCCTGGCCTTTCATGCTAAAGAAAAGTGGCGAAGAGGAGGGGGGAGCTCTTTCACCACTTGAGAATATCAAACAGGAGGCTTTTCACGCTTTCTTCGAGAGCTTCTCTGAACCTTTCCACACTGTCTGTAAATCCATCCCCTAAGTAATCCTTAATATACATCGGTTCTCCGACATTGATCTTGACTTTTGTCGGAACCAAGAACGGCACCTGGGTGCCAAACATGGCCACAGGAGTGACAGGGATAGAAATTCCTTCATATTTATGCAGGTTATAAGAAAGGATGGACGTTCCTCTCTTGAAAGTGTGCACATAGGGATTCGGATCTTTTTTCATCACACGGCCCCAGCCCTGAAGGGCAATAATCGCCCTTCCTTTTCTCAGGTACTCATGACAATGCTCCATGGCCGTCCTCGTTTTCTGCTCCATATCCACAGGAATAGCTCCCACTTTCTTTATCGTCTTTGCAAAATAAGAGGTAAAAATGGATTTCAAGGGGCTGAGGAGCAAGTCCAGGAAGAGCCCGAAGTCTTTCAGATGTCTCTTGAAATGTTTTCTGATTAGACGGTTGAAATCATGCTTATCAAAAACCATTCTATTGGATGTCCAAAATATCTGTCTCGGGACGACTTTGAACAGAGTCGCCGCATCCTTGAATGTTCCTATATGATTCCCGATGATGATATTCGGACCTTTCTTGACAAAATTCTCTTCTCCTTTAATGACGACTTTTTTCCCGATAAGGGCAATACTGCTGAAACGCTGGATAATCGGCTCTACCCGTTTCAGCTCTTCTTCGATTGTCATAATTATTGCGATCCTTTTAATTT
>CAZSGR010000004.1:1546-37625 GCA_964606185.1 uncultured Eubacteriales bacterium
TCTACCCGTTTCAGCTCTTCTTCGATTGTCATAATTATTGCGATCCTTTTAATTTACTGTTTATCTATTTTAAGAAAATTTGAAAAAAAATTCAAAAACTATATGGGGACGTTCCCCAATAAATGGGGACGTTCCTCAAGGGGAGACCCTATCTCATCTTTATTGAGGATTAATTAGAGATAGGGTGTCCCCTTGAGGAACGTTCCCTTACTGCTTGAAAATATAAAATTTCCATGATAACTTAGCCAGTAAAAACCATGCTGCATCTTTCTCAGGTGGTTTAGTTGTGGAGGATAAGATGTTGACACTCATCAGACAAGGGACAGTATTCGCGCCTGACTCTCTGGGAACAAAAGATATTCTGATTTCAGGTGACAAAATTGCGGCTGTATGCGAGCCGGATAAGATTCACATCAAGGGAATGGATTTTGAAGTTGTTGATGCATCAGAAAAAACTGTCATACCCGGTTTGATTGACAGCCACGTCCATATACTCGGAGGCGGCGGAGAAGGAGGGCCCGCGACCAGGGCTCCCGAAATAACCGTAGAGGACATCATTGAGTGTGGAGTCACGACTGTCATTGGCTGCCTGGGAACTGACGGGACAACGCGCCACATGGAATCTCTCCTGGCGAAAGCGAGAGGTCTTGAAGCGGAAGGTATCACAACTTATATATTTTCCGGTTCTTATGAAATTCCTCCTGTAACAATCACAGGCAGCATCCGTTCGGATTTGATTCTCATCGATAAGGTCATCGGGGCTGGAGAAATCGCCTTATCCGACCACCGTTCCTCCCAGCCCACTTTTGAGGAATTCTCCCGCCTGGCTGCAGAATGCCGCGTCGGAGGAATGCTCGGAGGGAAGGCAGGTATTCTCCATCTTCACTTGGGTGACGGGCCGCGCAAACTGGAAATGCTCTTCAGGTTGATCAAGGAAACTGAAATTCCCGCGACACAGGTTATCCCGACTCATGTCAACCGCAACTCACAACTTTTCGCTGAAGCCATCAAATTCATCCAATCAGGGGGTTTCATTGATTTGACCGCTGGCGACGACCCTGAAGCCAGAGGGGGTATTGAAGTAAGCATCGGAGAAGCCATCCGGCTTCTCCTTGAGAAGAAGGCTTCTCTCAGCCAGGTGACGATCAGTTCAGACAGCAACGGGAGCCTGCCAATCTTCGATGACAAAGGAAACCTCCTGGGATTGACCGTAGCCACCCAGAAAAGTCTTTTGAAAAATATCCATCACCTGGTGCAAAAAAATATCCTCAAGCTTCAAGACGCAGTTAAACTGCTCACCGTTAATCCCGCCATTTTTTACAGACTTCATCAGAAGGGAGAAATCCAAACGGGTAAAGATGCCGACTTACTCTTGCTCGATAAAAATTTGAATATGACGGATTCTTTCGCAATGGGAAGAATGATGATGGCCGACAAGAAACTTCTCGCCAGAGGAACATTTTCATCAGCGTAATTTATGACTTCACAAGATGACATAGATAAAATCTGGGAAGAGAGAGGAAAATGGAGAAAGAAGCAAATAATCAAAATCAAAAATCCAAGAAACCCAGTCTTGTCATCGCTCTGATTCCATTAATCGCCATGGGGATTCTTCTCGGCGTTGGCTATGGAGTCTACAAAATCGCAGCCCAGGTTCTCCTCGTCGCCGCAGCTTTTATCACGGGTATCCTCGGCCTCATCCTCCGTTTCAAATGGAAAGAAATGGAAGAGGGCATCGTCAACAGTATCCACAAAGCGATGCCCGCAATCCTGATCATGCTCTGTGTCGGTATTCTCATCGGATCCTGGATCGCCTGTGGAACCATTCCCATGGTCATCTACTACGGCTTAAAACTCATATCGCCTCAATATTTCCTGGTGACAGCCTGCTTTGTCTGTTCGCTCACCTCTTTGGCCACGGGAACCTCCTGGGGCACCATAGGCACTCTGGGAGTGGCTTTCATGGGCATAGCCATGGGCCTGGGAATCCCTCTCGGTCCGGCGGCCGGGGCCATAGTGGCTGGCGCGTACTTCGGAGACAAAATGTCTCCTTTCTCGGACGTTACAAATCTTGCGCCTGTTGCTGCGGGGTCAAACCTCTTTGACCATATCAAGCATATGCTCTGGTCAGCGACTCCGGCCTGGCTCTTGAGCCTTGCGATTTATTTCTTTGTCGGGCTGAGGTACGGGGGAGAAAAAGTGGAATCCGAGTCCATGACTCTCATCATCCAAACATTGAAGAACAACTTCAACTTCAATGTCCTCTTACTCCTGCCAATGGCCATTGTCTTCTACTTCGCCTTCACCAAAAAGCCGACCATACCTGGGATGCTTCTCTCCTCCTTGGTGGCCGGAATACTGGCCAACATTTTCCAGGGTGCTTCGGTCACGGATGTGGCTACAGCCATGAACACTGGATACCAAGCTCAGACTGGGGTGCCAAAAGTGGACGAGCTGATCTCCCGGGGAGGTCTGATGAGCATGATGGAAACACAACTCATCGCTTTCACCGCCTTCAGCTTCGGGGGGATCATGCAGCGCACCGGGCTACTCTCAGTCATTTTGGACCGCGTGATGAAATTCGCCAACAAAACATGGAGCATCGTGCTGACGACCATTATATCCTCAATCGTCACAGCCATGATGACAGCCAGCTCTTACCTGTCCATGATCATTCCCGGAGAGCTTCTTTCGCCGATTTACAAGAAAAAAGGCCTTGCAGCCAAAAATCTATCCCGGATTATCGAAGAAAGCGGCGCCATCATCGTTCCTCTCATCCCCTGGAGCATGGCCGGCGCTTTTATCACAGGGACCATCGGAGTTTCCCCCGTCACATATCTCCCATGGGCCATAATGAACTACGCAGCCGTCATTATTCTGGCACTGTATGGCTTTACGGGATTTACAATGGCTCCAAAAATCAGGGAGGACGAAACCCAGATCGGGAGTTAGAGGCAGAAGGAATTTCCAGCCATTAGAAAAAGCTCAAAGGATTTCAATCCTCCTTCCCTGCTTTTGTCAGAGCCTTTCGGAATCCCTCCTCAACTTTCTCCTTTTTTTTCTTTTGTAGTTCCGCAGTCGCCTCAAATTTGCGGTCGAATTCACTCTTTCTTTTCTTTTCTTGCGAGAGCAGCTCATCCAATGTTTTTTTGGCTTTTCCTCCTCCTTTTTTCGACTGAATCACTTCCTGAGAGACGGGATCTATCCAGAGGAGGGACTGACAGCAGGGGCAGAGAATTTGAAAAACCTCTTTTTCTTTTTTTGTGTTTTTCATCTGATAGAAATTTATCAAAAAAAACAGTGTCAGACAAGACAGTTCATTCAATTAATTGGGTTAATTAATTGGGGAACGTCCCCATATTTCCATATTTTTTATTAGGGAATATCCCCATATTTTTTACTGACATTTATTTCATGCTTCTTTATCAGCTTAAAAAGTCCCTGTCTGCTGAGGCCGACTTCATCGGCGGTTCTGGATCTATTGAAATTCCAACGGGCCAGAGCCTGATGGAGAAACCTCTTCTCGAATTCGGCTCTTGCCCGGAAAAAATCATAGGAATGATCCGAAGATCTGGCTGCCTGAGGATTGATCTTTGGGGAAAGATGTTCCTCTCTGATGAGACTATTATCTCCGGCAAGCACCAAACATCTCTGTATCTCATTCTGAAGCTCTCTCACGTTTCCAGGCCATGAGTAATTGATCAACAGATCGAGTGCACACGGTGAAAAAAAGACCCTTTCACGCTTCATCTCGAGACAGTACTTCTCCAGAAAATGATTCAAGAGAAAATGAAGGTCCTCCTTCCTTTCCCTAAGAGGAGGGAGCTCAATGGTTATGATCTTGATCCGGTAATACAGATCTTCACGGAAATTGCCGAACTCGATTTCTCTTTCGATATTCTTGTTGGTAGCGCTGATAAATCTTCCATTGACAGATACTGGCCTGTTTTCACCGACTCTCCTGATTTCCTTCTCCTGAAGAAAACGGAGAAGTTTGGCTTGAAGAATGAGAGGCAGGTCACATATTTCATCCATAAAGAACGTTCCTCCGTTGGCTTCCTCTATTATTCCAGGCTTGCTCTTCACAGCCCCCGTGAAGGCTCCTCTTACATAGCCGAACAGTTCGCTTTCCAGGAGATGTTCTGGTATGGCTCCACAGTTTACCGCAACAAATTCCCCATTCTTTCTTTCTCCGCACGAATGAATGATCCGTGCAACGAGCTCCTTCCCCGTACCGCTCTCACCACAGATAAATACCGGAACGTCGCTATCTTTGACTCTGGATATCAGAGTTTGGATCCGTTTAAAGGCTTCACTTTTCCCCCTCACAAAATACTCTGGAGTTCTCGCTTTTTCCAATCCAAGATTTTTAAATTCTTCCTTGTTCTTTAAAATCCGGCTGATGGGTTTTGACAGCAACATCAGAAGCTCCAGATCGTCATGAGTGAAAGCTCCAGATATCACTTTCCTATCAAGATAGAGGACACCCACAGACCTCTCTTCAATAATTAAAGGTAGACAAATGATGCTCATCTGGTTTTTACCGAAGCCTCCTCTTCTGACAGAATCATCAGGGTGAGTCGTGATAATCGGTTGTTTCACATCGAGAGCTTTATCAATGACATCTTGGCTGATACTCCCTTTTTTCGAATGTCCATTCTCACGCATTTCTTGAAAAACAACCTGGTTCTTTTCATCTATCAACAAAACAACAACACGAGCGGAAGACGTGCCTTCCATGATTAAATCCAATAATCCCACAAGAAAAAAGTGATTAAAAGACAACATTCAATCCCTTCCAATTCAAGGTGATATCTTTCAAAGGCAAAGAATGAAATTCAGAGGCGACCTTTCAGTACAAATAACGATCCCTCTCTAAAATTTTTCTCACCTTACTTCCTCTCTTTCTTATAATTCGTCTTTGTCCCAAAGTGCCGGGATAGAAAATGAGGAAAGAAGGTGCAGGCGAATGTCGGAGTGGATGGAATTAGATTTGTGGATTTCTTATGGAAAGGGGTGAGCTGAAACCAAGTCTGTAAGGGTCGGATTTACTTGAGGCCTTTTTTCAAAACCTTTGTTTTTTTCTTCACGTCTCTGTATTTGGAATCAAATTCTTTGATCTCCTCAAAAAGAGCCAGCGCTTTCTCTTCCTCATCCGCCTCTTCGTAGAGCGAAGCCAATTCGTAACTCAAAGCTAAAAATTGGTCGCTTCCCTCCTGGGTTAACTCTTGAGCCTTCTTCAACCATCTCGCCGCTTCTCCAAACTCCTTTTTCTGCCTGAAGCATTGGCTCAAAGAATGGTAGGATTCTTCGCTTAAGCTCTCATCTTTAGAAGCGAGTTTGAATTTTTCAATCGCTTGATCTACCAAACCTTTTTCAAGGAAAGAAATTCCTGAATTGAAAAGTTCTTTATAACTGTCCTTCTCCGTTTCCTTTTTCTTTTCTGGCTCTTTCACTTCTTCTATTTCTTTCGGAGGCTTTTGAGTCTCGACTTCTACCTCTTTATCCGCCTTCTTTTCAAAAGCTTTATCCGGCTCCGCTCCTTTCTCTACAGAAATGGGTTTTTCTTCTTTAACTTCCTTCTCTTCTTCCCGCTCTTCTTCCTCTACTGCTGCTTCTTCATGAGACTCTTTCTTATCAAACAACTCGCTTTCTCTTTCAGAAACTTCGGTAACCCGCTGGAGGATTTCATCAACGCTGACATGAGCGGATACTTTTCCAAGAGCTGCAAGCTTCTCAGCAACCCTGGAGTCATTGGGAAATTGAATTCGCAAGTTTTCAAGAATTCTCTTGGCATTCCGCAACAGACCTTGGGTAATATACAAATCCGCCTGAGCCAAATTCATCTCCAGTTCTTCGTCGGCTCCCTCCTCCAGTCCCGAAGGTTCCTCTATTTTTTCCTCTTGAATAATTTCCTCTAGCTCTTTTATCTCTTTAGTCGAAATCCTTGTTATCTTCTCCGCCTCTAAAGCTTCTTCCATTTTTCTTCGTTCCTCTTCAGCGGCTCTCTTCGCTTCCTCCTCTGCCGCTTTCCGGACCTCCTCCTCCTCGGCTCTCTTCGCTTCCTCCTCTGCCGCTCTCTTTGCTTCTTCTTCAGCCGCTCTCTTTACTTCTTCCTCGGCTCGCATGCGCTCTTCTTCAGCCCGTCTCTTTTCTTCCTCGGCTTTCCTCGTTTCTTCCTCGGCTTTCCTCTTTTCCTCCTCGGCTTTCTGGGCTTCCGCCTTAAGTCGTGCCCGCTCCTCTTCGGCTTTCTTTACTTCTTCCTCGGCACGTATCCGCTCTTCCACGGCTTTCCTCCGGGCTTCTTCAGCTTTCCTTGCTTCTTCTTCCGCCTTCTTCTTTTCTTCCTCAGCGCGCCTGACCTCTTCCTCGGCTTTACTCCGCACTTCTTCAGCTAATCTCTGTTCTTCCTCCTTTGCTGCTATGCGGGCTGCTTCTTCAGTCTGTTTGGCCTCCTCTTTAGCCAGCCTCGCTTCCTCTTCCGCCCGTCTTGCTTCCTCCTCAGCTTTCCTCCGCATCTCCTCATCGGCTAATCTCTTCGCTTCCTCATCTGCCGCCTTCCGGACTGCTTCTTCAGCGCGTTTGGCTTCCTCTTCCACCTGTTGCGCTTCATGCTCGACTTTTTTCCGCGCTTCCTCTTCAGCTACTCTCCGGGCCTCTTCCTCTGTTACTCTCTTCGCTTCCTCTTCAGCGCGTACCCGTTCCTCTTCGGCTCTCTTTGCTTCCTCCTCGGCACGTATCCGCTCTTCACCGGCTTTCTCTTTCTCTTCTTCGACTCTCGCCGCTTCTTCTTCTGGCTTCAACCTTTCTTCTTCGGCAAGCTCTGCTTCTTTTGCGGCTTCTGGTATTTCAACTCCCTCCTTTAGCTGGTTGTAATGGCTGACTAATTCTTTATCCTCAGGAACAAGGCTAACAAGTTCACCTAAAGCAGCTAGATATTCCTTCCGTTTATTTTCCCTCCGGTATTCATCCAGAAGAACCCGGCAAACAATCTCTAGATTCTTTTTTTGGCCAGCCGATTTATAGATGGAAGCCAATTTTTCCAGGGTAGGTGTGTGAACCTTTTTGACTGAGAGAATAAGCCCAAGAAGTCCGATTGCTTTTTCGGCCTTCTGTTTTTTGACCAGAGTCTCGACCAAAGGCTTATAGAGTTCAAAAGCCTTATCCAGTTCATCCTTAGAAATACTGATCCGCCCTAATTTCACTCTTGCTTCAACATCTTGAGGATTTAAATAGACAACCTGATTAAATATGGCTTCGGCCTTTTCAAAATCCTTATCTTCAAAGTGGAAGCCACCAAGAAGCCTGAGAGCGGTCACATCATCCTTATTTTTTTCCAGTATTTTATCGATGATTTTTCGAGCTTCCTTAGTTTTATCTTCTTTTTTAAGAAGAGATATCAAATTGGACAACGTCCTTGACTCGTCTTCTTTCAGGTCTCTTGCTTTCTTAAGAGCTTCATGAGCCTCTTTAAATGCTTTGCTCCGGATCTTAGACTCTGCCACATCATTGTACCGGTTTACTGCTTTATCAATCTCCCCTTCCCTCGTGTACAGATCAGCCAGAGTTAACCTTGTCTGAATATCCTTCTTATCTAATTTTAAAAGCTTCTCAAAGAGAAATATGGCTTCTTTTGTCCGATGGTTCTTCATTAAGCCTTTGGCGATTTTCGAATATTCCGCCTTCGCTTCCGAGAGAAATCCCTGGGCATAATAGAGGTCAGCCAGTTTCATCGTGGATTCGATATTTCCGGGATTCAACTTATTGATCTTTTTGTATACTGCCATGGACTGGGAATACGAGCCTCTTTCTTCGTAATGACTGGCAATTTTGTACAATTGCTCGATCGCACTGTCTTTCTGGTTCATTCTCAAATAGAGGTCGCTGATGAGGTTTCTCACATTTATATCTTGAGGGTCTACAGCCAACACCTTCTTGTACTCCTGAATGGCATCCTGGAATTTTCCTCTCTTTACATTTTTCTCGGCGTTTTCCAGGTACCTGGCTCTTTCTTTTTCAGTCCCCATTTTATTCGCACCTAAGATTAAAGGATAACCGATGTAAAGGTGTTGGCCCTTTTTTTTCTAAAGCTCTGAAATGCTCTTTCGTTCCGTATCCCTTGTTCTTTGATAAGGAATATCCTTGATAAACTCGATCCAAAAGCATCAGCATCTCATCTCTAACGACTTTAGCCACAATGGATGCCGCAGCGATGGAAATACACTTTTTATCGCCTCCAGGCACACTAATCTGAGGATAATTTACCTCATTTAAACTAAATCCGTCAACTAAGATAAAATCAGGTGCTAAAGCCATATTTTCAACCGCTCTTTTCATGGCGCTTATCGAAGCCCAGTAAATATTCTTTTGATCAATCTCAAAATTCGAAGATAGACCGACGCCAACAGAAGCCGCATTGGCTAAAATCTCCTTTGCCAATCGCATCCTTTTTTTGGGAGAGATGACCTTGGAGTCATCGACCTCTCCCACCCAGCCTGATAATTTTTGGGTTATGAGTCCGCAGGGAAGTATAACAGCAGCCGAGACGACAGGGCCAAAAAGAGCTCCTCTTCCCACTTCGTCAACGCCGGCTATGGCCTTAAATCCTTTTCTTAATATTTTCTTCTCAATCCGAAAATCAGCCATATCCGATCTATGCTTCGGCATGTGCTGTTAAACAGCGAAATCATTGAATAAAAAATATGCCATTTTCCGACTTAAATGAAGGTTCAGGTCTCTCCCCGAACAGGGAATGAAGCTGTCTTTTCTCCCTAAGAGAGCGTATGAAACGCCTTTCATGCGTTCTTAAAAATATAGACACCACGAGATAATGTCAAAAATGCCTCTATCTTTTTTCTTTCAGCTTTGCGGCTTTCCCTTTGAGTTCACGCAAGTAGTATAATTTGGCTCTTCTGGCTTTTCCATGCCTTACGACTTCTATTTTTTTGATCATTTTGGAGTGAAGAGGCAATATCCTCTCGACTCCAATACCAAAAGAAATCTTACGGACCGTGAATGTCGCCCCAAGTCCGGAGCCTCTTTTGGCGATCACATCACCCTGAAAAACCTGTACTCTCTCTTTATCTCCTTCTCTGATAATCACATGGACTTTTACAGTATCTCCCACTCGAAAAGAAGCTGGATCTCTCGTTGCCTGTTTTTCTTCCACTAATTCAATCAGATTCATCTCTCTTTCCTTTCTTTTCTGTTTTTATTTCTTCCAATATCTTTTTTTCTTCCCGAGACACTGTTCGACTCTCAAGGAGATCAGGTCTCAAGAGCCACGTTTTTTCCATAGATTTTTTGAGTCGCCAGGATTCAATCCTGCTGTGGTCTCCAGAGAAAAGAACTTCTGGGACTTTTATCCCTCTAAAATCTCGAGGTCGAGTGTACTGAGGGAATTCCAACAAACCGGTGAAAAATGTATCATTTTTTACCGAATCTGCCTTTCCCACGACTCGAGGAACAAACCTCGATACCGCATCCACAACGACTAAAGCCGCAGGCTCTCCTCCAGTGAGAATATAATCACCAATGGAAATCTCACCAGTTACAAGATGTTGAATCACTCTCTCATCGACTCCTTCATAACGGCCGCAGATAAGGATGATTTGGTCGTTCTGAGCCAAATCCTCCGCGTATTGAAAATCGAGTTTTCTACCTTGTGGAGAAAGGAGGAATACGGGCACTCCTTCTCTGCACCTTATCTCCTCAACAGCAGCAAATATCGGCTCAGGCTTTAAGACCATTCCCTGACTGCCTCCAAACGGACGATCATCGACTTGTTTGTGTTTATCTCTAGTAAAAGTCCTCAGGTCATGAACATGAACTTCGATTAAGCCCTTCTCCAGAGCTTTTTTTACAACTCCTCCTGAGAAAACACTACCAAAAATCTCGGGGAATATGGTGATTATATCAAATCTCATTCAACTCTAAAAGACCCTCGGGAGGATCGATCCGGATTATCTTCTTCTTCAAGTCCACCTCAAGACACACCGAATGCGTAAAGGGAATAAGAATCTCTTCTTTCCCTTGAGAAACCACTAACAGATTATTGTCTTTGACCCATATTAAATCGGAAACACTTCCGATTTGTTTCCCGCTTTGAGTTACGACAGAACATCCGATGATTTTGAAGGAATAGTAATTATCTTTTTCCAAGCTCTGGAGGTTTTTCTCCGGAAGTTGAACCTCCATACCGACAAGTTCACGAGCCTTGGAAAGAGAGTCTACTCCCTCCAGCTTAATGATATAATGCTCTTTATAGGAGCGTAAGGATTCAACCCGGTATTCTTCGAGGCTATCTTTCTTCTGAAGAAAGATCCATGAAAAAAAAATGTTTCAGAGAGTGTTCAAAAAAAGGCTTAAACCTTAATTCGCCCCTCTTGCCTTGGCTCCTTATAAATTTTCCTATAGTAACCAAACTATCCTTTTTCGATAATCTCGAGGTTAAATCTTCTTTTCAGCTTCATTCCTGCAGCACCAAGAATAATCCTGATTGCCCGCGCTGTTCTTCCTTGTTTTCCGATAACCTTGCCTAAGTCTTCCTGAGCGACCTTCAATTCCAGGATGGTGGTCTGTTCCCCTTCCAGCTGGGAAACCTGTACCTTTTCCGGATTGTCAACTAAGGATTTGGCAATCAATTCAACAAGTTCTTTCACTGTAACCTCCTTTAAGTTTTAGAATGTTGTTTGGAAAGTTTCTCCTGTTTGGAAACTTTATTCAAAAGAGATTGTACTGTTTTTGAAGCTTGAGCTCCTCTTTTCAGCCAGTAATTGGCTCTCTCATAATCCACTTTAATCTCAGGGGGTTCTTTTAACGGGTCGTAATAGCCGAGAATATCTTTCGCTTTGCTTTCCCTTGGTTTACTAGAGTCGATCGCTATAATTCGATAAAAAGGCTTATTTTTAGCCCCAAGTCTCATCAATCGTATTGAAATCATTGTTTTACCACGTTTTTTAAAATAAATTGAGATAATATCTGAATTTTCATCTAAAGTCAACTAATTTAACGAGATGTAAGCAGGAATAAGGCCTTGAAATATGAGATTGCCACGCTCCCTTCGGTTGCCCGCAATGACACTTTTACTTTCAGTATCATAAGTGAAAGTGTTAACCAATTAGTGAGCACAAACAACGCTCCCTTTGGGGACACTCTATTTTCAGATGACTTTTGATATGATTATGAGGAGATAGGGTGTCCCCCTCGGGGACGTCCTCCTATTCTGCCCTAATGAGATGAAGGAAGAGAGGAAAGAAGTTTTTGAAAGTGAGACTTTTTCATCATTTTTTTCATCTCTGCAAACTGCTTCAACAGCTGGTTCACTTCAGAAACGGGCCTCCCGCTTCCCTTAGCAATTCTAGCGCGCCGGCTCCCGTTTATTATTTTTGGATTTTCTCTTTCTGCCATAGTCATGGAGTTGATGATGGCCTCAAAATGAAGAATCTTCTTATCATCTATGTGCAGCTTAGATAGACCTTTCATGGGTCCGTTTTGAGGCATAAGATTCATAACCTGGGAGAGAGAACCCATCTTCTTCATCTGCACGAGCTGTTTTTTAAAATCCTCGAAGGTCAACTCTTGCTTTTTTAATTTGCGAGCCAGGGCTTCCGCCTCTACCAAATCAGCTTCTTTCTCCGCCTTCTCGACTAAACTCAAGATGTCCCCCATTCCGAGGATACGTGAAGCCATCCGGTCAGGGTGAAAGACCTCAAGCTTATCAAATTTTTCTCCGACACCGATAAATTTAATCGGTTTCCCGGTCACTGAGACGATAGATAAGGCTGCTCCTCCCCTGGCATCTCCATCAAGCTTGCTCAAAATGATGGATGTCAGACCAATCTTTTCCTCAAAAAGCTGAGCGCTCTTCACTGCGTCCTGCCCTGTCATAGAATCTCCAACATAAATCAACTCAATGGGCTTGAGGATGTCTTTCACCATGCGAAGCTCTTCCATGAGTTCATCATCGATATGAAGTCTCCCTGCGGTATCCACGATAAGGGGGTCAAAACCTTTATTCCCAGTATGTTTAAGGAGTTGCTTGAGAGCCCCAGAAGGTGAAGCCATCTGGTCTTTCGTCATTTCATAAAAAGGAAGATTGAGCATTTTGGATATCATCTTCAACTGGTCCTGAGCCGCAGGCCTTTTCAAGTCAAAAGAGACAAGGAGAGGATTTTTCTGTAAACTTAAAACCCATTTGGCCAATTTTCCACAGGTTGTGGTTTTTCCAGAGCCTTGAAGACCCACCAGCATGAAAATTGAAGGAGGATGGCTCGCAAATTTCAGCTTTTCTGCCTCCTGACCCAAGAGAGATGTCAGCTCATCCCTCACAATCTTTATCACTTGTTGGGCAGGGGTTAGACTCATGAGAACTTTCTGGTCCAGAGCTTTATTTTTTAGACTTTCTTCAAAATCTTTCACCACTCGATAATTCACATCTGCCTCAAGAAATGTCATGCGAATCATCTTCAGAGCTTCGGCCATGTTTTTTTCCGTGATTTTTCCTTCACCACGGAGAAACTTCATCACTTTTTGAAGCCGGCTCGATAACTGATCAAACATTTTCTCTCCCGGGGGTCAGGACCTGAATTAGGGCATCTTCACATTGGGATCAGGCTTTTGGGATAACCGGGATCAGGCCTTGACGTTAAACCAGGGATCAGGCCTTATCTGTATGACGAGACCAAAGCTTGCTTCTACTTCTCAGGCATCAATCCTAACAAGGCCTGACTCCATAATAATCAAGGTCGAGGCCTGATCCCGAAGGTCAAACCCCGAAAGTCTGACTCTGTATTGTCCACAATCAAGCCCTGACCCCATTCAATATAAGTAAACCTCCTGACAAAGTCAATCCAGCTTGAATGAGCACCATAGGGATCAGGTCTCCATTCTCTGGTCAAAATTCATATCTTACAGTCAAGAAAGAAGGCCATCCACCCGCTCCAGCCATACCCAACCACAACTTGACATTTTTCCCGATTGTGTTTAATGTAATACTAATTTTTTTTTAATTTTTGAGAGAGATGCTTTCATTTCTGCTTGCAGAGGAGAGCAACAATGAGCGCAAAAATTGACTACAAAGAGATAAATAAGCTCGTCAAATTCATGGAGGAGAATAAACTCTCCCATTTCGAGCTGGAGGTGGAGGATTTGAAAATTAAGATAAGCCGAAACCCAAGTCCTCTTCCTCCTTCAGAATCCATACCCATCTCTCCAGAACCAGCAGAATCAGCAGAGGATGAAAGCGTCCGGCCCCAAGAGGCAGAACCTGAAAAGGGAAAGAATAACTCCTCTTTAATCACCTCTCCCATGGTCGGAACTTTCTTCCGGGCTCCAGATCCTTCTTCCTCTCCTTTCGTTGAAATTGGAGATCCGGTGAAGAAAAATCAGACTCTCTGTATAATCGAGGCCATGAAATTGATGAATGAAATCGAAGCAGAAGTCGATGGAATTCTCGAAAAAATATTTGTTGAGGATGGAAAGCCTGTCGAATATGGTCAAAAACTTTTTGAAATCAAATCACTCTCCTGATCGCTTATGTTTTCAAAAATCTTAATCGCAAATCGGGGTGAAATATCCCTGCGTATAATCCGCGCAGCCCGGGAATTGGGCATAAAAACCGTCGCTGTCTATTCTGAGCCGGATAAAAAATGTCTCCACACCATGTTCGCCGATGAAAAGATCTGTATAGGACCTGGCAAAGCTTCGGAAAGCTACCTCAACATTCCCAACCTCTTGAGCGCGGCTGAAATCACACAAGCAGACGCGATCCATCCTGGCTATGGTTTCCTGGCAGAAAATCCCCGCTTTCCTGAGATCTGCGAAACCCACGGAATAACCTTTATCGGACCTCCAGCACCTCTCATCAGGCTTATGGGAGACAAAAACAGGGCCCGCCAAGAAATGAACAAGGCCAAACTCCCCGTTATTCCAGGAAGCGACAAAATTATCGAGGACATCACAGAGGCCAAAAGCACGGCAAAAAAAATCGGGTTTCCCCTCATTCTTAAACCTACAGCTGGAGGAGGAGGCAAGGGTATGCGGATTGTCCGTTCGGCTTTAAAGCTGGACGAGCAATTCTCCATCGCCCAAAACGAGGCCAATGCCGCTTTCGGAGACCCGTCCCTCTACATGGAAAAATTCATCACAGGAGCTCGACATATAGAAATCCAGGTCATCGGCGACAAACAAGGAAACATCATTGCTTTTGGAGAGAGAGAATGCTCCATTCAGAGAAAATACCAGAAACTTATCGAAGAAACGCCTTCTCCTTTCATTGATGAAAAATTCCGGAGAAGAATGATAAAAGCTGTCCAAGATGCCGCTCGTTTCATAGGCTATCAGAGCATGGGAACGTTTGAATTCCTGGTAGATGATAGAAAAAATTTCTATTTCATGGAAGCGAACACCCGTGTCCAGGTCGAACATCCGATCACTGAAATGGTGTACGACATTGACTTGATCAAAGAACAAATCAAAATCGCAACCGGGGAAAAAATTTCAATCCCTCACGCCTTGAAAATGAATGGCCACAGCATTGAATGCCGGATCAACGCAGAGGACCCAAAAACCTTTATCCCCTCGCCCGGAAAAATAGATTTTCTGGTTCTTCCGGGAGGAACAGGAGTACGTGTGGATTCTGCGGCGTACAGCAGCTGGCAAATCCCTCCTGATTATGATTCTCTAGTGGCAAAAATCATAGTCAAGGCCTCTTCTCGTAAGGAAGCCATCAAGAAGATGCTCACAGCGCTGGAATGCATGATCCTCGTTGGCATAAAAACAAACATCCCTCTCCACTTGAATATTCTCTCTAATTCAGATTTCATCAGGGGTAATTACGATATCCAGTTTGTGGAAAAATTCCTCAAGAAAAAAGCGGCAGAGAAGGAAAAAGCCTGATCAGTGAATAGATAATACTGACGCTGAATGCTCCTTCATTATCAGTCACAAGATCCTCATTGATCCCTAAATACAGCTGCCCGCTGATGGGCATACTGACTTTATCATCTGACCCGATGTAAAACTTCTCCTTGATTTCATGACGGATCTCTCTTCCTGAACCCTCATCGATCTCGATGGAAAGGAGTATGGAGACCTTCCCGATTAAAGCGCCGATATTCCGATCTGTAAAAGGCTGTTGCCTGGTTTTAAGATCATATCCATCCGGTCCACAGTACGCTTTGATGTTTCCTCTCTGGAGGCCAACCGTTCCGAAGGCACTGAAAGAAATTTCCTGGCCTTCTTGAACCTCGATTCCTGTATCCGTCCAGTCTCTATCGCCCATCACAGTCACATCAAGGATTATTTCCTGGTCTGAAACGGTCCGTCTCTCCTCTTCACGGAAAAAAGGTCGCCTGACCGAACTGAGACGAGCCTTAAATTCCCTGAATCGTGTAGGCGCTAAGGAAGAAGTCAACGCCGGATACGAACTCAAGCCAGATGAAATCTTCCTTCTTCTCATCTGATCCCAGGAATTCCTTCTCAGCCAACGGGGCAAATCTCTTTTTTTTCTTCCTAAACGATCGAGCAGGGTTAAAAAGGCCTGAGGGTTGAATTCAGCATTATAATTGTTTAAGAGGGCAAGCTCGTCAGCCTTCTCCACCTGGAGAGAAGTGTGTCTGTGGTTTGAAAAAAAGGCAAAAACGCCTCCTTCAGACATAAAAATTCCAGATAACTTCTCCCATCCTTCCTCTCCTGTAAGCTTTTCATCAGAAGAAAAGCCCGCTTGACGGACCAAACTTTCATAAATATGCTGATAAATATGAGAAGCTATGATATGTCCGAGCTCGAAAGAGAGAATCGCAGCCAGCTCAGACTCTGATTCTGTGGCCTCAATCAAGCCGCGGCTCAGATACACCTGTCCCCCCAAAGTCCCAAACGCATTCACATCGGAAGTATCGATAATCCTGAAAGCCCATTCCCAATCCCCGACAAGCTCTTGAAGGTTGTTCCGGTCGATGATCTGTTTCCCTATTCTAGCCAGGTAGTCATTCAAAGATTCATCTCTGAGTATGATGGCCTCCCTTTCGATCTCAGATGTTATCCTCTTGGAAAAGGTCAATTCATCCCTTCCAGGTATAAAATCAAATTCTACAGCTCCGGCATCTTCTTGCGAACTCAAAGCGAATCCTGCCGCAAAAGTAGAACCGGGCAGGATAAGGCAGATAAAAAAGAGAAGAGCCGACATTAGGCAATACAAAAAAAGACTCCCCCCTCTCCTATCCCTTGCTTGAATTCTATGCTGTTTTCTGTCTCTCATCTTTCTTTTTGTATTTTACAGAAATTGAGGCTGCGCCTCAATAGAAAAAGAAAAAAGGAAAATAGGAATCGGAAAAGAGGGGTCGTGTCTTAACATTTGATATTTGCAGCTAAAATGCACTGAAAGAAATGTTAAGATGCGACCCCTCTTATTTTCCTGTCAGCACGTCGACCATCCTCTGGTGGATCAAACCGTTTGACGCCAGAATTTCTGAGCTAAAAATAGTAAATTCTTCATCCTGAAAGTCTGATATGCGTCCTCCTGCCTCCTGTACAATCAAAGCCCCTGCAGCCATATCCCAGGGACTGAGCTTCAATTCCCAGAATCCATCAAACCTACCGCAGGCGACATAGCAGAGGTCCATCGCGGCTGAACCACAGCGCCGGATCCCCTGAACCCGGGTTAAAAAATTAATGAAGTGAGCGATGTTATTCACTTCACTGGTCCGAATATCATACGGAAACCCTGTTGCCAGAAGGCTCTTATCCAAATCGTCAACGGCAGAGACCTTGATTTCCTTTTCATTAAGGAAGGCGCCTTGACCTTTCACGGCAGAGAACATTTCTTCTCTCATGGGGTCATACACCAAACCCAGAATGACTTCTCCCTTTTTTTCCAGAGCTATCGACACAGTGAATAGAGGAAAGCTATGTGCATAATTTGTCGTACCATCTAGAGGATCAATGATCCACCGAAATTCTGCCCCTTTCTTCTGACTTAATCCTTCCTCTGCGAGATAATCATGACCAGGGAAACAAGACGAGATATGATCGAAGATCATACTCTGTGCCTGAGTGTCAAAATTGGTCACAAGGTCAACGGTGCCTTTATAAAATATTTCACTGGATTGATCGATATTATCTTTGAGCATCCGCCCTGCTTTCAGAGCCGCCTCCCTAGACACCCGGAAGAACTTACTCGTCTCCATAGCATTTCCATATTACCAAGTCTTTCCTCTTCAAGCAATGAATACATGGGGAACGTGCCCTAATGAACGGTTTTGAACTTTTTGCCTTTTTTCCCGTAATATAATAAGATAACAAACCTAAAGAGGAACGAGAAATGAGTGAAAAAAAGAGCTTCTTTAAAAGAAGAAAAAAAGCGATCATTATCTGCGCTGTCATTGCCTTCATCGTGATTCTCATAATCTTCAACCTCCAGTCTCAAAGGGAAAAATCCCTTAAAGTGACGGTGGAAAAAGTAAAAAATGAGAACCTGACTTCCATCACATCCGCATCGGGTGAGGTCAAGCCCAAAAAGAACGTGAACATAAGCGCCCATGTGGCGGGAAGGATTATCAAGATAGGAGTGGAAGAAGGGCAACGAGTCAAAGAAAATGATTTTCTCCTGAAGCTCGATTCTACCCAGTACGAAGCCATGGCAAACCGTGACCGCGCCCTCATTTCCTCTCATAAAGCTGACCTCATAAGAGCTGATGCGACCTTGAAAAAAGACGAAAGATATTACGAAAGGCAGAAAAAGCTTTACGATGAAAAACTCATATCTGAAGAGCTGCTGGAATCAGCCAATGCGCAGCACGAAATCTCCAAAGCCCAGCACCAAGCTATCCTTTTCCAGATCGATCAGGCGAAAGCCTCGCTCGAGAGTACACTGGACACCCTGAGTAAAACCATCTACAACTCCCCGATTGACGGGATAATCACAAGCCTCCGCGTGGAAGAGGGGGAGATCGCTATGATAGGCACGATGAACAATCCGGGAACCATCCTGATGACTATCGCTGACCTCTCCGTGATGGAAGTGGAAGTAGAAGTCGACGAAACAGACGTCATCGGAGTCGAAATCGGACATCGGGCGGAAGTGAGAGTGGATGCCCTGCCTGACCAGACCATTGAAGGAAAAGTAACTGAAATCGGAAGTTCTGCTCTTCAACAAACAACGGCTTCCCAGGAATCCAAGGACTTTAAGGTCATTATCACTCTCGAAAATCCCCCAAAGAGTCTCAAGCCTGGCCTTTCCGCTTCGGCAGATATCATCACGGCCGAAAAACAGCATGTCCTGGCTGTACCGATATCCGCTCTTGTTCTCAGAGAAAAAGAAGAAGAAAACAGCAAAAACGGTGAACAGGAAGAGGGAGTTTATGTCATCGAAAACAGCCGGGTGAAATTCTTCCCAGTGGAAAAGGGAATCATGGGAGAGATGATGATCGAGATCATATCCGGTTTGGAAGAAGGGCAGGAAATCGTTGTCGGCCCCTACAGCGCTCTCCGGCAGCTTAAAGATGACATGCTCATCAAACAAGAAGAAAAGAAAGAAGAAAAATAGGCAACAAGATGAGCAAAAACAACATCATAATCTCCGCGGAAAACCTCTGGAAAATTTATCAGCTAGGAAAACAGGAAGTCAATGCGCTCTGCGAGGCCACGTTCAACATTTCCCAGAATGAATTTGTGGCCATCATGGGACCTTCCGGTTCTGGAAAATCAACGCTGATGAACATCATCGGTTGTCTCGATACTCCGACAAAAGGGAAGTACTCCCTCAGGGGGAAACCAGTCAGCACTCTCAGTGACAATGAACTTGCTTACATCCGCAATACCGAGATCGGGTTTGTCTTTCAGGTCTTCAACCTCTTGCCCCGGGCCACAGCGTTCCACAACGTGGAAATTCCCCTTATTTACAAGGGAGCCAAGAAGAAAGAGCGAGAAGAGAAGACATTAAGGGCCTTAGAGATGGTTGAAATGAATGACCGGATGGCCCACCGTCCTTCTGAGCTCTCAGGAGGAGAGAGGCAAAGAGTCGCCATTGCCCGCGCGCTGGTCAACGAGCCTTCGATTCTTCTTGCAGATGAACCGACGGGAAACCTGGATTCTAAAACAGGCCAAGAAATTCTTTCCCTGTTTCATAAAATTCACTCCCAGGGAAACACAATCATCATAGTCACTCACGACAGGGATATTGCCAACCAGGCCCAACGGATTCTTTTTCTCAAAGATGGAAGGATCATTGAAGACAAACGAAAAGGAGAATAAGATATGAACTTTTTTAACCGTTTGCAGGGAGTTTTTTTGAGCCCCAAGGACACACTCAAAGCAATCTCAGAAAAGCCGGTCTGGATTGACACTATGATTATCCTTCTTGTTGTCATAATGATCTTTTCCTTTATCATCATGCCCTACGCCCAGAAGGACCAGCTTCAAGTCCTGAAAAACAATGTTGAGCTTCAAGAAAGGCTGGGAGAAGAAAGATACCAGCAGCAGCTCGAGTTCTTTGAAAATCCTCCCCAATGGTATTTCTTCGTTTCCTCCATCATCGGTCCTTTCTTTGTCACACTGATCGGCTTCTTCCTTCCTTCTTTGATTCTTCTGGCGTTTGGACGAATGTTCTCGACTGAAGGCAATTATAAGCAAATCTTGTCAGTTTACATCCACGCAAGCATTGTGCACAATATCTTCGGGAACGCGGTCCGGCTTATCCTGATTCTTACCAGAAAGTCTGTCATGCAGACTACGACCAGCCTCGCCCTCTTTTTCCCGAAGATGGAAGTCACTTCAACTAGCTTTAGAGTATTGAGTCAGTTTGATTTCTTCCAGATTTGGTTTTTTGGAATACTCGCATTCGGATTGTCATCCGTCTTCAAAATCGACATAAAGAAAGCCCTCTTTCTCTCCTATGGATTCTGGTTCCTCAAAAGCCTCCTGTATATCGGCTTAGGAGCACTGGGCGGTCAATTCGGCGGATAAATCCTGGCTTCTGTTTGACATAGAGCCCCTTCACCAATACATTATAGGCATGGAAGAAGGAAGGCTTCCCAGAAACACATCTCGCAGGACGCATATTCATCACCTCAATTCCATCCCAACGGGAAATAACTCCTGCCGCTCGCCCATTCCAGGAGACGAAAGCTCACTCCTCGAAAACCTCACCACAACAGGAGAAAAAAATGAAAAGGAAACAGATTCTCGCTCTTTTAATTTTCATAACTCTTCTTGTGATTTATCTCTTGATTAAAATTGCATTCTAAAGCCAGAAGTCTTATTGTCATTCTTGGGCCCACAGGGGTCGGAAAAAGCTCCACCGCAGTAAAGCTCGCCAAAGAACTTGGGGGTGAAATCATTAACTGTGATTCCATGCAGGTTTACAAAGCCTTTAATATCGGAACAGATAAAATCCCCCTGGATAAAAGAGAAGGCATCCCCCATCACCTCTTAGATGTCGTTGATCCTTCGACTCAATTCACAGCCGCTGACTTCGTTGCTCTCGCACTGAAGGCTGCGACCACGATCATAAATAAAAAGAGGCTTCCGTTCATAGTCGGAGGAACGGGCCTTTACCTGAAGGCTCTCATCGATGGCCTTTTCCCGGGAGGAAAAAGCAATCCCAGACTTCGCCAAAAACTGGAAAAGGAAGCCAAGAAAAAAGGCCTGGAGAGCCTGAGAGCCAAACTCACGGAAGTCGACCCGGTCTACAGTCAAAAAATTCACAGCAATGACAAAGTCAGAATCATCCGGGCTTTAGAGGTCTATCTCTCGACGAAAAAACCGTTTTCTGAACACTTTTCCCACACCAAATCTTCAGTTGAAGATTTCAATATCATCAAAATTGGGTTAAAATTAGAGAGACAGGAAATCTACAAAAGGATAGAACAAAGAACAGACAATATGTTCGAAAGGGGTCTTATCAAGGAAGTGGAAGATCTTCTGCAAAAAAGAATCGATGAGAACTCTCCACCCTTCCGTGCCCTCGGTTATAAACATGCTCTTCAGTATCTCAAAAAAGAAATCCCCCTGGAGGAAGCAATTTCTCTTACAAAGAGGGATACACGCCGCTACGCAAAAAGGCAAATGATCTGGTTCAAGAAGATGAAGGGAATAGAATGGTTCTCTCCGCACGATTATTCGTCAATTGTAAAGACCATTAAGGACAGTCTCGAATAAAAAATGGAAAAAGCCATCCTCATCCATCTCTCAACAAACAAGAAGGATAAATTAGAAGCTGAAGAATCCATGAAGGAACTTAAAGGGCTGGCCCATACCGCAGGGGCTGAAATCGTTGAAGAAATCTTCCAGTTCCGCCCAGATATCAGTCCAAAATACCTAATAGGAGAGGGGAAAGTCTCAGAAATCAGCCAACTCAAAGAAGAAACAGAGGCCGAACTAATAATTTTCGACAACGACCTCCGTCCTATCCAGCAGCAAAACCTGGAAGACGATATTCAGGCAAAAGTCATAGACCGAACACAATTGATTCTCGATATATTCGCCCAAAGAGCCAGGAGTAAAGAAGGAAAACTCCAAGTCGAGCTGGCGCAGCTCAACTATTACCTTCCTCGTCTACTCGGGAAGGGAACAGCCCTGTCTCGCCTGGGGGGAGGCATCGGAACTCGAGGCCCGGGAGAAAAAAAGCTCGAAGAAGACAGGCGGAAAATTCAGGAAAGGATCTCGAAGATAAAGAATGAAATTTTGAAAATCCAAAAGAGACGGGCCACTCAAAGAAAAAGGAGGAAGAAAGGCCTCATTCCTGTCGTCTCGCTCGTGGGATACACGAATGCTGGAAAATCCACTCTGTTCAACACCCTCACTCATGAAAAAATGTTCACTTCACCCCAGCTATTTGCAACTCTCGACCCTATCCTTAGGCGTGTGAGTCTTTCCGATGGTCTCCATTTCTTCTTGAGTGACACAGTCGGGTTCATCAAAAAACTCCCAGTGGAACTCATCACTTCCTTCAGAGCAACACTCGAAGAACTCAAAGAAGCAGATTGTATTCTCCACGTGATAGATATCACTTCCTCTATCTTTGAAAGACAGATCAACGCTGTAGAGGCAACCCTTTCGGATATTGGGATTCCCGATATTCCGGTTATAAATATTTTCAACAAAATCGACCTGCTGCCGAACAAAGAGGAACTCTTAGGAAAAAACCAGTCCTCAGGTGGCCGTTCCATCCATGTTTCTGCAAAAACAGGAGATGGGATTCCGGACCTCAAAGGCCATCTCAGGTCTGTTCTCTTTCGAGGCATGGAATTATTCTATCTGCGCATCCCCAAATCTCAAAAAGAACTGGTAGAATCCTTCTCGAGATGGACTGTGATCTTGAAAAAAAGAGAAAACGGGGATTATTCTGAATTGAAAATAATGGCCGATCCTCAGAAAATAATCAATTATCTTCCTTATATAAAAAAAGGAGAAGAAAATTGGTAAGAAAAACATTCCTCATTTTTTTGCTTATGATATCGTTTTGGTCCTGTGCAATGACAAAAGTGCCGATTTCATCTATCCACATCGGAAACCTCCCTCCTTCAATCGTATCTGAACTGTCGCTCGACGAGAGAATTCTTGCCGAAGAGGCCTGGGATGACTTGAATCAGGGCCGGGGAAGCAAGGCCGAAAAAACGATCACAAGACTTGGGATGGAGAGCCCGATTTACTCCGTTGGCTTAGGCTACGTCAATTATCTGATGAACAAACTGCAAACAGCTGAAAGATTCTTCCGAAAGGCTATTGAGGATCAGCCAGAACTGGCGCTCGCTCATTCGGGTCTGGCCCAGATATATCAAAAAACAGGACAAGAAGACAAGGCTTTCGCTGCCCTCAGAGAGGTGCTTAAAACAGAACCGGAAAATCTCTGGGCAAATCAACAGTACAAAACCTTAAAGAGTAGAAAATTGGAAGAAGTCCTGGCAGAAGCCCAAGCAGCCCTGGAAGCAGATGACGTAAAAAAGGGCAAGGCCGCCTTGTTGAAAGCCTTGTATTATGCTCCTCAGCATACAGATGTTCATCTCAAACTTGCTGAAATTTATAAAGCGGAAAACAAGCTTCAAAATGCTCTTGTCCATCTAAAAGCCGCAAACTCGGCAGAACCGGAAAACAAAGACATACTCAAAAATTACGCTGAAACCCTTTTCCAGGCTGGGCAGTCCGCTAAAAGCCTGGCTATCTATGAACAATTGATTAAGCTGGAGCCGGAAAATGAAGAAATTAAAACTCAGATCGACAACATGAGAAGCCAGCTTGGCATTTTTGAACTTCCCGGCCTGTATGACTCTATCCCCTCCTCTAAAGCCGTCACTAGAGAAGAAATAGCAGCCCTCCTTGCGGTCAAGTTTAAAGGAATCGTGGATGAACCGACGGACTCGCCTCCGATAATAATAGACATATCCACTTCTTGGGCCTCAAAATTCATTCTCCAAATGACCTCTTTACGTATCATGGGCATATATTCAAATCATACCTTTCAGCCGAAAAAAACCATGAATCGAGCGGAAATCGCTGAAACCCTCTCTTACTTCATCAGCTATCTAGAGAAAAAAGGATTCAAGTTAATTCAACAAATCCCTCCGGATAAAATCGGAATCTCAGATGTGTCTCCTCAGAATTATTATTACTATTCAATTGTTAAAATGCTATCCCTTGGCATAATGGAACTCACGATGGATAGAGCCTTTCAGCCCGATTTAACCGTATCGGGGAAAGAGGCCATAAAGCTCCTGGATATCCTCTTGGCTTTGGTCAAATAAGCCTTTTGAGTGGAGGAAGAAAAGAGAAACAGCTCTCCGATGAAAGAAGAAAAGAAAAGCGATTGGCTGAAGCTACCCAACATTCTCAGCCTTTTAAGAATCCTTCTGATTCCAGTCTTTTTGGTTTTGATGGTCAATCGAAAAACAGCAGAAGCCTTTTATGTCTTGCTCTTTGCAGGTTTGACGGACGTTTTTGATGGTTTTGCGGCTCGACTCCTGCATCAAAAGACAAAAATCGGAGCTATTCTTGACCCCGCGGCAGACAAATTACTGATGACAGCCTCTTTTATTATCCTGACTATCCCTGCGATAAACTCGCCAAATGTCATTCCCTCCTGGTTGACAATCTCTGTAATCGGCCGAGACTTGCTCATAGCCTCCGCCGCTTTAGTCCTCTATATGTTGAAAGGACAAAAAACTTTTCTCCCTTCCCTTCTTGGAAAAACATGCACTGTCCTCCAGGTCATGGTCCCTCTTCTCGTTCTTTTGCTCAACTACAGGCAGATTTCATCTCCTTTACTCCTCTGGCTCTATTATCTCACTCTTATCTTCACATTTCTCTCTGCGGTGCATTACGCTTTTATCGGTTACAGGATGCTTACTCAACACCGGGAAGTATAGATTGAATCCAGGACTTCACCGGATGAAGTCCTAGAGCGAAAATGAACGTTGAACCAAGAAGCGCTCTATGCGCAAGAATCAAAAAGGCTTTAAGGAGATTGCTTAAAGCTCATAGTGGTGCTATTATTCTCAAAATAAAAGGAGGCTCCCCATGAGTGAACAGGAAAAAATCGTAAAGAGAATAGACAGCTTCCGTGATGAAATGATTGATTTTCAAATCAAACTCTGCGCCAGTCCAGCTATAGCGCCGGCAAGCGGAGGAGAAGGGGAAGCTCAAAAAGCGGAGATTTTACTTGACTTCTTGAAGAAAAACGGATTTAGCAACATCAAAGTCATCAAAGCTCCTGACCTGGATGCCCCGGCAGGTCATCGACCGAACATCCTCGCGTTCTACAAAGGAAAAAGCTCCTCCAAGACAATATGGATCATGACGCACATGGATATAGTCCCTCCCGGAGAACTGAGCCAGTGGAGAGGGGATCCTTTCAAAGCATGGTTGGAAGAAGGGAAAATCTACGGCCGGGGAGTGGAAGATAACCAACAGGATATGGTGGCTTCTCTGTATGCGGTTAAAGCATTTCATGAGGAAGGTTTGAAGCCGAATTACGACATAGGCATAGTTTTGGTGGCTGATGAGGAGACTGGCAGCAAGAAAGGGATCGACTATGTCCTCAGCCATAGCAGTGCCTTCCGCAAACAGGATATGATCATCGTTCCGGATGCCGGAAACGAAGAGGGGACCATGATCGAGGTTGCCGAAAAAAGCATTCTCTGGCTAAAATTTAAAACACTCGGCAAACAGGCACACGGGTCGACTCCTGAAAAGGGCATCAACAGCTTCAGAGCCGCCTCTTTTCTTGTGACCGAATTGAATAACCTCTACAAGATTTTCCCCGATAAAAACGCTCTTTTCGATCCTCCTATTTCTACATTTGAACCGACGAAAAAAGAACCGAATGTCCCCAACATCAACACCATCCCGGGAGAAGACGTATTTTACTTGGACAGCCGTATCCTGCCGGGATACACGATTGAAGAGGTCACTGAGGCCATAAAAAAGATGACAGCAAAGATCGAAAAAGAATTTAAAGTGGAAATAGTCATCGAAGAGGCACAAAAAGCGCCTGCAGCCCCGCCGACTCCAGCGGAGGCACCGGTCGTTCAGGCCTTAAAAAAAGCGATCAAAGCCATCTACGGAAAGGAAGGCAAAGCGACCGGAATCGGAGGTGGAACAGTTGCGGCTCTGTTTCGGAATGCCAATTTCGACGCGGCCTGCTGGTCAAAAGTCGACGAAACCGCACATCAACCGAACGAATACAGCATAATCGATAATATGATGGGCGATGCCAAGGTGTTTGCCCACATCTTCCTCCAAGAGTGATAAAAAACTTCGACAGGCTCGTGTCTTTCTCAGACTCGCCCATGGAAGGGAATCCGCTAAGAATACTTTCTCTGGACTTTCCGGGCGACTTTTATGGTATTGAGATGAATGGAAACAGTATCTTTAACATCAAAGGCATAGCCACCTGCGAATAGAACGGCCACAGGAAGGTGAAGTTTTCGGGCTTCCCCGATCACGATCCTGTCTCGTTCCCTCAGGCCTTCAAGTGTCATCTTCAAACTCCCCAACTGATCTTTCTCGTAAGGATCAGCTCCCGCAAGATAGAAAACCAGATCAGGCTGAAACTCCTCGTACAGACGCGGGAAATACGAACGGAGCTCTTTCAGATATTTCTCATCTCCATCTCCTGACCACAGGCCCACATCCACAGAACTCGAAGGCTTTTGAGCCGGATAGATATCCATCTGGTGAATAGAAAAAGTGAATGCATGGTCTTTTTTTGAAAAAATAAAGGCATTGCCATTCCCCTGATGGAGGTCACAATCAACAACCATGGCCTTTTGTATCTTTCCCTCGTGTTTCATTTTCTCCAGGGATACGGCCACATCATTCAAAACACAGAAGCCCTCGCCATGGTCAGGAAAAGCATGATGAAATCCACCTCCGATATGCACGGCTAGGCCGTCCTCCAGAGCCCTTTCAGCCACAAGAATGGTTCCACCCACGAACCGCAGTGCAAATTCCAGAAGCTCTGGAGAATAAGGCAGTTCCAGGGTTAATATTTCGGCATGGGATAGAGTTCCTGATTTCAATCTCTTTATGAACCGGAGAGTATGAACCAAAAGGAGATCGTCATCTCCGGGAAGAAGGGGAAGAAGAAAATCATCTTTTCTTGCTCCCAGGCGGACGAGGGCTTCATAGATGAGCCTGTACTTCTCTACAGGAAAGACATGCTCTCCGATGTTTACCATCCAGTAATCATCGCTGTAGACAAATTTGAATGGAAACCCAGACTTTCGAAATAGGCGTGCCATATCTATCACTCAATGGGTCAGGCTTTGATAACTTTGATAATCTCTGTGTCAGGCCTTGTAAATCGAATAATCAGGATCAGGCCCTGCCAATACTGATCTCTGTAAGAATAAGAATCAAATATAAACCTGGCAATCCAGGTAAAGCCAGACCCTAAAATCCTGGTTGAACTTTCAAGGCCTGATTCCAATTCTTAGACAATCAAACTAATCAAAGCCTAACCCCACCACTTATATCAAGATTTATCCGTTTTCTCCATCAGCGTGATTTGAGCTGCGGCAAGACGAGCAATGGGAACCTGATAGGCAGAACAACTCACGTAGTTGAGGCCGATTTTATGGCAGAAGAAGATGGAACGGGGGTCTCCACCATGAACACCGCAGATGCCGACTTTCAGGTCAGGCTTGGTTCTCCGCCCTTTCTCAACAGCCATCTTCATCAGCTCCCCCACTCCGTCAATATCCACAGTCTCAAAGGGATTGTTCTTCCATATTCCGTGGGCCAGATAATGGGCCAAAAAACCAGCACCGTCATCCCTGGAAAGACCGTAAATCGTCTGGGTTAAGTCATTGGTCCCGAACGAAAAAAACTCGGCTTCCTCCGCAATCTTGTCAGCAGTGATGGCCGCCCGCGGAATCTCGATCATCGTTCCCACCGAATACTCCACTTTGACATGGTACTCATCCATCACTCGGACAGCCACTTTTTGGATGATTCTTTTCTGGTTGGAAAGCTCTTCTTTTGTTCCGACGAGAGGAACCATGATCTCAGGGTAGACTCTCTCCCTTTCCTTTGACAGTTGACAGACTGCCTCGAAAATCGCAGTGGATTGCATTTCGATGATTTCAGGATAAGAGATTCCCAGGCGACAGCCTCTGTGCCCGAGCATGGGATTGAACTCGGAAAGAGCTTTGACTCGTTCGAGGAGCTTTTCCACTTCCCGGATTTTTTCCTGCTTACCCTTCGAAGCTTTTAAAACCGCAAGCTCCACCATGAGGTCTTCCTTACGAGGGAGAAATTCATGGAGAGGGGGGTCAAGCATACGGATGTTGACTGGATGACCTTTCATCGCTTTAAACAATCCATAAAAATCTTTCTTCTGGAAAGGTAGGAGCTTACTCAAGGCTTTTCGCCTGTCCTCTTCGCTCTCGGAGAGAATCATTTCTTTGATGAAAGGGAGCCTTTCCTTTTCGAAAAACATGTGCTCTGTCCGCGCCAGCCCGATTCCTTCTGCCCCTAAAGCGAGTGCGACTCTGGCATCTTCCGGCGTGTCCGTGTTGGCTCGAATCCATAATTTTTTCACCTGGTCTGCCCAGTAAAGCAGCTTAGTAAAATCCTTGTAGATTTCTGATTCTTCCGGTTTCTTCTCTCCGCTGATGACCTGGATAATTTCAGAGGGCTGAGTGGGTATCTCACCCAGAAGAACCTCTCCTAATGTTCCATCGATAGAGATCCACTCTCCCTCTTTAACTTTTGTTTCTCCGACTAGAAAAAATTTATGTTCCTCATCAGGCCTGATGTCTCCACATCCGACAACAGCAGGTTTCCCCATCTGCCTTCCTACAACAGCCGCATGGGAGGTCATCCCCCCTGTCGCGGTCAAAATCCCTTGAGATGCGCTCATCCCATGAATATCATCCGGGGACGTCTCATCCCTGACCAGCAGGACCTTTTTCCCCTTTTTTTTCCAGTCGACAGCCTCATTGGCAGTAAACACCACCTGCCCGGCAGCCGCACCGGGTGAAGCCGAAAGTCCCTTGGCAAGGACTTGAAATTTCTCTTTCTCCACCGCATCAAAAACAGGATGGAGAAGCTGGTTTAACGCATCAGGCTCTACCAACATCAATGCTTGCTCCTTACTGATCAGGCCTTCTTCAACCATCTCAACGGCAATCCTGACTGCGGCCAAGCCGGTCCGCTTGCCGCTTCTTGTCTGCAGCATATAAAGCTTGCCTTCCTGAACGGTGAACTCAAAATCCTGGACATCACGATAGTGCTTCTCTAGCCTGCTGGTAATCTGTTTTAATTCTTTATAGGCCGAGGGCATTTCCTTTTCCAACGATCTCAGGGGAGCAGGCGTTCTAATCCCTGCCACGACATCTTCTCCTTGAGCATTGAAAAGATATTCACCGTACAATTCTCTCTCTCCAGTCGCCGGATTCCTGGTAAACCCGACACCTGTCGCAGATCTCTCTCCAATATTCCCGAAAACCATCTGCTGAACGTTAACAGCCGTTCCCAGGTCATCCGGAATGTAATTCAAACGGCGATAAGTCACGGCACGAGGATTATTCCAGGATTCGAACACGGCCGAAATGGACATGAGCAGCTGGTCCTTCACATCTTGAGGAAATCCTTTTCCCGTTTCCTTCTTGATCAATTCCTTATAAGAAGATATTAGCTCTTCCAGCGCCTTCTCTGAGAGCTCGTTATCCAGGGCAACCTTCTTTTCTTCCTTCTTCTTCTTTAGAAAATCTTCAAACTTTTTCTTGGGGACTCCCAGAACGACGTCTCCAAACATGTGGATCAAACGGCGGTAGCAGTCTAGGGCAAACCGTCTGTTCTGACTCTTTCCGGCCAAGACTTCGAGAGTCTTATCATTCAGGCCAAGGTTGAGGACCGTATCCATCATACCTGGCATGGAAATCTTTGCGCCTGAACGCACAGACACGAGAAGTGGATTCTTCTCCCCTCCGAATGTCTGTTTGGTCATATCTTCCAGCTTTTCCAAGTTGCGAAGAATCTCCTGTTTAGCATCTGGAGGGATTTTATTCCCCAGCCTCGCGTAAGAGTTGCAGGTTTCTGTCGAAACTGTAAAACCTGGAGGGACAGGCAGCCCGATTCCAGCCATCTCAGCCAGGTTGGCTCCCTTTCCTCCGAGGATATCTTTCATATTTTTATCGCCTTCAGTCCTATCTCCTCCGAAAAAGTACACATGTTTTTTTGACATCTTTGAACTCCTCATTAAATTAAACCAAAAATATACACACATCCTTACTAAAATTCAAGTGACCTGGAGGGGTCAGGGCTCGACATTAGACATTTCTCACACTAGTGATAAGTCAAAACAGCTCAGAGATGTTAAAAATGTCGAATGTCGAGCCCTGACCCCTTTTTGACATCTAATGTCAAATGTTAAGATGCGATCCCTTTTTTATCAGGCGACGCTCTGTTTTTTCCTCTTTGCGGAATACTGGGATAAAAATATGTTGAGCGAGAAAATGAGCAAAACACAATCCATCAATAACAATTTATAATCCACGCTCCGATTGAGGTTCCCAAAGCAGCCGCAATCAATATCCAGCCCCCTTATAAGGGTCACGATAATCAGCCCGAGAAAAACCACCAAAGAACTAGATAGCATAAAAGAAGCCGTTTCGCGGAATATTCCCATGACCAATAATAATCCGCAAATCACCTCTATCCAGGGAAGGATGAGCGCCAGAAAAAGGGACACAGACTGGGAGAAAATCCTGTAGTTGGCAATGTTCTGGGCAAAACCGAGAGGATCGAATATTTTTAAAAGCCCCGCCCAGATAAACACTCCTCCGACCACAAGCCGGAAAAAGAGAAGAATATGTTTATTTCGAATCATCTTCCTTGGACACAGGCAACCCTTCTCGCACCCATTCTTCCCAGCCGCCAAAAAAGACTCGGATATCCTGAAAGCCTTTTTCATGAAGCAGCTTGGCTAGTTCCACGCTCGATTGGCATTCATTCGCATCACAGTAAACCACATAATTCCCTTCAAGAGGGTACGGTTCCATATTCAGTTCCTCTTTTTTCTTTTTCTCCACGAACGGGATGTTCACCGCCCCAAAAATGTGGCCTTCTTTGAAATCCGCTGCCGCCCGGCTGTCAATAAACAAAGCGCTACCTGTCGCAAAAAGTTCCTCAGCCTCTCCGAGCGTAATGAAGACGATCGAAGAGTATTCCTCTAAGGAGAAAAATCCGTACTGGTACTCACCATTAAAAAATTTTTTTATCAGAGAAATATTCGCTCCCAATCCAATGAGTGTGCTTAAGAGGAGGATGAATGCCATGCGCTGAATCATCTTTTTTAAAGAAAATGGCCCAGCGCTTGACCGCTTCAATTTTAAAAGCACTGTTTGAATAATCATTTCCAATTAACCTAGAGTATGAAGCATCCGCTCCATAAGAAAATCATCTCTTGTTTTCGGGCAGAACAAAATCAGGAATTTTTTGTCCATGCTCAATAATTTAGTAACATTTTTATGATGTCATTGCGAGCGAAGCGTGGCAATCTTATTTGATAAATTTGTCACTGCGATGAGTACAGCGAGGAAACAATCTCATAAAAATGAATTTTTCATTATTTTTTTATGAGATTGCCACGCTCCCCCGCTCCTATTAAAAAAGAGCGGGAAAGCTCGCAATGACACCTGGATGACGTTGCCACGCTTTGCTCGCAGTAACACTTTTACCCTCAGCATTTCTAATAGGAATGCTACTTATTTACTGAGCGTAAACATCTGTCTTTCTTGTTAAAAAAACTCAAGACTCACGAAAATAAGCTCTGGTACTTTTTCAGTCCTTCTTTAAAGACGACTAAAGCCCGTTTTAAATCTTCTTCTTTGAGAACGTAGGCCATCCGCACCTCATCTTTGCCTTTTCCAGGAGTGCAGTAGAAACCTTTGGCGGGCGCCACCATCACTGTTTCCTTGTCGTGATGAAAATCAGTGAGCATCCACTGAACAAAATGTTCACAATCTTTAATCGGGAGCCGCACGATAATGTAGAAAGCCCCTTGAGGTTTATGGATGACGATCCCTTCGATATCCTTCAGCCCATCGAACAAAACATCTCTCCGTCTCTCGTATTCCTGCTTGACGGGCTTGAAGTAATCCAATCCCATGCGGTAAGCCGCCAGCGCAGCCTTCTGCTCCACTGAGGGAGGGCAGAGCCGGGCCTGAGCAAATTTGAGAACAGCCTGATAGGCATCCTTATTCCGGGTGAGAACCGCTCCCACACGGGCCCCGCAACTGCTAAAGCGCTTGGAAATGCTATCCACAACGATAACTCTGTCCTTGACTTCTTCGTATTCCAGGAGGCTTTTGTGTGTCCCCCCATCATAGACGAATTCTTTGTAGACCTCGTCTCCGATGAGAAAGAGGTCATGTTTTTGGACGATCGAAATGACCCGTTCCAGCTCTTCAGGAGTAAAGACTGTCCCCGTTGGATTGCTCGGAGAGCAGAGCAGGATTGCCCGGGTCTTCGGCGTGATCTGGGCTTCAATCTCATCTGCCGGAGGAAGCCGAAAGCCATCCTCCACCCGCAGAGTCAGAGGAACGATCTTGACGTTGGCAAAAGCCGCATAGCCGTTGTAGTTAGTGTAGAAGGGTTCAGGGATGATGATCTCATCTCCCGGATCAGCCACTGCACTGAAAGAAAAATGAATGGCCTCCGAACCACCGATGGTGATGACCACATTCTCCGAATCGATGGGGATGCTGTAAGAATTGAAATAATCAGCAATGGCCTGCCTCAATTCCAGGAATCCCTGCGCCGGGCCATAGCTCAAAACCTTCTCGTCATAGTTGTGAAAGGCATCCATGATCGGCTGCGGTGTCGGGATATCCGGCTGTCCGATGTTCAGGAAGTATACATGAATACCCCGCTCCTGAGCCTTATCCGCATAAGGCTTCAGCTTCCGGATAGGAGACGGTTGAATCTCTTGACCCCTTTTAGAAATATCCATTTATGATTCCTCCCCGTATAGAGATGAAATGGGAAGAGGTTTGATTATTATTCAAATAGACTGGGGTTGTCAAAGTTTTTATTGCCATAGGAAAGAGATTCTGATATTTTGGTCTCGGTATTTTGAATCAGATGCTCAAGGATCCTCTCGCGCGAATAGTCGGCAAAAAAAGCTGGGGGGATTATTTCCTTCTGACCCTGGAGTCATCCCGTATATCCGCACAAGCTCAACCCGGACAGTTCATCATGGTTCGCGTCAACGCCCATCTTTCCCCTCTTCTGCGGCGTCCTCTCAGTATTCACTCCAAAAACGAGAGGATAATCGAGATATTCTTCCAGATTACCGGCCTGGGGACAGAGCTTTTAAGCCAACACAATCCTGGGGATACCCTTGACATCCTCGGTCCATTGGGAAGAGGTTTTGAAGCGGGAGAGAGGCTTAAAGATAAGAACGTCGCTGTGGTCGGCGGGGGAAGAGGAATCGCCCCTCTGTATTTCTTATCAAAGGAGCTCGATTCCTTAAGAGCCTCGGTTCGGGTATTCTACGGCGGAAAAAGCCAGGCAGATCTCCCTCTGAAAGAGAAATTCGATGAGATGAATATCGACATGACCTGCTCGACCGACGACGGCTCGTTCGGGTTCAAGGGATTTGTCAGCGATCTGTTCAAAGCGGAACTGGAAAAATTCACACCTCTTCACATATTTGCCTGCGGCCCTGAGGCAATGATGAAAAAAATCTCCGGTATCGCTCAGGAAAAGAACATCCCCGCAGAATTCTCACTTGAATCCATCATGGGCTGCGGGTTTGGCGCCTGCTGGGGATGTGTGAGGCGGATAAAAAGAGGCGATAAAGAAAAATGGGTCAAAATCTGCGAAGACGGACCGGTATTTTCCGGAGATGACATAATCTGGGAGGAAGAGGACGCATGACAGACCTCTCTGTTGATCTGGGTTTTATCAAGCTCAAGAATCCTGTGCTGGCCGCCAGCGGAACGTTCGGGTACGGCCTCGAGTTCGAACCTTTCATCGACCTCAATCGCCTCGGAGGTTTTGTGGTCAAGGGACTTTATTACTCTTCCCGGGAGGGAAACCCTCCGCCTCGCCTGGTTGAGACATCAAGCGGACTCATCAACGCCATCGGGCTTCCCGGAATCGGTGTGGAAAGATTCTCTGAAGAAATACTTCCCCGGCTCCAGAAATACAGCACCGCCATCATCGTCAATGTCTGCGGGGAGAGCGAAGAAGAGTATGCCTCGGTTGTTGAGTTTCTGGATAAGAGAGAGGGAATTTCCGCCTATGAGTTAAACATATCCTGTCCGAATGTGAAACAAGACGGCCTCTGCCCCGCTTTAAGCCCTGAAGCGACTTTCTCAGTTGTCCGCCTTGTTAAAAAGACGACCTCGCGCCCGGTCATTACAAAACTCTCTCCCAATGTGACAGATGTGGTGGAGATCGCGCTCAGTGCTCAAGAAGCTGGAACCGATGCACTCTCTCTGGTCAACACCTTCCTGGCCATGGCCGTGGACACAGAGACACGAAAGCCAAAGCTGGCGAACATCTATGGAGGGTTGAGCGGACCCGCCATCAAACCCATTGTCCTCCGGATGGTTTACCAGGTGGCCGGACAGGTGAAAGTCCCTGTCATCGGTGTTGGAGGTATCCTGACGGGGAGGGATGCGCTCGAATTCTTGATCGCCGGAGCCAAAGCCGTGGAAGTGGGGACAGCGAACTTCATCGACCCAGAATCCACAGTCAAGATCATCGATGAATTGAAAGAGTACTGCCAGAATAAGGGAGTGGAACGGATCGAAACGCTCATCGGGACTCTGAAAACATAGGCAAACAGCTATCCATGATATCACCTGATCGAAGGATAACGATACAAAGTCAAAAGAAAATTAAATTTTTAGCCTTGTTCTAAAATGACGAGATAAAGTGATAGCCATGTCTATTCAATTTGTAATTGGGAAAGGCGGAACGACGAAACTATCGTAAATGGAAATGTCATTGCGAGTAAAGCCAAGCAATCACATAAAAAGAAATGCATTTTCCCCTATGAGATTGCCACGCTGCGCTCGCAATGACAATCATCCATTGAGATTGCCACGCTCCCTCCAATCAATCATCAAGACATCATCACATCACTTTAGGACAAACTTAAATCTGAAAAGTTAATAAGGAAGATTGAAAAGGAAAAAGCCATGACAAAAAAAGAAGATCTGGCAAGAAGAATCATTGTGGCCCTGGACGTCAGCACTAAGAAGGAAGCTCTTTCCCTGATCAAAAAGCTTGAAGGAGTTGAAATCTTCAAGGTCGGTCTCAAGCTTTTTACGGCTGAAGGCCCTCCCCTGCTCGATGAGATCAAAGCCATGAGGAAAAAAGTATTCCTGGATCTGAAGCTCCACGATATTCCTAATACTGTCGGCGAGGCGGTCAAATCCGCAGTCAAGCATGGCGCTCACATGATGACCCTCCATTCCTCCGGAGGACGGGAAATGATGGAGAGGGCGGTGCAATCGGCGGTTGAAGAGGCCAAGAAGCAAAAGACGAAAGAACCGCTTCTTCTGGCTGTGACCATCCTAACCAGCCTCAGGAATGAACAGCTCGAAGAAATCGGGATGGTGTCTGATACGGTTTCCCAGGTCTTCAGACTGGCCCACCTGGCCACAGAAGCGGGAGTGAAGGGAATTGTCTGTTCACCTCAAGAAATTGAGATCGTGAAAAAAGAATTCGGCAAGAATATCATCGTCGTCGCACCGGGCATTCGACCTTCCTGGGCTGCCGCTCACGACCAAAAGAGGATTATGACTCCGGCGCTCGCTTTTCAAAAAGGGGCTGACTATCTCGTTATCGGCCGGCCGATCACAGAAGCTCCGTCTCCTCAAGAGGCGTTTTTCAAGATTCTAGAAGAATCAGCCGAGCTTGATGACTCCCCCAACCGTAAAGAGAAACCTGAGTGATACCTCAGCCAAGACAACCAAACCCAGTCCCAACGCACTGCTCAATAGGAGATAACCGAAAACTTTTTTTCTGGGAGTCTCCATGAGGGCCGCTGACAATCCTCGATAAAGAATGTAAACTCCGTAGAATCCCACGACGATTTTTATTATCCACCCCGTTTGAGGGATGAGATAAAACACTCCTCCCAGCCAGTAGGGGAGCATGCTGAAAACCGCCAGAACCAGAGACTCCGCCGTCTTTCGCTGAGAAGAAAACACGGGAGCCAGCAGAGAGATGATCCGTCTCCACAACATAACCACTGCCAGAGAGAAAAAATAGATGGCAGCGCAGAAAAGAAGCTCCCTCCGGACAACTGCCCAACTCCAACCGGAAAAAGGCCTCTTGTAATACCCGTATAAAAAACCGGCTAGGAAACGAATTCCCGGAGAGACAGCGGCGAACACCAGAGCATAAGTAAAAAAGTGCCGGGGATTTAGAGGAGATTCTTCTTTTATTTCCGCCCATTCCCATCCTGGCTTGAAGAGCATAAAATAAGCGCGGCGGATCATACTATACAATTCCTCCGATAGAGATGATTCGAGAAAGCAGGTTTTAATTTATGTAATAGTTTGGAGGCGCGGGTCGGATTCGAACCGACGAATCGAGGTTTTGCAGACCTCTCCCTTAG
>CAZSGR010000005.1:0-36257 GCA_964606185.1 uncultured Eubacteriales bacterium
AATCCTCTATTTCTTGTGGGCGGTTAGCTCAGCTGGGAGAGCGCGGCGTTCGCAACGCCGAGGTCGGGGGTTCAAATCCCCTACCGTCCACCATGGAGAATAGTAGATGAGCAGTGAGATCTTAATCATAGCAGGCACAGCGGCCACCCTGGGTCTTGTCCACACCGTGCTCGGGCCTGACCACTACCTGCCGTTTATCGTCATCGGACGGGCGCGGAAGTGGTCTCTACAGAAAACCCTTGTAGTCTCGTTTTTTTGTGGCCTGGGTCATGTGCTGAGCTCAGTCGTGCTGGGTTTCATCGGTATTGCTCTGGGGATGGCTGTGACTCGATTGGAGGGTGCGGAATCCTTTCGAGGCGGAATCGCTGCCTGGCTTCTTATTGGATTCGGTTTTGCCTATTTCATCTGGGGTGTGCACAGGGCGATAAAAAACAAGCCCCATAAGCATCTTCATCTCCATGCCGATGGAGATGAGCATGAACATTCCCACACCCACGAGGCTGAGCATGCCCACGTCCACACCAAGAAGAAAGAAGCCAGTTTAACGCCCTGGATACTTTTTACCATATTCGTGTTCGGTCCCTGCGAGCCGCTTATTCCGTTGGTCATGTACCCCGCCGCAAAACAAAATATTTCTGGAGTTATTCTAGTGGCCTCTGTCTTTGCTCTGACCACAATCCTCACCATGCTTACAATAATCGCTATATCATCCTGGGGAGTTAGGTTCATTCGTTTGGGAAAGCTTGAGAGATACGTCCATGCTTTGGCCGGAGCCATGATCTTTATTTCTGGAATCAGTGTCCAGTTCCTTGGGTTGTAGGATTCAGGTTTCCATTCTTTACATGAGATTTTTTCGTTTCGCTCGCAATGACACGCCAAATCCATTTTCCCATTTCTCTGAGTTGAATAGTGTTGAGCAATACTCTATTATCCAGAGGAGAGACCTTCCATGGAATTCATCGTTGACTGCATGCTCGGGAAGTTGGCCAAGTGGCTGAAAATCCTCGGGTTTGATGCAGTCTTTTTCAGCAAAATAGAGGATTCTGAACTCCTTGCGCTGGCCAAAAAAGAGAAAAGAATTCTATTGACCAGAGACAACGGCCTGATCGAGAGATCAAGTAACATTCAATCTCTCCTCATCGAGAGTGAAGACTGGAATCGCCAGATTGAGCAAGTGCTGGATGAGTTTGAGCTCTGGCAGGATATCCAGCCTTATTCCCGCTGCATCGAGTGCAACGCGGAGCTCAAAGATTTGCCGAAGGTTCGTGCCAGAAACTTGGTCACGCCGTTTGTTTATGAGAAGGCCGATGCGTTTTCCATCTGTCCCTCCTGCGGCAGAGTTTTCTGGAAAGGGACTCATCATCTGGATATGGAAGTCAAGCTAGAAGAAATACTGAGTAAGAGAAAAAAGAAAAAAAACAAGCCTACACAAAAAGAATCAAAGAGAAAAGAGTAAGCCTCAACCATTCAACAGTAAATAATAAAGATTTGAATAATTAATTGATTTCTATCCTCGGGATTATTAAAATTAGACCTAACTTGATTTCCCTCCCTTAAAGAAATGAGGTGAAAAGATGAGCATCATCAGCAAATTGTTTGGAAAATCTCCGTTTGAGCCGCTTTACCAGCACATGATGAAAGTCAAAGAATGTGTGGATTTAGTCAGGCCTTTGATGGATGCATTCCTCAATGGTGAAGAAAAGAAGCTCAAGGAAATGGCCGCTAAGATTTTCAAGGCAGAACACGATGCAGATATGGTGAAGAAAGATATTCGGAATAACCTGCCCAAGAGCATATTTTTACCTGTGGCAAGAGGAGACCTGTTGAGTTTCTTGAAGGAGCAGGATAACATTGCTGATTCCGCAGAGGATTTGGCTGTTCTATTGACGATGAGAAAAACTGCTGTGCCGGAAGAGCTTAAGCCTGAATTAAAGGATTTTGTGGAGAAAGTCATCGAGACATATGAAGTGGCGATGACCGTTTCCAGTGAAATCAAAGTCCTGGCCGAGACATCATTCGGAGGAGTTGAGGCACGCAAAGTCATGGACCTGATCGAAAATCTGAAGCTTAAAGAATGGGAAGCGGATAAAGCTCAAATGGAAGCGGCCAAAAAAATGTTTTCCATCGAGAAGAAGTTAGACCCTGTCTCTGTGATGATGTGGATGCACATTTTTAATGAGCTCGGGACTCTCGCCAACCATGCTGAAAACGCAGGAGATCGGATGAGTATGATGCTCCACGATAGCTGAAGCATTTCAGCTAAAGATTTCATTTTGTATTCTTTTTCTTGGATTCATTTATGGAGAATGGTGAAAATTAGGATTCTGAGCCAAGAATAGCGAATTTGTATGGATATTAATCTATTTACTCTGGTAGTTGTTATTTCTTTATTAACAGCATTTTACAGTGCGGTCAATATCGGAGCCAATGATGTGGCGAATGCTATGGCCACTTCTGTGGCCTCCGGGGCTTTGACCATAAAAAGGGCAGTCGTTGTGGCAGCCCTTTGTAATTTTACTGGCGCTATTCTAGTAGGGACACATGTGGCCAATACTATCCGAAAAGGGCTCATAGATCCTATGCAGTTTAGCGATAGGCCGAATATATTTCTTCTTGGGATGCTGGCCGCCGTTTTAGGATCATCGCTCTGGGTAAATTTCGCCACTTATTTAAAACTCCCGGTTTCCACGACTCATTCGATTATTGGCGGAGTACTGGGTTTTGGTTTGATTAGTGTTGGGTTTGCAGGCATACAGTGGAAAGTAGTCCTCTTTGTTGTTTTAAGCTGGTTCATCTCTCCTATCTTTGGAGGTATTATTGCTTTTGTTATTTTCTCAGTCATTAAAAAATTTATTTTGAGTTCACCGGAACCGATAGAACAGACGAAAAAAATAGGGCCTTTTTTTGCAGGGCTGGTTGGGTTTATACTCACTTTAGCTGTGATCTACAAAGGATTGAAAAACCTCCATCTTGATCTTCCCTTTTTCGAAGCGCTCATCATTTCCTTGTGTGTAGGCTTACTGTGCTTTTTTATCGGATTTGTTCTTCTTCGCAAATACAAAGAAAGGCAGGAGGATCCCTATTATCAAGTTGAAAAGATGGCCAATCCTCTCCAAGTTCTCTCGGCTGGTTTTCAGGCGTTTTCTCAGGGAGCGAATGATGTGGCCAATGCTATCGGTCCTGTTGCAGCTATCTGGGCTATTATCCAAACTCAAAGAGTCGAAATGAGTGTCTCTATCCCGATTGAATTATTGTTACTTGGAGGCGCTGGCCTTGCCTTTGGGGTTTATACCTGGGGTCACCGTGTGATGGAGACCGTTGGGAAAAAGATCACTTCCATTACTCCGACCCGCGGTTTTTCTGCAGGATTTGGAACTGCTGCGACTGTGCTTCTCTGTTCGCGGCTGGGGATGCCTGTGTCCACCACACACGTGGCAGTAGGTAACATCATTGGAGTCGGACTGGCGCGCGGAATCTCTGCGCTTAACCTGGATGTGATCAAGAAGATTTTTTCAGCCTGGATTATTTCTCTTCCTGCTGCAGGCCTGTTCACTGTCGTGATTTTTTTCTTACTCAGGTTTATTTTTCTTTAAAAATCCGGCGATTCTCTAGTGAAGATCTATTTTGATTGGAATTCCTTTCTTTATTCAGCGATTTTTCCGTTTTCGGATTCGCTTCTTGGGATAAGGGAAGAGAGGAAGAGATTGATTCTGCTCATAAAAAAATCGTATACTCTGGAGCGGAATTCAAGGAACGAAAAGACAGAATTTTCGTATGAATAAAACAGATAGCCATTCTGTATTATTTATGAGAAAGGAGGAACCATGTTAATCGTTACGACTCCTAGCATTGAGGGAAAGAAGATTAAAAAATACCTGGGATTGGTTTCGGGTGAGGCCATCCTGGGTGCCAATATCTTCAAAGATTTTTTTGCGGGCATCAGGGACATCGTCGGCGGAAGGTCGGCGGCCTATGAAAAAGAACTCCGCCAGGCAAAGGAAATTGCCATTGAAGAAATGCAGGAACAGGCCAAAGCCATGGGCGGCAATACGGTGATTGGAGTGGACCTGGATTACGAGACCATTAGCGTCGGACAGGCCGGGGGAATGCTGATGGTGAGCGCCAACGGGACCGCTGTTATTTGTGAATAACAACAGGGGAGGAAAGGATGAATAAGCATATTGATGTCATTTCCGTTTTATGGATTGTCTCCGGGGCGTTGGGTATTCTTATCGGCCTCTTTACTTTCTGGCTGTTCTTCGGAATTTCCTATATTCCGGATGTGGATTGGGAGGCGTCCCAGATTCTCAGAATTGTCGGTGTCTGGGCAGGCGGAATTATCGCTTTCTTCTCAATCCCCGAGATCATCGCCGGTGTAGGTTTGATAAAGAGGAAAGAATGGGGGCGGATCCTGGCGTTAGTCGTCTCTTTCTTTAACCTGATCTGGTTTCCTTTGGGAACAGCGCTGGGTGTTTATTCAATTATCATTTTGCTGAATGACGAATCCGTCAAGATATTCAATCCACAAATCCAACAGGGGAAAGAGAGTTAGAGGAGCTTTGTCTTTTTTCTTAATTGTTGTAGTCGGAGCTGGCGTGTCATTCCTAGACTTTTAATTTTTCAGCGAGCACAGAGGCAGCTTTTCTGAATAAAACCTGTATCCTAAAAAGTTCCACTGAAAATTAATAGAGAATAGGGGATAAGTCCGTCTGCTTTCAGTTCGATAAGGTTTACTTTTTCAATTCGGATGAGGTGAGTCGGGGGGAAAAGGATTAAACCGTAACCTCACATCAGTGGAGCCACCATGAATAACTCTGACGGGCCATTTTTTTTATTGAAACCTGAAAAAATTTGTGTTATTATATTTCGTTAATTGGCGAAATATAATAACAGAGGAATTAACCATGAGACAGCATTTAAAAGTATTTAAAGCCCTGGGCGATAGAAACAGATTGCGGATCATGAAGATGCTGGAGGTCAAGGCGATGTGCGTCTGCGAGATTACGCATGTACTGAACCTTGCCCCTTCCACAGTCTCCAAGCATCTCAGTCTTCTTCATGAAGCTGACCTCATCGAGGACAGAAAAGAGAGAAAATGGGTCAATTATTCTCTTCCTGGAAAAGGCCGAATCCCTTTAGTCTCAGAAATGTTGAAGCTCATCCGCATTTCCCTTGAAGATGACTCCCAGATTCAAGCTGACCGGAAAAAGGCCAAGATGGCTGACAGGATAAAGATATGCGACTGAGCCGGATCATCAAGCTGTACGTTAAAGAGGATGAGTGAGAGATGAAAGATTGGAAAATATTTTTGATCCTGATCGCTGTGTTCCTTGCCGTATTCTGGCTTCCTGTGGAGAGCGTGCGTTTCCAGAACGGGCTCATCGAAGGATTCGCGCTTTTGAAAGAGTATGCCCGCGACCATGTCCTTCTCTGTCTTGTTCCTGCTTTTTTCATCGCCGGGGCCATTTCGGTGTTTGTCAGCAAGGCATCGGTCATCAAATATTTTGGGGCTCGAGCAAAGAAGATTCTCTCCTACAGCGTGGCCTCGGTTTCCGGTACGATTCTGGCTGTTTGCTCCTGCACGGTGCTCCCCCTCTTTGCCGGAATCTACACCCGGGGAGCCGGTATCGGACCGGCGACGGCCTTCCTCTATTCCGGGCCGGCGATCAATGTCCTGGCGATCATCCTGACCGCCAAGGTTCTAGGCTACAAGCTGGGCCTGGCCAGAGCCATCGGGGCCGTGGTGTTCGCTGTCGTCATCGGCCTCCTCATGCACCTTATCTTCGGCAAAGATGATAGGAATAAGGAGGGTGACAGTTTCCAGGATGCGGAGAAGGAGGAAGGAGGGAGACCTCTTTGGAAGACCGCGATCTATTTTGCGACTATGGTCGGAATTCTCGTTTTCATCAATTGGGGAAAGTCCAACCCGGAAATGAGAGCCTGGTATTTCATCTATCAGATCAAATGGTTCGTCGGCATCGCTCTCCTTGCCATTTTAGCCTGGATGATTTTTACCTGGTTCAAGAAACCGGAGCTGAAGGAGTGGACGTTTTCCACCTGGTTCTTTGCCAAGCAGATTCTCCCCCTTCTTTTCGCCGGAGTGCTTGTCGCCGGGCTGTTGCTCGGCAGGCCCGGCCATGAAGGCGTGATCCCCAGCCATTGGGTCGCCAGGCTGGTAGGGGGGAACAGTCTGGGTGCCAATCTGTTCGCCTCGGTGGCCGGAGCTCTGATGTACTTTGCCACTCTGACCGAAGTCCCCATCCTCCAGGGCTTGCTGGGCTCGGGAATGGGACAGGGGCCGGCCCTGGCCTTGCTGCTGGCCGGACCGGCATTATCACTCCCCAACATGCTTGTTATCCGGAGCGTGATCGGAACGAAAAAAACTTTGGTTTATATCTTGCTTGTGGTCATCATGGCCACAATCACAGGAATGATTTTCGGGCAATTTTTTTGAGGCCATTATGTTTATAAATGGAATTAAAATCACGCACGTTCTCCCGTGCATTGCCGACCCTGAAAAAATCAGGTTTATTGCCTATTTTGATAAAAATGTCTCCGAAGTATTTCCCCATATGAACAAAATACTGGATGGAGCTATCTATAACCACGAGGGAAAAACATTGACCATCAAAAAAGATGGCAGGCTTATCACTCTCCATCCGAATAAACTCGCAGCAACAAAGGTGACAGACGAAGAGGATGCTCATCAAATTATCAACTGGGTAAAAGACAAGGTCAATTACTGCTACGAAAACAAAGATTCCATCGAGCCAAGTTTCGAAAGGAGGCAGAAACTCTCGGCACTGGATATCTACAAATTGATTCCGGGGACCAACTGTAAAACTTGTGGAGAATTAACCTGCATGACATTCGCCGTGAAATTGTCAGAGGAGGAAATCAGTGTCATGAGATGTGTGGAATTGTTTTCGGGGAATTTTACTGACAAGAGAAATGAACTTCTCCGTCTTTTAAAGGCGTCAGGATACAATATCCCAGAAGCTTTCGTTTCCGATAAATAGAGGAAAAAGGAGGTCAGACAATGGAAATCAGGATTTTAGGACCGGGTTGTCCGCGTTGTCATGAGGTCGAGAAGAGGACCATTAATGCCTTGGCCGAGCTTAATCTCGGAGCGGATGTCCAGAAAGTAACTGATATCAAAAAGATCGCAGAGTATAAGATTTTTACAACTCCCGGCCTGGTAATCAATGGAAAAGTTAAATGTACGGGACGGATTCCTTCTGCAAAGGAAATAAAAGAATGGATTAATGAAGAAGTGTAAAAGCACCATTTTTTTGAAGGAGAGAAATGAAAGGCTTGGGCTGTCAGTGTTCCAATATCCCATCAAATATCAAGATTATTAAAGTTGGAGACAGTGAAGTCGGGATAGTCGACCTCATGAAGATCATCAGACAAACCTATTTTAAGAGAATAGAGAATGAGTCTGCTTTGAAAGAAGAATTGGTGAGACGAGTCAAGGAAAAAAATATATTAAAGATTATTGAGCCTTGTGTTGAACTGGGGATCTCTGCTGTCTGGATGCCGCCTGGGTCTTGGTCAGAAATGGCCATTCGAAGATGCGAGGAAAATCAAATCCAATACGCACATGATGTCTGTATAGTTTTTGCGGTGAAGATATCATCGTGAATCAAGAGTGCGTTCGTCAAAGGCTCATTCCCTTTGATATGAGCAAAATCAAAATTGGATTTACTTCTGAATATATTTTCAAAAAGGAGAAGGCCTATGAGGAAATCGAGTCTGATCATGTTGATTATAATTTTTCTTATGAGTATCGCCTGTATCCAGGCCCAGGAAAGTCAAAATGAATCAAATCGCGAACAAACAGTTCAAGAGGGTAAGGTCATTACAGGTAAGCTCGAAGTGGATTTTTCTGGATTCAAGGTGACTTTCATCGAGCTCGGCGCGGACAAATGCATTCCCTGTCGGAGGATGCAGCCAATCATGAAAGAGATAGCCGAGGAGTTTGCGGGCCAGGTTCAGGTTGTTTTTTACGACGTGTGGAAGGATCCGAGGCCTGCCAGAAAATACGGCATTCAACTGATTCCGACTCAAGTATTCATTGATAAAGATGGCAAAGAATTTTTCAGGCATGTCGGCTTTTTTCCGAAGGAAGAGATAGTAAAGATTCTTAAGAAGAAAGGGATCAACTGAACATAGGGATGAGTGATGGAAAGCATTTTTGGGGATATTCAGCAGCTGATCCAGAGTAATCCGTGGCTTGCCGTTGTTGCTGTTTTCTTCGGCGGCCTCCTGACAGCTTCAAATCCCTGTGTTCTGGCAATGATTCCACTTGTAGTAAGTATGGTGGCAGGATATCAGGAGGTTGCGAACATAAAAAAATCTCTTGTCTTTTCTTTGTTGTTTATCCTGGGATTATCTGTCACTTTCACCATATTAGGGGTTATCTCAGGTTTGGCTGGGAGCATGTTTGGCGATGTGGGGTCATTCTGGAAATATACCGTTGTTGGAGTCTGCCTTGTGATGGGCCTCCATCTTCTTGGCCTGTTCAAGCTTAACTTTAATTTGCCTCTATCGATTAATATCAAAAGAGGTGGGTCTATCAAGGCCTTTTTTCTCGGCCTCTTATTTGGAGTCATATCTTCACCCTGCGCAGTCCCCATACTTGCTGTCCTTCTTGCCTTTGTGGCCAGTAAGGGGAATGTTTTCTATGGCGCTTTTTTGCTCTTTATTTATGCCCTTGGACATTCTTTCCTCGTCTTGATTGCAGGGACATCCATGGGTGCAGCAAAAAAATTGATCGAATCAAAGGGTTTGAGAAAGGCAAATCAGGCCCTTCAGAAAGTAGCGGGCGTCATCATCATACTGGTGGGTGTTTACTTTGTATTCCAATTGTGATGATCGTAAGATAAATTTTGAAGTGAATAGGGAAGCATAAGGCATGAAAGAAAAAAAAGCAACGAAGCAGGTTTCTTGGGTGAAATCGATTGAGGCTAAAGGCGTTTTTTTCAAAATAAAAGGATAAACCGTATAAATGGGATATGCGTTCTAGAATTCGGACTCAGGAGTGTTCCCTAAGGAGGTCCAAATTGACTGAAAAAGTTGGAGCTAAGCTCTCTATTCTCAATAGGTATCTCACACTCTGGATATTTTTAACTATGGCGGTTGGAGTTTTCACAGGCTTTATATTCCCGGGCATTGTCGATTTTATTAATCAATTCCAGGTGGATACCACAAACATCCCCATTGCCATCGGGCTGATTCTGATGATGTACCCGCCGCTGGCAAAAGTGAAATACGAAGAGCTCGGAGATGTTTTTCGCAACATAAAAGTTCTTTCTCTTTCACTGGTACTGAACTGGATCATTGGTCCCATCTTGATGTTCGTGCTGGCCATACTGTTCCTGCGTGATCGGCCCGAATACATGTACGGCCTCATTTTGATTGGGCTGGCGCGCTGTATAGCCATGGTCATTGTCTGGAATGACCTGGCCAAAGGGGACACTGAATATGCAGCCGGACTGGTCGCGTTCAACTCCATCTTTCAGGTTCTCTTTTTTTCAATCTATGCCTACATTTTTATAACTAAAATCCCGCCATTGTTAGGACTGAAAGGGACAGTCGTTGATATTACAATGGGACAGATAGCGAAAAGTGTGTTTATCTACCTGGGAATTCCATTCCTGGCCGGCATGATAACACGCTTCAGCCTCATTAAACTTAAAAATCGCACCTGGTACGAGCAGAAATTTATCCCCAAGATAAGTCCAATTACTCTGATCGCCCTCCTATTTACAATCTTTGTCATGTTTTCCCTTAAGGGCGAGTATATAGTTAAGATCCCTTTTGATGTTGTTCGTATCGCTATCCCCCTCGTATTTTATTTTGTCCTGATGTTTTTTGTGTCATTTTATCTGGGGAAGAAAGCAGGGGCAGGCTATCCCATAACGACAACACTGTCTTTCACTGCTGCCAGCAATAATTTTGAGCTGGCCATCGCAGTGGCTGTCGCGGTATTCGGGATCCATTCGGCGGTCGCATTTGCTACTGTGATCGGGCCCCTTATTGAGGTTCCTGTGCTTATCAGCCTCGTGAATGTGTCATTGAGATTCAGAAAGAAATTTTTCAATAGGATGAATGGATAAAAAAACATAATCTTTAAACTGAAAAAAAGTAAGGAGGTCCTCTTCTATTTAGTGTGGATAAATGATCAGATAGTATTCAGGGATGTCCTTGCTCCAGTCAGATTTTTCACGCCATTCCCTCATCAACCTTCTCGGCCCTGCGGAAATTCTCGGATTTATCAAGTCTCACATCCGGATATCTCCCACTCTTACTTAGCGCTGCCCGAAGTATTATGTATTTTCGACTCTTGCTAAGAATATATTATATTTAGCGTTCATGCCTTCATTTGCTGACCATCTTTCTATTTCTTTTAAATCAACTTTATTGTTTTTATATACTGAAATTGCTTGCTCTAGAGTCTGTCTATCGTCCCAATGATAAAAAGCTATTAAGCGATCTTTGACGCACTCTGTCGGAGATAATAGTTTTAATATATTTTCCCCTTTTTTGATTTTTTTAATTTCCTTTACGGGTTCTTCTCCAACAGAAAGTGGGGGAGATACAAAATCTATGAAATATTCCGTGTCGTTGTGCTTAAAATATCTATCTTCCTCGTAAAACTCAAGATCCAAGAGCAATTGTTTTACTTCTCTTTGTTTATCAGAAGAAATTAAAACGAAATCTAAATCATAAGACATATATTTATTATTTGTATAAATGACGACGCATGCTCCCCCAGTCAAAATAACCTCAATTCCATTTTTTAGAAGATAACCGGAAATGACTATAGCCAAATCTTTTAATGACAATCCCTTTAATTTCACGTTGTTTTATCTTATAAGGGTTTTCCCGTTCTACGGGGTCTTAACCGTGGAAGATAGATTCTTTCTCTCTCTTCATCCGGAATAAATTTTAAAATTTTTTCAAATAGTAATTCCAGTTCTCTTTTGAACGGATATCTCGGATTTAATCCAAACAATCTAACCTTTCCTTTAAGTTTACTGTAGAGAATACCATCTTTTTCCATGTTTAATAATTGTTTTTGAACTCCATTCAAATACAGGCCAAATGTTTTAGCGATTTCTCTAGGGTACGATTCGCCATGTGTATAAATGTACAAAAGAATTTTTCCTTTATTTTCTGAGCCGAATATGCCTTTGAACATATTTAGCCTCCAAACCAATAAATCTCACCAGATGACCAATAATAGTGGTCATATGACCACCAGACAGATAATAAGTCAGATGGCAGTAATTGTCAAGAATTATTAAACCTGAATTATTCATAAAATCTGCCGACACTATACATTATTTTCCATAGGCTCTGTCTGTGATGTTTTAATTGTTATTGCGGAGTCTAGGTATTATAATTTGCTTTCTTTTGCGGGAGGATTATTTTCAGTGTGACTTGACAGAAGGAGAAGTCAGCAGAAATGAAAAAAACATACATTTTTTTCCTCAGCTTTTATTTGATCATTTCTCTTCCTGCATTCTCGAAGGAGAGAGGTCATCTTTTCGTCATTGGAGGGGGTCGCCGGCCAGTCAGCATGATGAAGAAATTTATCGACTTGGCTCAAAATGTCAACAGCGGGAAGATTGTTATCTTTCCCATGGCCAGCAGTGTGCCTGCCGAAGTCGGCCCTGAGCAAGAAAAACAGTTCAAAGAGCTGGGAGCCAGAGATGTGGAATTCCATATTTTGACCAGGGAACTGGCTCTTTTAGAGAAAAACATTGCGATTTTGGATGATGTTGGAGGAGTATTTTTTTCCGGCGGAGTTCAGTCTCGCTTGACAGCGGTTCTCATCGATACACCCGTTCACAAAAAGCTTCTTGAGCTCTACAGGAAGGGAGCTGTGATCGGCGGAACTAGCGCTGGTGCTGCGGTGATGAGTGAAGTCATGATCACAGGCGATGAGAAAAGAGAAGTGAAGGAAGGGCGTGCGTTTGAGACTCTTCAAGCTGATAATGTTGTCACTATCCGAGGATTCGGGTTTATCCAGAGCGCTATCATCGACCAGCATTTTGTCAGGCGGAAGCGGCACAACCGGCTCATCAGCCTGGTGGCGGAGAACCCGGAGTTTCTCGGAATCGGGATTGACGAGTCGACGGCGATCGTTGTCAATCCGGATGATACGTTTGAGGTTTTGGGAGAGCGGAGTGTCGTCGTCTACGATGCATCCCAGGCTCAGATTCAATTCAGTCCCTCCCGCATCATCAGTGGTTCGAACTTCATTATGCACATCCTCAAAAACGGAGACAGGTTCAACCTGAAGACGAAAAGGATCATAAAAAAATGAAGTTGAAAAAGGTCAGACTGCCTCATACCCTTGTTTTGATTTACGCGATGGTAGTCTTGACCGTCATTGCGACCTGGATTGTTCCCGGAGGCGCATATGAGAGGGTGGAAAAGGAGGGGCGGACAATCCCTGTCGAAGATTCGTTCCATTTTATCGAACGGCAGCCTCAGGGGATAGGAGCTCTGTTCATATCTCCGATCAAAGGCTTTATGGAAGCCTCTTACATTATCGTTTTCATCTTTGTAGTGGGGGGAGCTTTTGCCGTCATCCAGAAAACCGGAGCCGTTACGGCTTTTATCAACAACCTTGCTCTGAAATTCGGCGAGAGCAAGGCGCTGCGTGTCCTGTTGATTCCTGTCACTATGGTAATTTTTTCTCTGGGAGGAGCGATCTTCGGGATGTGCGAAGAGACAATGCCTTTCGTGCTCATCTTTGTTCCTCTTGCCCTTTCTCTTGGTTATGACACTATTGTCGGCGTTTCCATTCCTTTTGTGGGAGCGGCAGCCGGTTTTGCAGGAGCTTTTTTCAATCCGTTCACAGTCGGCATCGCTCAGGGGATTGCCGGGCTTCCCCTTTATTCTGGTATGGGCTACCGGATAATCATCTGGGCCTTGGGAACGGCGATTGCCGTCTTCATTGTCATGCGCTACGCCTCAAGGGTTCTGAAGAATCCGAAAGTCAGCCCCACTTATAAAGAAGACCAGGAGCGGAAAAAGAGCTTGGATCTGGATATTGCTAATAAGGAGGAGATTAAGCTCACAGGAATTCACAAGCGAGTGCTCATTCTTTTCCTTTTGGGGATGGCTCTTCTCGTTTTCGGGATTCTTCACTACAAATGGTACATCAATGAGATCGCGGGCCTTTTTCTGGCATTGGGCCTCCTTTCCGGAATTGTCGGTAGGCTGAAGTCCGAAGAGCTGGCAAGGTCTTTTGTAGATGGAGCCAAGGATATGATCAATGCAGCCCTGATAATCGGTTGTGCGCGAGCTATCCTGGTTGTGGCCATGGACGGGAAGATCCTGGATACTACACTCTTCTACATGGCCAAAGCTATTTCGAATTTCCATCCGATCATCTCTTCCCAACTGATGTTCATCTGTCAGTGTATCATTAATTTCTTCGTCCACTCGGGGACAGCCCAAGCCGCTTTGACCATGCCGATCATGGCTCCCCTTGGAGACTTGGTGGGGATAACTCGACAGACGACGGTTTTTGCTTTTCAACTGGCTGAATACATCAATCCTGTGCTCCCTACATCAGGCGTGACCATGGGAGTCCTGGGGCTTGCCAGACTGAAATGGGAGAAATGGGCGAAATGGCTCATTCCGCTTCTCATCATCTGGATGATTTTTGGTTTCCTTTCCCTCATCCCGCCAGTTTTGATGCACTGGGGGCCGGCCTGAGCTGAATAATCTGTCCGACTTTAAGTTGTGTTCCTGTTTAGAGTTTCAATTCCTTCTCAATCCCGAATTGATTTATTTCCATTCTGGAAAGAAATCATTTGAAGAAAGGGAAGCATTAAAAATATTTTAATAGAGGTATTAAACTCGAACATTTGTCTATGACTGAATAAAGTCTCAAATTTATATTTTTAACTAAAATAATTCTTTATGAAAGAAGTCCGTTTCAGACTCATGCTGTAAAATTATTTTACTATGACAACTCTTGCTTGCTTTTTTACGTATAACTAACCGAATGCCTGTTCATTTGCGTGAACTGATTGATAGAGAAGAAAAAACGGTGGCAGACAGCGGCTGGCCTTGAGTTTTCCTCTGGATTTTAGGTTTCAAGGATGCACAGGAAAATTTATATGCAGGTTTATCGGCTTATGCGAGAAGAAATCTATCTGGGTTAAAGGTTCGACTCCCGGGTTAAAAATTTTGGCATGGAGATTGCATGAGTTCACTTCAAAAGGCTCGTTTTGGCTCAAATGATTTTCCAGGCCAGCATGAAAAGGCCTATTCGGGAATAGGCGCAAAGGTTTTTAGAATGATGAAGGAAGTTTCATAAATCATAGAGAGGAGAGAAGAGTGACGAAATTCATATGTTTAAAGAAAGCGATGATATTCGGGGTGGTTTTGCTTGTGAGTTTATCCGGGTTTGCGGCTCCTTTAGCCCAGGAAACGCAGGAAAAACCAGGAAAAAAGGAAAAAATCGAGGCCGCCCATTACACAATCTCTGCGGCCACATCAGAGATTAAGGTGGACGGTGTGCTGGATGAGCAAGCATGGGAAGATGCGGCTGTCATCAAGCTTCCTTATGAATGGCTTCCCGGAGATAACATCCCGGCTCTGGTGGATACGGACTGTCTGGTCACGTTCGATAAGAAGTATTTTTATGTCGGATTCCGCTGCTATGACCCAGAGCCTTCGAAAATCCGAGCGCATCTGATGGATAGGGATGCGATAGACACGTTTATCCAGGATGACCACGTCACCTTCATGATTGACACGTTTAATGATGAGCGGAGGGGATTCCAGTTCAGGGTCAATCCTCTCGGCGTCCAGGCCGATGCGAATTTCAGTGAAGCAGAAGGGTACGAAGATTTTTCCTGGGATATTATCTGGAAATCAAAAGGGAGAATCACTGGATGGGGCTATGCCGTTGAGATAGCCATCCCCTTCAACCAGCTCCGTTTTGCCAAAAGCGCAGAGGCCCAAACATGGGGCTTCGGTGCCGAGCGCTCTTATCCGCGTTCGGTCCGCCACAGAATGACGTCACATAAGCGGAGGAGGGACGTCGCCTGTATTCTCTGCCAGCAGAACAAGATCATCGGACTCCAGGGTATGACAGCCGGTTTAAACATTGAGATCGCACCGACTTTGACGGCGAACCGGACAGACACGAGGGATCCCTTCCCGGGAGGATCACTTCAGGCCGGTGATGAGGAAGTTGACCCGGGGGTATCACTCCGCTGGAGTATCACTCCCAACCTGATTCTTAATGGCACAGTCAATCCTGATTTCTCTCAGGTCGAGGCGGACGTGGCCCAGCTCGATGTTAACACGCGGTTTGCTCTTTATTACCCTGAAAAAAGGCCGTTCTTTCTCGAAGGGGCCGATTTCTTCCTGACTCCGATTCAAGCTGTTTTCACCCGGACAGTGGCTAACCCGCATGGAGGATTCAAATTCACCGGAAAAGTGGGGAGGAATGTCTTTGGATTTTTTGGAGCCTACGACAGGATCAACAACCTGACTTTTCCCTCCAACCAGGGTTCCTCGCAAGGCTCTGTCAATGAGGATGTGATGAGCGGGGTGTTCCGCTTTCGCAGGGATGTGGGGAGAGGTTCCCAGGTCGGCATCCTGTATACTGGCCGTATGACTGACGGCTATTACAACCATGTGGGCGGAATGGACGGTTTCATCCGTCTCTCCAGAACAAAAGAATTGCGCTTCCAGTACCTTCACTCAGAGACGGATTACACGGATGTCACGGCTCTGCTGTATGGACAGAGAACCGGTGATTTCGGCGGCGATGCGATCGATGCCTCATTCTTTCATATAGGAAGGAACTGGTTTTATGGACTCGAATACAGTGACCGGAATCCCACGTTCCGCGCGGATTACGGTTATGTGCCTCGAGTGGATATCCGAAGATACAATATTACTCTCCAGCGAATGGTTTGGGGAAAAAGAGACAGCTGGTTCACCAGATTGACTTTCGGGGCTCAAGGAGGAGAAGTTTATGACCACAATGGCACATTAACTGACCAGAATGTTTCTTTGTTTGGCCAGTATTTGGGTCCGCTTCAATCAGTCGTCGTGATCGCGTACGACCGCTTCAAAGAGCGCTATTTGAATGAGATTTATGATTTAGATATGATCACCTGGAGGAACGAGCTCAAACCGGCCGGTGGAGTCCATCTCCGTCTTATTACTCAATTCGGAGACAGTGTGGATTACTCAAATGCTAGGAAAGCCGATGCCTTACGGTTTGTCCCCTTTGCTGAATTCAGCTTCGGCCGGCACATCAATCTCAACATTAACCACTCCTACGAGCGGCTCAACCTGGGAGTGGATAAAATATACGAAGCCAACCTTTCTCAGGTGAAGCTGGTCTTTAATTTCAACGTCAAGACGTTTGTCCGCGCCATCGTTCAGTACTATGATGTTTCCAGGAATCCGGCCCTTTATGTATTCCCGGTGGACCCAAAAATGCAGTCGATATTCACTCAATTCCTGTTCTCTTATAAACTCAATCCCCAGACAGTGCTCTTCCTGGGGTATTCAGACAACTATTTCGGCGGGCCAGGAATCGACATCACACAAACAGACAGAACATTCTTTGTGAAACTCGGTTATGCCTGGACAAAGTAGAGCTAAGGGAGATAATTTACTCACAGAATATACGAACTTTTTCCTCTTTGCTGTCCACGTCCACGGTCAGATCGTTCAGGTGTATCAAGAGTTTTTCCAGATTTTCTGAGGTAATATTCGAGAGGTCTAAATTGACTCCCTTTTCTTTCAGGTGTTCGTTGACTTTTCCCTGAACATCCACAGGAACAAGAGAGGCCAGCTTGATTCCGGCACGAAGCAGATTAAAAGGAACACGGATGTTGACTTTTTCGCCTTTAACGCTTTCAGGGCCTGGCTCGACAACGACCCTCAGGTACTTCGGGAAATCTTTCTTCTCGGGCCTATCGCCTTTTTCTGATTCACTCGAAGGTTCGGAAATCGCAGACAGCAGCTTTTCTGCTTCGTTGACATCGATTTTCCCTTGGGAAAGCATTTCCAGGATTTTTCGTCTTTCTTCACTCATGTCTATACCTCCTCATCGAAATGAGATTGAAAATTGACTATCTATACTTTCGGTTTGTATGTTCAGACCGTGTAGAGTGCTGAGTAAATCAAAGAACATCGGTCCGAACATCATAAGTTTTTTTCCAATGCCTTGCCGCCAGAGAATGAGAGAAGCAAGCAAAATTAAAGGGGAAAGAACTATGGCCAGGACCAGCAGAACCAGCCAGACAAGAACCACAGGAAACAAGAGCCTCAACTTAGTTTTTCCGGCTTCCACTACACGGATTTTCATCGAAAGAGGTGGCAAAGTCATCCTTTTATCCTTTCTAAGGCTTCGTCGACGGTCAGTTCTCCTTGCTCCAGCTTTGTCAGGATTTCACTTTTAGAGGGAGGCGGGTTGATTTCCACGAAGTCGAGCTGGAGAGCAAGCCGGTTGAGCCTATTTTTCACAGTCGGGTAACTGATGCCGAAAAGCTCTTCCATGTCTTTGATGGAGCCGTGGCTGCGGATAAAAGCGGTCACGAAGATCTGGTCTTCCATAGTCAGGCGAGCCAGCGGAGGAAGTTCGAAACTCCCTTCCACAGTAATGTCTTTATCCGCAAGCTTCACTTTCTCCACAGTCAGCGGAGAGCCTCTAGTAATTCTTGTTAATTCTTGCCAGTCTTTTATCATTTTTTTTCCTCAAATTAAGTTTCCTTATATAATATACGTAAATAAATTAAAAAAGTCAAGTAAAGAATTAATATTATTAATAATTGTATTAAAAAAAATTAATAATATTAATATATCTTTAAATATGGAGATGTTCCTTAAAGAGACATATTATTATCTATGATGCTTGGGGAACTAATCGGACAAGATAAGGAGTCCTCTTGTTTAACGCACCCAAATCTCAAAATCTTCAAATTTTCATCTCTTTAAAATTTCCAAAATTCAGACAACCTTTTGTCCCCCTGTTTCATCTTATAAAATGAGGAGAAAAACTAGATGTCGTACGCAGCAGCGATCGGAGCCATGAAATGTTTGAATGGTAGAAGTGCTGTCCAATTTGCTAAAATGGATCTATCACTTACAGGTCTTATCATGGCTCACAAAAAAGGGAACTTAGCTGAGGAAGCCAACCTCCAGGATATTTCTCTTCTTGAAGACTTGATCAACCGCAGCCGTGGCGGGGATGTTAAAGCGATGGAGGCCATTTACGAACGCTTCAACCGCCCTCTGTTTAGTCTGATTTATCGCTACACCTCCAACAGAGAAGTGGCTGAAGACCTGCTACAGGATGTTTTTCTCAAGATTTTCTCCAATCTACAGACACTCCGGAAGACAGATACTTTTGTCAGTTGGATGTACCGGATTGCGGTGAATACTTGTTTTGGCTACCTGCGGGGGAGCAAGAACCGGGTTCAGAGAACGGTTCCGTTAAACGATGTGAAAGAAAGAATCAGCGAGGACGCAGCCAAATCCAGTGATAAGCTCATGAAAAAATCACTGGATGATGCCATACATAGCCTGCCAACCAGGATGAAAACAATTTTTCTGCTTCATGATGTCCAGGGCTTCAAACATGAAGAAATCGCACTGATGCTGGGGTGTTCGGTAGGCACATCCAAATCACAACTCTTCAAGGCGCGGATGAAGATTCGCGAACATCTTGAAAGAGGGAAGGTGATCTGAGGAGATATGAGAATGAGGTGCTCAAAAGCAAAAAGATTAATCTCCGATTATATCGATAACGGCCTGAAAAGACGGCATAGTGCCCGTCTTGAAAAGCATCTTTATACATGCTCTGCCTGCAGAAAGATTCTAGAAGATTTCCGTGAAATCGCTAAAAGTGCCAAGGGATTAGAGGAACACACTCCTCCTCGACAGACCTGGCTGAAGATAAGAGAAAGATTGACACCGGAGGAACAGAGAGTTTTGACCTTGCATCCTCAAAAAAGAATGTGGTTTGGTTATCTGTTCTTCCCACCCAAACTCAAGTACGCGTTAAGCGCCGCTTTGCTCTTGGTTTTTGTGGCGAGTGCCGTGACGATCGGCCTGAAATACAGCGGTGGGACTGGTATCCTGGGTAAGAAAGACCCCATGCGTTACACACTGGCGAAGTTGGATGAAGCGGAGCGGCATTACAAAAAAGCGATCAAAGCGCTCTGGGAAGCTGTTTCTGCTCAGGAAGGGAATTTGACCAAACAGGTTGCTGAAGTATTCAGGAAGAATCTCAAGATTATTGATTCTTCCATAATCGCCTGCCGCGAGATAGTTCTTCAGGAGCCGGAGAATATAGATGCCAGAAATTTCTTGCTGGCCGCCTACAGGGAAAAAGTAGATTTCCTTCAGGAGATGATGGAAATTGGGAGACCACCCTCTCCGAAGAAGGAAGTCAGGAAAGTCATATAGTTTAATATGATAAGGAGGTTTACCATGAAACTCTTTAAAAAAGTCAAATGGATGGCAGTTCTGACCGGGCTGTTATTTCTCATCGGGTTGAATCTGGTCGATGGAGCTGTGAATAATAAGGATAAGTATGAAGAAAAATTTGCAAAAACAGTCAGCTTGGCAAGGGATGGCGAGGTTAACTTATCAAATATTTCAGGTCACATTGAAGTGAAGACCTGGAATAGGGGTGAAGTCAAGATCGATGCCATTAAGATTTCCAAAGCCTCGACTGTTGCCAAGGCCAAGGAGAATGCGGCCAAGGTAGAGATTGTCGTCGAAAAAGAAGGCAATATGCTGAAGATCAAGACTGAATATCCTGAGAGAAAGAAAGGGTGGAGGCAAGACTCGATTAATGTCTCTGTCAATTATAGCCTGACCATACCCGCAAAAGCGTCTGCCAAGATTTCTTCTGTGAGTGGGAGTGTCGACCTCGAATCGATCGGAGGATCGGCGAAAGCGAAAGCAGTGAGCGGAAACGTTACTGTAAAGAAGGCCGATAAAGGTGTGGATTGCGATGTTGTGAGCGGAAGCATCATTGTTCAGGACGTGACAGGAAACGCCTACTTGAAGACCATATCCGGGACAATAGAGGCTGAAGGAGTCAGAGGTTCCATTCAGGCCTCAGTGGTTTCAGGGAGGGTTGAACTGAGAAATGTGTCCGAGGCCGATTCCGTTGATGTGCAGGCAACGAGCGGATCACTCTCCTATGAAGGGAAGATAAAAAGTGATGGAAGATACACTCTCACTAATCACAGCGGCAGTGTTGAGATGGTCATTCCGTCCGATTCTGGATTCGAATTTGAAGCAAAAACCTTCAGCGGAAGAATGTATAGCGATTTTGAAGTGAGAGTCTCGGGCGAGATCAGTAAGCGTAAAATTTCCGGTGTCGTGAATAATGGTGGAGCGGTGGTTAAACTGACCACTTTCAGCGGCAATGTTTACTTGAAGAAAAAATAACATGTAATTGGAATCAGACCTTATTTGAACGTGAAGACTCAGGTAAAATCCTCGTTTTTCACAAGCTATTCTAGCAAGGCTTGATCCTGTTTACTACAAGGAGGAGGAGAAGAGGAGAATTCTCCTCCTTTTTTTTACTTTGCCATAGTCTTACTGCTAGATTTTCATCGGCCTTTTCGAAGGGCTGAATAGCAAAAGTCTTCCTTTAAAAAAAATCTGTAATAAATGAATAACATTGTATTTCTGGTTTTACAAAGAAAATAGGAACATCCCCATCTCGTATCTTCTTGCATTTATTGACAATCCTAGAGGTTTATTTTAGAATTTCTGGCGGATAATACTATGGCGGAGAAGAAGATCCTGATTGTTGACTTTGACATAAAGAGCCTGGAATCACTGGCTGAGCTGTTTGAAAACCATAACATCCAGATTGTTAAAGCGAGAGATGGTGCCACAGCCTATGAGAAATTTCAATCTGAAAAGCCGGATGTGGTTATTCTTGAGGCCATGCTGCCAAAGCTTCATGGTTTTGACCTGACTCAAAAAATAGTTAAAGATAGCAAGGGAAGTGTTCCTGTGATTATTGTGACTGGAGTGTATAAGGGGCATCAGTACAGGAATGAAGCGATGCGCAATTTTGGCGCTTCGGGTTATTATGAGAAACCTTTAGATACAAAGAAACTGATGAATGAAGTCTTGAGTCACATCCAGGATGATTCTGAAGTAGAGGAAGAGATTCCGGAGCTCCCTGATCTTCCAGAAGCCAAATCAGTGATAGAGGGTCTTGCCGAGAGGCTGAAGAAAAAACCCCCTTCAGATAAAAAAGAGTAATTTCCGGAGAAGATTAAATAAACTGAACATGGATTATTTACGAGTTGAGGTTTCCGAAATCAAGAAACGGGGCGGGCAGATTTTATGGATAATTCAGACTAATTTTGAGTAGAGAACCATGGATCATTTATGGACGCGATGCAATAACTGCCGCAGGATTCTGTATAAACAGGATATTATCGATAACAACCTAGTCTGTCCTTCCTGCAATTTTCACTTCAGGTTAACGGCCACTGAGCGTCTGAATCTGTTTTTCGATGAGGGGAAATACACGCTGTTCGACCAGGATATCTCCCCTGAAGATCCCCTTCAGTTCGTGGACAGCAAGAAATACTCCAAGAGGCTTGAAGACAACAGGAAGAAGACTTCCCTCCAGGATGCTGTGTTGAATGCCAGGGGAAAAATGGGAGGGCTGGATGTCGTTATTGCTGCACTGGACTTTAATTTCATGGGAGGAAGTATGGGCTCTGTGGTCGGGGAAAAAATCACGAGAGCTGCGGAGTTAGCCCTGAAAGAGCGCCTGCCTTTAATCGTCGTTTCCTGTTCTGGAGGGGCGAGGATGCAGGAGGGCGTGTATTCTTTAATGCAGCTCATGAAAACCAGCTCTGCGATTGGCCTCTTGGATAAGGCAGGACTTCCGTTCATTTCTGTGCTTGTTGACCCGACGACAGGCGGTGTGACCGCAAGCTTTGCCATGTTAGGCGACATCAACATTGCTGAACCAAACGCGCTTATCGGATTTGCTGGCCCACGAGTTATCGAGCAGACGATAAAAGAAAAGCTGCCCAAAGGTTTCCAGCGCTCGGAGTTTCTCCTCCAGCATGGGATGCTCGATAATGTAGTCGACAGGAAAAATCTGCGCTCTTATTTGATAAGAGCTTTACGCCTCTTCCTCAATCGTCCTGAATGAAATACGAACAATGCCTGAAATATCTTGAAAAGGTCCAAAATTTAGGCATTAAGTTCGGCCTGGATAACGTCCGGACGATTCTTTCTTCCTTCAACAATCCTCATCAGAAATACTCTTCTGTCTTGGTTGCCGGCACGAACGGAAAAGGCTCGGTCTGCGCCATGCTCACTCAGATCTTGACCTGCCATGGCTTGAGCGTCGGACTCTTTACCTCTCCCCATCTGGTCAAACCTGAAGAGAGGATTCGAATCGGCGATCGGCTGGTTTCCTCTCGGGATTTCTGCAGGATACTCACAGAGCTCAAGACAAGAATCGAGGAATTGATCGCGTCAAAGAAATTGCTGTCTCCTCCTACCTATTTTGAGTTTCTCACTTGCATGGCGTTCCTTTACTTTTGGGAGCAAAAGGCAGATATAGCAGTTTTGGAAGTGGGGATGGGTGGAAGATTTGACGCCACTAACGTTGTGGAGCCGTGTGTTTCGGTTATCACGACGATTTCCGGAGAGCATCAGAAATTCCTGGGAGAAAATTTGAGCCAGATCGCCTATGAAAAGGCGGGAATTGTGAAATCCGGTGTTCCTGTGGTTTGCGGAGTCGAAGAGACCGAAGCTTATGAGACAATACAGAGAAGGGCTGAAGAACTCAAAGCTCCCTTTCTTGGAGTATTCGAGAAGGAAGGTTGTTTCTCCATTCAAAAAAAAGAAAAAGAGCACTCTTTTGTCTATCGGTCGGATGGAGAAAAATACGTTTTTTCACCTTCCCTTAAGGGAGAATACCAGGGAAGAAATGCGGCGGTGGCCATTGTTTCCTGTGAGCAGCTTTCAGCAAGATGGAGAAAATTGAAGAAGAGTAAGATTATCGAAGGAATTGAAAAGACCAAATGGGAAGGTCGTTTGGAAGTAGTGTCTCGAGAGCCATTCATTATTTTTGATGGAGCTCACAACGTGGAGGGAGCTCTGGGTTTACAAAAATATATCAAGGATTTTCTGCCTTCTCCTCTAATCCTTGTTTTTGCCGTGATGCGGGATAAGGAAATCGAGAAGATCGCTGATATGCTCTTTCCTCTGGCTGAAAAAGTCATCCTCACGCGGTTTCCCTATTTCAAAGCGGCCTCGCCTGATGATATCGAAACAAAAATTCCTAAATATCAGGACCGGATAATTAAGGAACCGGATCCCCTAAATGCCTTGAAACTGGCAATTCACAGGGCAGGTTCGGGTGGATGTGTGGTCATCGCTGGCTCTCTCTTTCTAGTCGGCGCTATAAAAAAAGCATGGAAACGTTAATTAAATGGGGTCAGGGCTTGACTTTGGACATTGCAGGGTCAGGCCTTATCAAGGTTGGGATGATTAATGCTAGAATAGGGTTATACGTAAAACATTCTAACAAGGCTTGATCCCAATACTAAAATGTCAAAAGTCAAGCCCTGAACCATTTATTCAACTTGCTTTTTTGGGGTAAAAATGATAAATTTTTGCCTAATTTTTCCATTTTCCTTTAATAGAAATGATTGAAATTGATGCCAGTCTGTTCGTTGTTTTTGTAATAGTCTGGATCCTCGTCTTTGTCCTGTCCAAGATATTTTTCAAGCCTCTCCAGAGAGTCATGAATGAGCGGAAATCTCGGATCAAGGGAGACAGAGAGGCTTTCGAAAAATCGATGGGGGCTTATGAGCAGACAGTCAGCGAGATTGAAGCAAAGTTGAAAGAAGCAAAGAATCAAGCCCAAAGAATAAAAGAGAAATATGAACGGGAGGCACTCAAGAAGAGGGAACAGATGCTGACAGAGATCAGTACTGAAACACGGAATCAGATAGAAGAAGCGAAAAAACTGCTGGAGAAACAGGTGAAAAGTCTGAAAGAAGAATTGGAGTCGGAAACCAAGCGCTTAGCCGAAAGTATTGAACAGAGGCTTTTGAACTGATGGGCAGAAAAAAAATTCTCATTGTCATACTTTTGCTGCCTTTTTTCGTCTTCATGTCTCCTGAAGAAGAGGAGCATCCCTCAGGCTTAATGGATTTTTTATGGAAGACCGCCAATTTTATCATCCTCTTCGGCGGATTGACTTACCTTCTGTACAAACCCATCCGGAGCTTTCTTGAGAAGAGAGCCCGGGATATTCAGTTGTCTTTAAAAGAGGCCGCGGATTCCAGAAAGGATGCGGAACAAAAACTGAAAGAAATAGAAACACGGTTAGCCGGATTTGAGAAGGAAATTGAGAAAGTGATGAAGGGAGCGGAAAGCGAAGGCCGGAGAGAAAAAGAAGAGACTCTGCAGATGGCGCAGCGGGAAACAGAGAAGATAAAATATTTTGCCAAACAGGAAATTGATGCCATAATCCGCTCAAGAATCCGGGAACTCAGAGAATATTCCGCGGCACTGGCAACAGCACTCGCTGAGGACAGGATCAAGAGGAAGATGAGTCCTGAACTTCAATCCCAGCTGATAAACAGGTCCATCGAAAGGCTCGATAAACTCGATGAAAAGCCAAATTCTGGTCAAAAGATACACTCTAGGGCTGGTTAACTCTATCAAAGATGAGGCAGAGTTTTCAGCTCTTCTCGGGGAGCTGTCCGCCTTCAGAGAGATGCTCCACACTCATAAAGAACTGAAAGATACCTTTTTAAATCCATTCCTGCCCACCAGCCGAAAAGTGCAAATCGCTCAAGAACTTTTGGCGTCAACATCTATAAGGAAAAAAGCAGAGAGATTCATTCTGCTTCTTGTGGAAAACGACAGACTTGAGCTTCTTCCTGAGATCATAGAGTCTCTGCCTGACGCCTGGAACGAAGAGAAGGGAGTGGATACGTATGAAGTGGCTTCGGTTGTCCCCCTTACCGATGGCCAGAGGAGAAAATTGAAAGTGAAGTTGGAGCGTCTTGAGAAGAAGCCTGTTGTTTTGAAGTATCGGATCGATCCTGAACTGGTAGGCGGTCTTTTGATCAAAAGAAAAAACATTGTCTATGATATATCGATCAAGGGGAGTTTATTGAAACTCAAAGAAAAAATAATTGAAGGATAGGCGGAAAAATGGAAATCAAAGCCGATGAAATAAGCAAAATCATCCAGCGCCAGATCGAGGGATATGAGGCAGAGGTCGACATCAAAGAGGTCGGGACCGTCACCTCTGTCGGAGACGGAATTGCGCGGATCTATGGGCTGGATAGAGTGATGTATAACGAACTTCTGGAATTTCCCAACGATCTCTATGGCGTCGCGTTGAACTTAGAGGAAGACAGTGTGGGCGCTGTCCTCCTGGGAGAGAGTCATCTTGTCAAAGAGGGAGATATAGTCAAGCGCACTCACCGCATCATGCAGGTTCCCGCGGGTCCGGCTATGGTCGGAAGAGTGGTGAATCCTCTGGGGATTCCTCTGGATGAGAAGGGACCGATCAAAACAGATGACTACATGTTCGTCGAGCGTCTGGCTCCCGGCGTTGTCGACCGCCTGCCGGTTAAAGAGCCGCTGCAGACCGGGATAAAAGCCATCGATGCCATGATTCCCATAGGCCGCGGACAGAGAGAGTTGATTATTGGTGACCGTCAGACTGGGAAGACTGCGATAGCGGTGGACACTATCATCAATCAGAAGGGCAAAGATGTGATCTGTGTCTACGTGGCCATCGGACAAAAAAATTCCACCGTCGCCTATATCGTCAAAATTCTGGAAGATCATGGAGCGATGGACTATTCGATCGTTGTGGTCGCATCAGCCAGCGAGCCTTCATCCCTCCAATTCCTGGCGCCCTACAGTGGATGCGCTATAGGAGAGTATTTCCGGGACAACGGACAGCATTCCCTGCTTATTTATGATGACCTCTCCAAACATGCAGCCGCCTATCGAGAGATCTCTCTCCTCCTGAGACGCCCTCCTGGCCGGGAAGCTTACCCTGGAGATGTGTTTTATCTCCATTCCAGGCTGCTGGAGAGAGCGGCCAAATACAATGATGAAAACGGAGGCGGTTCCTTGACTGCACTCCCCCTCATCGAAACCCAGGCTGGTGATGTTTCAGGCTATATCCCCACCAACGTTATCTCTATCACAGATGGCCAGATATACCTGGAACCGGAACTGTTCAATGCCGGAATACGGCCGGCCATCAACGTGGGAATATCGGTCTCGAGAGTTGGAGGGAATGCTCAGATTAAAGCCATGAAACAGGTGGCTGGACAGTTGCGTCTGGACTTGGCCCAGTACCGAGAGTTGGTTACATTCGCTCAGTTCGGCACAGAACTGGATAAAGCCAGCCAGTCTCAGCTCGACAGGGGTGAGAGACTGACCGAGGTGCTCAAGCAGGACCAGTACGTTCCCTTGTCTGTCGAGAAACAGATACTGGTCATTTACGCGGGAAACAGGGGATTCCTGGATGAGTTTGGAGTCGAACGCATAAAAGAATACGAGAAAAAAATGTTCGAGCACTTTGAAAAGGAACATGCCGATTTGTTAAAAAAGATCGCCAAAAAAAAGGAGATCGATGACGAACTGGATGAGGCTATCCATGCGGCCTTGAAGGACTTCAACCTCAAGTTTAGAGAAGAGAAGGAATAGAATGCCCGAATTAATCGACCTGAGAAGAAGAATCAAGAGCGTCCGGAACACCCAACAGATTACGCAAGCCATGAAGACTGTAGCCACAGCTAAATTCAAGAAGGCGCAGCAATTTGTTCTGGAAGGTCGCCCATACTGGCACGAATCACCTCACCTTTTGGCTAAAGTCGTTTTCTGGGCCAAAAAAAGGGGCCATCCTCTACTGGCCCAGCGGGATGAGAAGAGAGTGGAAGGGGTGGTCATTAGCTCTGATAAAGGATTGGCCGGGGCGTTTAATTCCAACTTGCTGTCCAGAGCGCATGCTTTTTTTGAAGAAAAGGCCCTGGATGCCCGCGTGAATCTGGTTTTGGTCGGGAAAAAGGCCGTAACTTTTTTTAAGAAATTGCCTTTTCCTGTTGATCGCCTGTATTCCGAGCAAATCCAGAAAATCAGCCCGGAAGACATTAAAGATCTCGCACAGTTTTTAATGCGGCTCTATGTATTTTCCCAAACAGATGCCGTGTATGTAGTCTATAACGAGTTTAAAGCCATTCTTTCGCCAAAGATATCCATCACCCGGCTTCTTCCCATCAGTTCCCCAGAGAGTCAGACAGGAGAAGAATTTCCGCCGGACTGGGAGCCGGGAGCGATCGCTCTCCTCGAGGCACTCCTCCCGCTCTATGTTGAAAGTCAGATTCAGCATTTCTTTTTTGAATCTGAAGCGGCTGAACATGCGGCCCGGATGATGGCCATGGATAATGCGACCAAGAATGCCGAGGATTTGATCGGTGATTTGACATTGATCATGAACAAGTTCCGTCAAGCGTCAATCACCAAGGAACTGCTGGAAATCATGACAGCGGTCGAGGCCTTGGCCAAAAAATAGAATGTATGGAGAGAGGAATGACGAAAAAAGAAGAGAGCGCCAGAGAAGAAAAAGGCGTGAAAGCAAAGGCGAGGCCAGAAGAGAAAAAAGAAAAAGCAGGAAAGGTGGTTCAGGTTATCGGTCCTGTTTTTGATGTTGAATTCAAAGGAATCAATTTGCCCAAGATATACAATGCGGTCCGGATCACGAGTGAAGGCTTTGATGTCCCCACACCCATAGATATTATCGGGGAGGTAGAACTGCATCTTGGAGAGGATAGAGTGAGATGTATCTCCATGCATCCCACCGACGGTCTTTCCAGGGGAATGAAAGCCGTGGACCTGGGCGGACCGATCCAGGTTCCAGTCGGAGAGGAAACTCTGGGACGTTTAATCAATGTCATCGGAGAAGCCGTGGATCATCTCGGCCCGATCAATGCCAAGACAAAATACCCGATCCATAGGTCTCCTCCATCGCTTGAAGATCAGAGTACGAAGCTTGAAATGTTCGAGACAGGAATCAAGGTGATTGACCTCATCCAACCCTTTTTGAAGGGTGGGAAGATCGGTCTTTTCGGAGGGGCAGGGGTCGGGAAGACCGTCATCATCATGGAACTCATCCACAATGTGGCCAAAAAACACGGCGGTTATTCTGTCTTTGCTGGCGTGGGAGAGAGAACTCGAGAAGGGAATGACCTCTGGCTGGAGATGAAAAAATCAGGTGTCATCGATAAGACCGCTCTGATTTACGGCCAGATGACTGAACCTCCGGGAGCAAGGCTGAGAGTCGGACTGGCCGCTCTTTCTGTCGCCGAATATTTCAGGGATGAGATGAACCAGGATATCCTCCTCTTCATCGATAATATCTTCCGTTTTGTCCAGGCCGGCTCAGAGGTTTCCGCTCTGTTGGGACGGATGCCTTCTGCGGTCGGTTACCAGCCGAATTTAGCCACTGAGCTGGGGGAATTTGAGGAAAGGATCACATCCACGAAAAAGGGCTCGATCACTTCTGTCCAGGCCATCTATGTTCCGGCTGATGACTTCACTGATCCCGCACCGGCCACCACTTTTTCCCATCTCGATGCCACGACCAATTTGTCAAGAGCACTCACCGAAATAGGAATTTATCCGGCAGTTGATCCGCTGTCATCATTCTCCCGTATACTGGACCCTCGAGTGATCGGTAAGGAACATTACCAGGTGGCCAGAGACGTGAAGGAGATCCTTCAGAGGTACAAGGACCTTCAGGATATCATCACTATTCTGGGTATAGAAGAGCTGTCCGAGGAGGATAAAGCTGTCGTCGCTCGCGCGCGGAAAATCCAGCGGTTCCTTTCCCAGCCATTCAACGTCGCCGAGGAGTTCACCGGGAGGTCTGGCAAATATGTCTCCATCGAAGAAACAGTGAGGGGCTTCAGAGAAATCACAGAAGGCCTCCATGATGATAAGCCCGAACAGGCGTTCTACATGGTGGGAGATATCGAGGAGGTCGTTCAGCGCGCAGAGGAATTGAGAACCGCATGACAAATAGTCTGCCTTCGTCCATCCGTCTTAAAGTCATATCTCCGCGGAAGGTACTTGTGGACGAAGAGGTTCAAGAGGTTTCTCTTCCCGGTCTTGAAGGATATGTGGGGATCCTTCCCGGCCATCGTCCTTTATTACTCGCGTTGGGTGAGGGAGATATCACATACCGGCTGGCCGGAAGAGAAGAAAGTTTAACCGTTCGGGGAGGTTTCGCGGAAGTCCTTTTTGAAAAAATTCTTGTTTTCACTAAATCGATCGAAGATGAAACCCAGCAGCCCGCTGAAGGGTGATGATGAGACTCTTGATTCTTTCTACAAGGGTCGAATTCTAGTACTTCAGAAAAAGAAGGGTTACCGCTTTTCGGTAGATGCACCTCTCCTGGCCGACTTTATCCAAACAAGAGTCGATGATGAAATCCTGGAGTTAGGCACAGGAACCGGTATTGTCTCTATTCTCTTGAGCATCAAGCCCTTTAAACACATCACCGCGGTGGAGATTCAAGAGTCCTTAGCTGACCTTGCTCAAAGAAACGTCCGGATCAATGACCTTGGTCAGAGAATCACCATCGTTCGAGAGGATTTGCGGAGATTTCGGCCCGGAAAAAAGTATGATGTTATCTTTTCAAACCCGCCTTACCTCAGGAAAGGAGAAGGGCACCTCAGCTCATCAGAAGAGAAATCCATTGCTAAGCATGAATTGAAGTGTAACATTTTCGATATAATGGAAAGGACCGGGGAGCTCCTTGAGAAGCAGGGGAGAGCCTTCTTTATCTTTCAGACGAAAAGGAAGGAAGAATTCTTTCAGGCAGCGGAAAGGAACAGGATGCGAATGGAGTCTGTTCGTTTTGTCCATCCCAGAAAGGAGGGTCCCTCGAACCTGTTCCTGGCATCGTGCAGTTTTTCTTCAGAACAGGAGACAATATTACCTCCTTTCTTTCTCTACGATGAGGAAGGGAACTATACTTCCGAGGCCGATGAAATATTTAGGGGGAGGAAATAGGGAGTTGTTCTCGAAGTGGGGAAGCATCCTCAAAACAATGATAATAAGATGTGCGGTAGATCAGGCTGAGTGCATCAAAAACACGCGGGCTTTGCCCCTACGAGCACCTCAGAGGGGAAACAGCTTCGCTTTCCCCCTTCCGACGCTCGCCTCACTCCGCACGGCTCTCTGCCTCCCCGTCTCGGACTCCATAAAGCGTCTTGCGACCAAGGGGGCATACCCCCTTGGAATCCCCACTGATTTGTGCCAACAGAACATGCCACAAATCAATCAAAGCCTGCTCGGTTTCAGGCTCCGCTCTCCTCTCCTTCGGAGAGGAACCGTGCCCGCTCCGCCTTCAAACGGTTTTCTCAACACTCAGCCTAATCTTTCTTGGGCTTCACCTCAGTTTTATCCATCACGGAAATAAGGATGCTTACTCTAAGGTAACGCCTTTTGTGAATCTTATCTGAAGATGATAAAATCTAATAACTTATGCGGGAGCTAATTTTTTCCGCATGCGAGAAAGTTAATAATATAATAAAAGGGTATCCCCTTGGGGAACGTCCCTAATTACCCTAATTATTAATAAGACGATGGCCAAAAAAAAGTTCAAGAAGCTCAAGGAGCTTATACAGATTCGTGAAGAACTCAGGCGCCAGAACAGGAAAGTCGTTTTCACCAATGGCTGCTTTGACCTCCTTCACAGTGGACATCTCCACATCTTCCGGGAAGCGAAGAAACTGGGGGATGTGTTTATTGTCGCTGTGAATGAGGATGAATCAGTCAGGAAAATAAAAGGGGAATCACGCCCCATCTTCCCTCTGGAAGAAAGGCTTGAAGTTTTAGAAGCGATCGAGGATATCGATTATCTCATTTCTTTTTCAGAAGAGACTCCTCAGAAAGTTATTGCTGCTTTATTGCCTGATGTACTTGTCAAAGGAGGAGATTGGGCACCCGAAGAAGTGGTAGGGAAGAGAGAAGTCGAGGAAGCCGGGGGAAGAGTGGCGATCATACCTTATCTGGAAGGACGATCCTCATCGGAAATTATCGACAGAATCAATCAATCCGCAGGAAATAAAAAGTAAAAAAAGAGATGGGTGTTTGTGCTCAGTAATTAGGTAACTCTCAGGTTGATGATATTAGAGGGAAAAGTGTCATTGCGAGCGAAGCGTGGCAATCTCGTAAGATTAAAGGCTGTTTTCCTTCTATCGGTAATTTATTTTCCTTTATGAGATTGCCACGCTTTGCTCGCAATGACACAAGGATGAGATTGCCACGCTTTGCTCGCAATGACACAAGGATGAGATTTCCACGCTTTGCTCGCAATGACAAATAAAAAGTGTTACTGAATTATTGAGCTAGTCCACCTGTCTTCTTTTTATAATTGGCTCTTTTCAATAAAACAATAGTCAAAAAAAAGGCCTTATTCCTGAGACCGGAATAAGGCCGGTTCGTTTAAATATTTTAAAAAGGTAAACTAACAAGCAGTTTTGCATCTTGCTCAGGATGAGCGTTTACAGCCTTCACCACAGTGGGCAACTCGCGGAACTGAGAATCTTTTCATTTGCTACTCCTTTCTTTGCTTTACTTGAATCATTCATAAAATCTGCTGACACCTTATATATTACTCTAAAAAGGGGACAGTCCCTCTTTCCTTAAAATAAGGACTGAAAGGGACAGTCCCCATTTTCTTTATGTCAGCATCTTTTACCCTTTGGGCGAGCAAATCTGACGACCTTTTCATTAGATCAATTGTCATCGCGAGCAAAGCGTGGCGATCTCATGCCCTTGCGCACAGGCATGGGATTGCCACATTCGCTACGCTCTTCGCAACGGAGTCTGAGGCAACCTCGACTCGTGAATAATCCAAGCTAGGTATACAATATTAATTCTATCAATATTGTAGGGAATTGTCAAGTTCTTTTTGATTGGCATTTTCCCTCCATCAAGGTATATTTTTCGAATCTATGATGTTGATCACAGAAATGATTCGTTCTTCGCGTTAATATCATAAAATAATCTCCAGTCTCTTCAACTTGCAGCCCAGCTATTTTTCAGTTTCGAATTTCATGCTCATAAATCACATTTTCATGTGATGAAAAGCTGTTCGTCTTTTGTGTATATTATAAGTGTGTCATACTGGAAATATGGACAAGTTTTGATTCAGAAAGTATGATTATTTATTAGAATTTTGGAGGGAGTCGACGATGCGAGAAAAAATTCTCAAGATACTGGCCAAGATGCACGCGCGTTATCCCTGGCGGATGTTGGCTGCAGTCGCAATCTTGACCGTTATTTTCGCCTTTTTTGCTTCGCAGATAAAAATCACCATGCGTTGGTCAGACCTGTTGCCTTCCAAGGATAGAAGAACAGTTCAGTTTAACACGATCATCGATGAGTTTGTTTCCGCGACGAGTATTGTTGTTGTCGTTCAGGGCGAGGAAGACCGGATCAAAGCCTTTGCCGAGGAAGCTGTTCCTCTGATAAAAGCAGAGGTCGATCCCAACGACAATACTCCGTATGTCAAACGAGTGGATTATACGTTGGAACTGGATTTCGTGAAGGACCACGGACTGATGCTTGTTAAAGCGGATGACCTCGAGAACATGAAGGATGTCTACACGGATCCCAACCTTTTCCCTTTGCTGAGGAACATCAATAACAGCCTGGAAAAGGAATATGTCGGTCGCGAAGAATCTCTTTCGACACGAGAGAAAGAAGACGGCGCTTTCCTGTTTCTGGATGGCATTCAATGCCTGGTCACCTCCATGAATCGATTCGTAGAGGACGGGATCCAATCGGATGGTCAATCCACAGGTTCGCAGCCTCTCCCGCATCAGGCTGTTGATAAGCTCCTCTATGGCGAACCTTATGTTCTCTCTTACGACAAGACCGCTCTCGTCATGAACGTCATTCCGAACTTCACGATGTGGGAGATGGGTAAATTGATTGGTGGAGTGGATGCGGTCCAGGGAACAGTCGATAAGGTATTGTTGAGATACCCGGAGGTGGAGGCCGGGCTCACCGGCTTCATGCCGGTCGCTCATGATGAAATGGTTTATGGGGAAAAGAGCATCGGCTATACGACTTTGATCGCCTTAGCGGCGGTGTTTTTCCTCCTGGTTTTTTCCTTCAGGATGTGGGTGGCTCCAGTCCTGGCCCTTTCTAACTTGATTGTCGGCATCATCTGGGCTGTCGGAGCCGCAGCTCTCCTGATAGGCACTCTGAATATCATGACTTACATGATGACTGTGATTCTGATCGGATTGGGAATAGATTTTTCGATCCACATGATCTCCGGATTTACAGAAGGACGCTCACTGGGGAAGACGATCGGCGTGTCCATGGAGGATACTTTTCTGAAAAGCGGGAAAGGGATTTTGACCGGAGGACTGACGACGAGTATCGCCTTCCTGACTTTGAGCATCAGTAGTTCCCGGGGGATGAAGGAGCTGGGCATCGTCACCGGTGTGGGTCTGCTGACCATACTCGTCTCCACATTCCTTTTTCTGCCTACGCTTCTGGTTCTGCGCGAGCGGCGGTTCGAGAGGAGAAAACAAAAAGGAAAAGCGAGGAAGGAATTTATCGCCAAAGACATCACCTTCAAATCTCTTGGTAACCTGGGGAGATATCTCTCCGGGCATTACCTGGCCACTCTCCTGGCCTCCCTTGTTGTGACAGTCCTGTTTATCTATTCTGCCTCGACTCTCAAGTTTGACCAGAATTATATGAACATGGAGCCCCAAGGATTGCCGTCCATCACGCTTCAGGATGTGGTGCTCGATAAGTTCGACCTGAGCATGGATTACGCACTGATGCTGGCCGATGGTGTGGAAGAGTCACGAGACATTGCCCAAAAAACAAAAGATCTGGGCTCAGTGGCTATGACAGAAGATATCTCAGTCTATTTCCCTTCCAGGGAGCAGCAGGAAAAAAGAGTTCCCATGATCAACGAGATACGAGAGGCCATGCGCAACTCTCGTACTCTCGATGTGTTCAGAACAGACAGTCTGGATATATTCCTCCAGGAGCTGGAGCGGCTGGAGATGAACGTCATGGAGATTCAGGACATGGCTTATTTGGGAGGACAGGACAAGGTGGACAGAAAATGTGCGGAGATTGTGGGGGAAGCGGGAGATCCTGAACCCCGAAGTCTTATTCGTGATCTCACAAAGGTCATAAGGAAAAACAGAAGGATGGCGTCGGCTGGGCTTGGTAAATACCAGAAAAGTTTTGCTCCTTATTATAAGACATCAGTCCTTCGCATGTCTTCAGTGGAACCTATAGAGATAAAAAATCTTCCCACAACGGTTTTAGACAGGTACTCCAATACGGATAGATCACGCTTTTTGATCACAATCTTTCCCTCCGATAACATCTGGAAGGATGCCGAGTTCTTAAAACGCTTTGTCCAAGATCTGGAAAGAGTCGATGAAAACGCCACCGGGATGCCCCCAGTGTTCAGGGCCCTCATCGAGATCATCGGAAAAGACGGAAGGAATGCGATTCTCCTCACCCTTGTCGTAGTATTCTTCGTTCTTTGGCTGGACTACAGGAAGCCAGGGCATGCCCTCATGGCCATGATTCCTCTGACCATAGGTGTTTTCTGGATGGTGGGCTTGATGGGCTTGTTTGGAATTAAACTGACCGTGGTGAGTATAATGGGGCTTCCGATGATTATCGGGATCGGAGTGGATGATGGAGTGCATATCGTGCACCGTTGGCGCATTGAAGGGAAAAAGAAAGTTGTTCAGGTTTTTTCAAGCACGGGCAAAGCGATTCTTCTCACCAGTGCCACCACCATGCTGGCTTTCGGATCCCTTGTTTTTTCTGTCTGGCCGGGTTTCGCCAGCCTCGGCATCGCCATGTTCATCGGCGTTGGAGCCTGCTTTTTGTCGACAGTCATTGTACTCGCCGGAATCATCGGCGTAGTGGAAAGGAAAAAATAAAGGAGTAAAAAAGGGGACAGGCCCCTTTTTAAAAGAAGAGGGACAGTCCCTATTTCCCTTTATACAATGACTGAAAGGGACAGTCCCATAAAAAGGGGCCTGTCCCCTTTTTTACTCCTTTTTTACTCTATTTGCTCGCGTGGTTTTCTACTAATCTATCTTCAAGCCAGGACCAGATTTTCTTGTGGAAATTCCAGCTCGGAGAATTGTCTTTCAGGAAAGAGTTAAGGTTGATTCCCTCTTCATCCTGAGGAATGATCCGGGATTTCCGGACAGCGTCCCAGAGAATCGGAAACTCAGGATGAAACTGTGTGCCCAGCACATGAGGATATTTTTTGTGCTCGATCGCTTCCGGTACCTTTCCGTCCAGAGAAGTGGCGATAATTGTCATCCCCTTTCCCGGCATCTCCACCATTTGGTGGTGACTGCTGATGATAAACGGAGTATCTCCTTCTTCAAACCCTAGAGCCGAGCAGAATTTACCTTCTCCACTGAGTTTTATCCGGTGGAGATTGTATCGTAAGAGTCTTTCTTCCGGGTAGACGCGGGCGTAAGGATTATTGTGCCAGTTTTCTTTGCCCAGGGTGAATACGTCTTCAGCGTATTTTTTCCCGTATTTCTCTGACCAGATGTCTTGAGTGAGTGTGCCGCCTGTACCCACATTGAGGCTCTGGGCTCCAAGGCATATTCCGAGCACAGGAAATTCAGGCTCTGACTCCAGGAGCGGCGTAAAGTCTTCATCCTGGAATCCTCCGAGGAGATGAAAAATGAAGGAAAGTTCCAGGAAATGACGGTAAGTGGTGGATATGCCGGAGAGGAGGTTCGTCTTTTCCCCATAGATATAGGGAGGGATATCCGCCCCACCGAAAAAGATGACGCCGTCTGATTTATTGAAAATCATCTCGAATTCACCACTGCAGGTGTTCTTCTGGAAGAGAGTGTCTTTGCTGAGCTCGCCCGAGATTTTATGAAACTTGAACCATCTGAGGTTGTTTTCTCCAACGTATTCGATCGATCTCTGGTAATCGGTCCGCTCCTTCTCGTGATAGACACCGATGACAGTCAAGTTCTCGATTGTGATCAACTCCTGTTCTTGAAGCTCGATCAGGGCCCTTATCGAGCCCATGGAGGGATAGAGAATAGTCAGCCTCACTTCTTCAGAAATCGGTTCAGCGGTGTCGAAGAATCGCTCAGGGGGTTGATAGG
>CAZSGR010000006.1:0-5015 GCA_964606185.1 uncultured Eubacteriales bacterium
AGCTGAAGTCAAAATCTGGGTGGAAGAAGATGAAAATGAAGTCAAAGAAATCACAGTTCTGATCGGCTCTGAAGATAAAGAGGCCAAGAAGGTCGTCGTGAAAAACGCCCGCTTCGACTATCTGTTCCGTATGGATTCAGCTTTTCTCGAAGAATTCCCCAAAGACATCAAGGACTGGAAACCCAAAACAGAAGAAGAAAAATAATAAATTTTTTCAGTTCGAGTCATAATTCTTGAAAGACAAGAACCACTTTAATCTCATAATTCTCTCACTTTTTACATGTTATTACTAAATTAACTACTATGCCGATCTGTTATCCCTAATACCTCAGCCGCTTTTACCTGTGTCAAATCTCTTCCTATTACACTTTGAATGATCTTTAATCGATCAACTTCTCTCAAACTCATCGCAATAATGTCCTCTCGCATTTAGGCTCTCCTTCCAAAAAAACTGAAAGGATAACCTTAACCTATTTTTTAAAAACCGGACATTTTTGCTTTGCACAAATAGGACATTATCACGTTGCTGGGACAATAACACTGGAGAGCTTATGCCCGCAATGACAATATTCCTTTTTCATTCATTGATGAGGAATACCCTTGCTCATTGACGAAGTGTGCATTTTTGTATATTACTTTACTGATGGTTAAACCAAGGGAACCCTCCCAGGTCTTTGAAGACTTCTCTCTAGAATCCGTTCCCCTGAATCAAAGAAAATCCTGGATAAACCTGGCGGTTATCTGGATAGGCATAGCTGTGGTCATGTCGGCAATTTTCCGCGGGATGATAATCGGTCTGGGCTTGGGAAAGTTATCGAGTGTGGTCATATCCTACATCCTCGGAGAGATCATTCTCATCGGGATGATGGGGCTTGCAGGCTATATCGGGGCAAAAACCGGGTTTTCCACACCATTGATCGCCAATTTTTCATTCGGACGAATCGGCGCGATCCTCGTCTCTCTTTGCATCGCGTTTTCCCTCATCGGCTGGTTTGGCGTGCAGGCCGCCTTTTTTGCCCGCACCATCCAATTCTACTTCGGGACAAATTTTTCCTTACCTGTTTTCTCGTTCCTCTGCGGAATCCTGATGATGATCCCTGCCATTTTTGGGATTCGAGGGCTGAGCGCTCTGAGCTGGATCGCTTCTCCGTTTATGATAATCATCTTCATCTGGGGAATTATAAAAATGGGTTTCCAGTTCCTCCCTTCTGATACTTTGGTCTCGTTGGCGCTCAATCATCAACCTGATCCCTATCCAATCAGCTTGGGAGCTGCGGCTTCGATAGTGGCCGGCGGATTCATCGTGGGAGCAACGACTAGCGCAGATATTTTCCGCTATGCTCGTCCTCGTTCAAAAGACATCTTCCTGGCAGCGAGTATAGCCATGGTTGTTAGCGCTTTCCTTCACCTGGTCGGCTCTGTATTGGCCATGAACACAGGTGTCTACCACGAGAGGCTCCCGGAGCTCATTATCGACAACCAATACCTGGGATTGGGATTTATCGGTTTCATTGTCCTCCTTCTGGCTCAATGGACAACCAATGACAGCAATATCTACTCGTCTGTACTCGCCTTGAATAATATTTTCCGGACAAAGCGATGGATAATCACTATTATCGCTGGCGTGTTTGCCTCTTTGTTCGCTGCCTTTGGTATCCTGGAAAGGCTGGAGCTCTTTTTAATCATCCTGACCGTGAGCATCGGGCCGATCGGGGGGATCTTCATCTGCGATTATTATTTCCTGAGAAGGATGCAGAAGCATGACTTTAAGGGAAAAGCCTTTTCAAAAATCAATTATAAAGCTGTAGGAGTCTATCTTATTTCCTTTTTGATCGGCTGGACGACTTCAGGACATCCATTCACGATCAAGGTCTTTCCTTTTTCCGTCTTTGCCTTCAACGGAATACTATCTTCAATCATCCTCTATTATGCGGTCATGAAAATATTTCCTGATAAGGAGTAAGGCCATGGCATTAAAACAGGTCATCGAAGTTTGTGAATTGCTCGAGACTCCAAGAATTGAACCTGCTGTAATAAAAGATTTTTTTCTCGTGCGAGGGCTGGGTGAATCGGAAATCGAGATGCAAAAAATCAAGGAAGATAAAGGAGAGACACTATTTATAAAAATTAGCATTCAGGGCAAAAAGGAAAAATCAACGGAAAAAACAGCTCCGACACTGGGAATTATCGGGCGCCTGGGGGGAATAGGCGCCAGGCCGCACAAAATCGGCCTCGTCTCGGATGCTGACGGCGCAATCACAGCACTTGCTGCTGCGGTGAAAATCGCTAACATGAGAAAAAAAGGAGACCAACTCCCGGGTGATGTGATCGTGGCCACTCATCTCTGCCCTCACTCCCCCATCATCCCCCATGAGCCTGTGCCTTTCATGGACGCACCTGTCTCCTTAGAGACGATGAATACATACGAAGTGGATGAACTGATGGCAGCGATTCTCTCGATCGACACCACAAAAGGCAATCGCGTCATCAACTGCCGGGGATTTGCCATCTCCCCGACTGTCAAAGACGGGTATATACTGAGAGTGGGCGAAGACTTGCTGGATATCATGCAGAATGTGACAGGCCGGATGCCAGTTGTTTTTCCCATAACAACACAGGATATCACTCCCTACGGAAACGATATTTACCACCTCAACAGCATCCTGCAGCCAGCCACAGCCACCAGTGCGCCAGTCGTGGGAGTGGCCATCACTACTGAGGTGCCCGTGCCCGGGTGCGCCACAGGAGCCAATCAAAGCATCGACATTGAGATGGCTGTCCGGTTTGTGGTCGAAGTGGCCAAAACTTTTGGCGAGAAGAAATGCTCATTTTATGATGATAAGGAATTCCAAAAACTCATTTCTTTGTATGGATCAATGGAACAATTGAAAACTTTAGGAAAGAAATAGCTCGTCATTGCGGGCGACTGAAAGAAGCTTGGCCCTTTCATCATTATTGATGTCATTGCGAACAAAACGCGGCAATCTCAACCTTACTGATGTCATTACGGGCATGGTATGGCAATCTCGACCTTATTGATGTCATTGCGGGCAAGGCGCGGTAATCTTAACTTTACAGGTGTCATCACGAGCGAAGCGTGGCAATCTCATAATTTTAAAATAAACATATGCAGTAATCCTGTTATAAAAGCCAATAAACTGTTATATATATAATGATTTTCAAGGATACAGAATGAATTCAGTCAAAGTCGGACTATTCACAATAGGCCAGTCTCCAAGGCTAGACGTCGTTCCTGAAATAGCCCCTCTTTTGCTCCCCAATATAGAGATTGTGGAAGAAGGGCTTTTAGATGGTATTCCTCAAGAAGAAATAAATCTCCTGAAGCCTGAATTTGGGGAAAATCCCTTGGTCACACGTTTAAAAGATGGGAACCAGGTTCAACTGAGCGAAAAGAAAATCAATACTCTGATCCATGAAGCCATTGACAACATGAGAACGAAAAAGGATGTCAGAGCTGTGGTAGTTCTGTGCACTCACGATTTTCATGAAAGCCGGTTTTCTTTTCCTGTGATATTCCCTCATCATATTCTGAAATTTCAAATCACTCAAACTTTCCAGATACACAACATCGGCGTCGTCATTCCCTTGGAGGATCAGGTCAGAATGGCATCGGGAAAATGGGATATTGAACAGGTTACTGTCGAAGTGAAATCCCCTTACGGTGAAGGAAAAGAATGGGAAGAAATCGCGCAAAAGTTTATCCAAGAAAATGTCGAGGCGGTAATTCTTGATTGCATCGGATACACAGAACAGGATAAGCTGGATCTTCAAAATTTACTCCCCTCCCCTATTCTTCTACCCAGAGCTGTTCTTGCTCAGGCTATTAATCAGCTCTTTTAACTGACACAGGTGAGAAAAAGGAGAAAAAGGGGAGGAAAAGGGGACAGGCCCCTTTTTTGGGGACTGTCCCTTTCAGTCCTTCTGTCTAAGAGAAGAGAGACTGTCCCCCTTCTTTATAAAAAGGGGCCTATCCCCTTTTTCTTGAGTTGAAATGAAACGGTCGGAAATAAATGATGTTCTGAACGAAGGAATCGTCTTCCTGAAATCAAAGGGAATTCCTCTGCCTCCTCAGGCCTACTGGAACCTCGAAGATTGGTATAAAAACAGAGAAAATACAGCCGAGCTGGAGAAAAGAAGGATTGGATGGGATTTGACAGACTTTGGCGCAGGAAAATTCGAGTCGATCGGATTATTGTGTTACACCCTATCAAATGGCATTATCGGCCCGGATGGACACCCGATTGACCAGACCTACTCAAACAAGCTTCTTATCGTCGAAGAGAATCAGGTCACACCCATGCATCACCACCGCAGCAAGACCGAGGATATCATCAATTTAGCAGGAGGGAATCTTCAGATAAAGCTGTTCAACGTGGACAGGGATGAAAGACTTGATGAGAAGACACCTGTAGAGGTTTTCCGCAACGGGATATGGACAACCTGCGAACCGGGGACTGTTATTTCTCTAATTCCTGGAGAAAGAGTCAGGCTGGATACACACCACTATCACGAATTCTGGACTCAGCCAGGTCAAGGAAAGGTTGTAGTCGAAGAAGTCTCATCAGTCAATGATGACGGGATCGATAACATCTTCGCAGAAGATTTCGGCAGATTCCCCGAAATCATTGAAGACGAAATCCCCAAATATCTCCTGTGCACAGAGCTTCCAGGCACTATAAAATTCGATGAGTTAGTGCGGAAATATCTGAAGACCGGCTGATTTTCTATTTTGAATCCGCGCGAAAAATGACCCTAGATATTCCTGAAAAAAAACAGCCAGAAGAAAGCCTTTCCGAGCTGTCTGTATTGGTTGTGGGAACAACCTGCTGTGATATGACAAATCCTGAATTTGACTTCCTGGACGACATCGCCGGTGACGGCCTTGTTGTAGACAGCGCCCGTATGGTTCCTCTCCGCCCTGAATGGCTCGAGTTAAAAGAAGGCTCTTACGCGATGGGCGGAGGTTCTCTCAACATAGCTCCTCTCGTGTCCCT
>CAZSGR010000006.1:5115-35683 GCA_964606185.1 uncultured Eubacteriales bacterium
AAGGCTCTTACGCGATGGGCGGAGGTTCTCTCAACATAGCTCCTCTCGTGTCCCTGGCCGGGATACCCACAGGAATCCTGACATCTCTTGGAATAGAACAGGAACAGTATGATATCCACGGAAGATTCATGCTCGAGATTATGAAAAAAACAGGAACAACTCCCTTAATCATCCCCAACCACACCCTGCCATCAGGAGCATCATTCATAAGGCCGGCTCAGCCCGACAGGAGAGAGGCCATTCTTCATACGCCCAATGCGCTTGACGATCTGGATCTTGAAAAAAAAGAAATACTCGATAGAATGACCCATCTACACAAGGGCGCAATCATTCACTATGTCTATTCAGGGTCAATGACAGCAATGGATAGTGAAAGGGGGAAAAAACTGGGTAGGGTGATAAAAAACCTGAAAAGCCTGGGATACATCACGATGGTCGATCCCCACACTCTCTCCAAAAATCCACAGGAATCAATCCGCACAGGAGAAATCATAGAAGGATACAATTTACTCAGACCAGTCCTGCCTCATCTAAGCTGGTTTTTTGCATCCGAAGTAGAAGCCATGATGATTGCTCACACATTCGGCTTTTCTCTGAAAAACAAGATCCAAAAAGAGAAAAACAACGCATTCCTTTGCCAAATAGCCGAGGATTTCTGCCTTGATAATTCACCACGGATTCTCGGCATCACCGCCGGAACAATCGTCACCATTATGTATATAAGTCCACAGGGGAAGCGAGCCGGCCCTGTGCCTGTTAAATCCCGATACGCTATAGCTGACGCTGATCAATTTGTCGGTGCTGGCGACTCTTTCAGGGCCGGCTATGAGGCGGAATGGGTAAAGGGCACAAATTACTTAGAGAAATTCAGGGCAGGACAGATTGCGACAGAGGATTTGGAACGGTTGTGCCATGCGGGACATCTCCTGGCCGCCTGCTACGTGACACGCACTCCTTTTAACCAGTACGGCAATATTCCCGCATACCAGAACATGGCGAAAGTTATTGACTCTCGCGCAGAGTTTTCGGATAAGGAAACTCTATTATCCGCATTAAACATTCAAGAATAAAGAATTCAGAAAAAAGTCAGAAAAGAGGAAAAAGGTAACTTTTCCATAAAAAAGTAGCGTTCTGTTGATGCTCAGTAATTATATGACACCTTTATCAACGATCCTGAAGATAACAGTGTCATTGCGAGCGACCGAAGCGAGCGTGGCAATCTCATAAAAAAGGATATCTTTGTTTCCAAAATAACATAATTTCACTAAATGAGATTGCCACACTGCACTCGCAATGACACTTTTATGATTTGTACATTGCACAAAATTGGGAACTGTGCCCAATTTTCACGTCCCTTTTTCAGATTAGTCATACATGCTGCCAGAATAAATGGGATGGTCAGAATGGGATAGTGATAATGGGAGTCAGGATAAGACCTGGAAGGAAATTCAGCAGCCTCTCTTGATGATGACGAGAGTCATATCATCCATGGGCTCAGCACCGGTCGTGAATTTCGCGACTTCTTGATTGACTTTTTCCATGAGTTTTTGTGCGGATAATTTTATATTCTTCTGGAGCAGCTTTATGAGCCTCTCTTCATTGAATTCTTTATTGTCTTTGTTGCGGCTTTCGGTTATTCCGTCTGTGAACAGCACCGCTGTATCTCCCGGGTTTAACGTAAGCTTCTGCACTCCATAATCCTCAGAGGGAAACATACCCAAGCATAAACCGCAGCTCTCCATGCGATAGACTTTATTCTTCATATCGATGACAATCGGAGGATTATGGCCTGCATTGATGTAATTCAATTCGCCAGTCTTCTTATCCAATTCGCAGAAGAAAAAAGTTATAAAACTATTCGGGGAGGAACTACGGTGGACAAAATTATTCAATTTAGCTGCCATCTCTTCAATTTTATATTTCGGGTAAAGTTCAGACTGAAGAGCGGCTCTCAAAGAAGCCATGAGCAGGGATGCGCTGACTCCCTTTCCTGAGACATCAGCAACGACGATGCCCAGGCGGTTGTCATCGATGGGGATGAAATCATAATAATCCCCTCCTACCTGATAACAGGGTACATTCGAACCGGCGATCTCAAAATTCTTTAATTTGGGGCTCTCTTTGGGCAGAAAGTCCTCTTGAATTTTAGCCGCCAGATCCAGCTCCTTCTCCATCTTTTCCTTCTCGATGGACTGCTCGATAAGCTTTGCATTTTCTATCTTGACTGCAGCCAAATTAGAGAGAAGAGTCAAAAGTTTCAAGTCTTCATCTGTGAACTGCTCAATGAGGGTTATCCGGTCAGAATAGATGATACCAATGATCTCACTGTTATTCCATAAGGGAACACACATGGCTGAGTGAATGTTGAATTTAATGATGCTCTCTTGAGCTTTAAATCGAGAGTCGGCCTGGGCATCAGAAGTCAAGACAGACGAATTTTTATTCACAGCCATATTGATGATGCTCTGGCTCACCTGAATCCTTTGATTCTTGAGGCTTTCACTGTTAATCCGGACGACTTTCGGGATGAACTGCGGCGGGTTTCCTTCCCTCAACATCAGTATTCCTCTATCCATGGGGAGGTTCTCGCATATGAGGTCCATGATGTTATCCAGGAGCTCGCCCAAAGGCTTATGAAGAATAAGGGCTTTGCTCACTTCACTCAGGACCGAGAACACCTTGTGCTCTGTTTTGACTTTTTCCAGATCAGCGGAAGCGAAGGTGGCCTTTAACGTCGTATCGATATCAGTCTTCTTCAGAACATCTTCGACATGAATTATGGTGTTGATGTTTGTTGTAGGAGATGAGGCCTCCAACATCTCTACGTTTGTGGAAAGTCTGTCGTCAAAGATGATCCTTGTCGACCCGATGAGGATTTCATCCCCTTTTTTCAACTTGATTTCGGCCACAACTTTTTTTCCGTTCAAAAAAGTCCCGTTTTTACTTCCATTATCCCTAACCACGTAACCGTCATCCTTGGGGGTAATGAACGCATGGTGGCCTGAGCAGAATGGATCGAGGATGGGAATATTATTGTCAGCGGACCGGCCTACGGATATTTTTTCACTCTTGAGAGGAATGACGATTTCCTCTCCTTTTTTTGGATAGACGAATAGTTTAGGCATTTCTAATCGTTGTTATTATAGGTTCTAAATAGGGAGATTTCAAGAAAATTTAATCCTTTTCTAAGGTCTTGAGTATTTTTTTACTTCTCTTAGCTTTATCTTCCAGAGGAATATCATCGATCAGAGGAAGGAGGATCTCCATGACATCTCTCTTGACGACGTTATCAAGAAGCTCTATTGAATAATCCAGTGCTTTTCCAGAACCAGAACATATATTTTGGTATGCCCTGATCATATCCTCATGTGGATAGATAAGACTCAGAAGTTCAAAAATTCGTCTTAGAGAACGAGCCAAATTATTCTCTAAATCTTTGGCGGTTAACTCCATTTTCTTGTCACTGATTGACTCCTGTATTTCAATCATTATCACATGACTATCTATTATTTTTTCCATTATTTCCGGAAAGATTATCTTCTTATCGAAGAAAAGTTGAGGGTTTTTTGATCTCATCTTATATATGGCCGCTATGATTTCAGGCTCTATATCCTTATTCTTTTTCTTCATCTCTAAACTCAAGATGTTTGCGGCTCGCTGCGTACCCACTTGGGCTATTATATCGGGGATGGACTTTCGCAATCTTAAATCTTCTTCTGAATCTCCTAAATAATCCTTCAACATACCGATAATCTTTCCACCAAACCCCACCAAGGCCTTCTGCGCGACCGCCTTGATATGAGGATTGCTCAGATGCTGAACGATAAACGGCACAAGCTCCCGTCTCTTCAGCTTCCCAGCGCTCTCTACTGCATAACTGACGACTTCTGGCGATTCATCCCTGATGAGCTTACTGAGGCTCTGGATGAGAGATGGAGATGGTTCCATCATGCCCATAACCTTAGCTGCTTCCATACGGGAGACTTCCGTGTCTTTGCCTTCTTCGCTGACGATTTTATCGATACTGTCTTTCATCACCTCCTGGTAGACATCCAGAGACATGATTTCCTGGACCTGGACATCCAGATCCTCCTCATCGATGGTGTCCTCCATTTCCGGGATTAAAACCTCCCCATCCAGCTCAAACAGGGAATCCATGGAACTCGCTCTGATCTCATCTGACTTCTGGGAAATGATTTTCTTCAATTCAGGGCTCATCTTCTCTTTCTTAACCAGGTCAAAAAGATTCATGGCATAGAGAACAGAACTCCTATTCTTGCTCTCCAGGGTATCGAAAACCAACTTGGTCATATCCACATCGATCTTTTCTCCGATAAACCTGTCTGCATCCTGCCACTTTATTCTCAGGCCTTTTTTCACTATATTCACGTACTCTTTTGTGATAGACAGGTTGAGAATGATCCAAACTGCTGCAAAAATGACAACGACTGAACTCATATATTTAACGATTCCCCCGGGGTCTGTCCCCCACAAACCAAAAACTGAAAAGGTCAAAAGGATGAGAAGTGCTCCAATACCCCTGGCAAGTTTATTGACAAACATGTCTATGAAAACTTTGGCTTTGTACTTAATCTCAAGAGGAATGGGGATATACAGCAATTCTCTGACAGATTGGTTGAGTGAATGAGCAAGACTTTTATCAGCCCCCTTAAGAAAGATAGCCCACCAGAACAAAACGCCCATAAAAAGAAAGACCACAGCTGAACCGGCCAATAATATAAAAGGAGCTATCATCAGTGCGATTCGAATTCCAAATTTTCTCAAAATCCGGCTGGTCAAGAAAGTGTGGAACAGAAACGAAAAAAGCATTAAACCAGCAAAAAACAATCCAAAAAAGGATGTTCGGGCATTCTTCTCAACAAAACGATACGCCACGATTGAATTAAACTGAAAATCAATCAGTGTCGTGACAACAATAGCCGAGACCATTATCCCACTCAGGAAAATCAAGTGGCGGCTTTTTCTTAATAAACGAAAACTCTCGATATACCCGACTTTTTGTTTATTGCGTTCATCCTTTTTCTCTGGTCTTTCCTTGACTTCCTCTCTCTGGAACTGTTTGACAAAGAAGACAACCACAAGACCTACGCCCAACATTAAAGGACAGATTAAAAGTAAACCTTCGGTCTTGACTACCCCTGCTAAAACAGATGACAGTAAAGAGCCACAAATTCCTCCTAAAAGTCCTCCGCTGACTAAAAACCCAATCAACCTTTTCGCTTGCCGGGGATGATAGATATCATTAACGAGTATCCAGAACTGAGTGACAGTGGTCACTATGAATATCTCTGACCACAGCCAATAAACATAGTAGACCCATTGCCACCCCATCTGTAGAAGGAACCAAAAAATGAGGAGACTTGCCATGAAAAAGGCCAAGCTGAGCGAAATATAAACATGCCTCTTCATGGCACGCAGCAATCGAGTATTCAAAGAGACAAAAAATCCCATAAAAACAGCGGTCAGAAGATAAGCATAGGGAAGGTTCTCAAATTTGAGCTGGTCCAGAAAAAGAGAAAGTTTGACAGGCTTTATGATTCCAGCGGAAGAAGTGATGAAGAAAAAGTAAAGGAATAAAAGAATAGAGGAAGAAGTTTCTTCAGGTCTGACATCAATGATTTTAGATAAAAACTTGTATGTCGAGTTTTTAGGCATTTTTTCTATTCGGTCTCGAAAAATTCTTGAGACAGCTTCTGCATCTCTTCACACGTTCTTCAAGAGCTAGGTCTTCCATGAGAGGAATGACAATTTCTCTCATCTCTTTCTTCAAGGTGTTGTCCAAAAGCTCGATCGCATAATCAACCGAATCCTTTGTCCCAGCCTGAATGTTCTGATATGCTCTCATGATATCTTCACGCAAGTAAATAAATCCAAACAATTTGAAAACATTCATCAAGGAAACATTCAGCTCTTCAGGGAGGCCTTTAGTCTTCTCAGCCTTTTTCCTTTTAGATTTTGTGCCAAAATGTTTAATGAAAGTCAGGCAGTATTTCTTAATTTCTCTGAGTATTTTTGTTTCCACAATATCTTCTCGAAATTGAACGCCAGGCTTTTCACAGCGGATCCGATCTAAGGCGTCGATGAGCTCAGTGTCGATTTCTCCCTTCCCTTCATCCAATTCCCACATCAAGCAATCACCAGCATCTTGAGTCCCTATACGGGCTAAGACCGATGTCGTTCCTCTTCTTAATTCGATATCCTCATCTCGGTCGCTTAAATAATCAGAGAGTGCGCCGATGACTCTGTCTCCATATTTTTCCAGTGCAACACTGGCATCTTCCCTGGTTATTGGGTTGAATAACTTCTTTATCAAAGCAGGGACGTACTCTTTCTTCCTGAGTTTTGCGGCGCTTTCGAGAGCATACTTGCTCACTTCTGGAGATTCATCCCAGAGGAGTTCCCCAAGCTTCTCGGCTAGAGGAGAATCAGATTCCATTAATCCTATGGCTTTGGCCACTTCCATCTTCGCTGTCTCAGACTCCAAACTCTCATCTCTCAACGCATTTTCCACATAGCTCTTCATCACTTCTTGATATACGTCCAGAGCCATAATCTCTCCAATCTCTTTTTCCAGGACATCTTCACCGATAATCTCATCTGTTTCAGGGAGAAGAGCTGTCTCCCCGGATTCAAAAAGTCCTCCTAACGAGGAAGCTTTCACTTCATCAGATTTGTAGGAAATCAATTTTTTGATTTCTGGGGTGAGCTTATCCTGTTTTATTAAGTCGAAGATATGCATGGCATACAGAATAGAACTTCGGTTTCGGCTTTCTATCGTGTCAAAGACCAATTTCGTATAATCCACATCCATTTTCTCCGCTACCATTCTATCCGCTCGGTCCCATCTTATCTCTAACTTCTTTTTGACTGTCTTGGTGTATTCCTTACTGACTTTGAAGTTGAAGAAAATCCAAGCGAAAATAAAGAAGACAGAAAAAGCGCTTGCAAACCTAACTCTTCTTATCCTTTTATCAAACAATTCCGATTCATCAATTCTTTGTGACTCATCAGAAGTTTCCAGCACAATGGGTTGCTCCACTCCCTCCACCTCTTGCATCACAGAAGGCATGGTAAAATCCCTAAAAAAAGGGATAAGAAAGATCATGAGTATCAGTGCTCCAATTCCCTTGGCAAACCTGTTGAGAAACATATCAATGAACACTTTAGCTTTGTACTTCAACTCGGGAGAGATAGGAATATAAAGAAGCTCTCTAGTAAATTGGTTTAGGGAAAAAGAAAGACTTTTGTCACTGGTCTTAATGGCGAGGGCCCAACCAAAAACTGGCCAAATTCCAATTCCAAATGCACAGAGAAGCAACAACAAGGGAAAGAGCAACAGAGTCGAACGAATACCAAAACGTTTGATAATGCCGCTTGTCATAAACATTGAAATAAGGAAAGGAATTACCAACAGTGCCGCGTGAAAATACCCGAATAAAGAGGTCATTTCATCCATCCTATCCTCATGGATGTCGATTACAGTTTTGGATTGGTAATCAATGAATGTGGCAACGATGAAAGTCAGGATCACGACCACAGCCAGGAGCGTTAAATAATGATTTTTTCTAACCGTATTAAAACAATCTATAAAACCCACCTTTGCTGGTTTAACTCCCTTTTCTTTGTCTTTTTTTTCTGCCTTGTCATCAGGAGAACCTTTTCTTCTCTGCCAGATGAATATCAAATTGACAAAAAATATACTGAGTATCAGCATCCCAAATGCTATGAGAAGAAGATTATCAGGGTACTTTCTTCCCAATAAACCTGTCAACAATGCCCCAAAAATTCCCCCAAGAAGTCCTCCACTACCGAAAAAGCCGATCAATCTTTTTGCTTCTCTCGGATTAAAAACGTCATTCACCAGCATCCAGAATTGCGTTCCCAAAACTACAATAAAAATATTGGCCCATACCCAAAAAACAAGGGGCATCCATGCAAATTTTTCTTCTTTAACGAAAAGCCTCTGTGAAATGAGACATGTCACCATAAAAAAAACGAGGCACAAGATGATTAAGACACGTCTTGGAACTCTGGCCTGAAGCCTGGAATATAAAGCAACAACGATCCCCACGACAATCGCTGTTGTTAGATAGGCAATAGGAAGATATTCTGATCCTTCTGTAACTATGTATTTGGCATCTCTATAGGGCTTAATAATGTAGTAAGGAAACATGATGAAAAAGAAATAAAGAAAAAGGAGGGAGGCGATGATTTCTTCGCCAGGTCTGATATCGATAATCCGCGACAGAATCCTGTAAAGGCGACTTTTAGCCATGAATTGCGATTACACAAAGAAATCCGCAGCGAAGATTATTCTTTGTTGAAGCTGTCTAAGGCCACTTCCTCATCATCAAATATCTCAAGGACCTTAGTGAGCATTGTGACCTGAAAGACAAGATAAAGCTTTTTTGAAATCTTGGCAATCTTCATTTTACCGCCCAAATTATTAGTGGAAATATAACTGGCCAAAATTTCTCCCACACCAAAGCTATCGATGAATTCAACATTTTGAAAGTTAAGAAGTATATTTCTCTTGCCAGAATCCAACTGGTTTTTAACAAGTTGATGGAGAGTTATGTCTGATATATCCGATCTCCTTATTTCCCCTTCAATGTCAAAAATAACGATATCTTCTTTTTCTCTTGCGTTTATTTCCATTTCTTCCCTTCCTCTCTGAAGGATATATTTGGCGCGGTTACGGAATAACCTGCTTCTTCTCCTTAGCTTTTATCAAAAGAAAATTTTAAAGTCAATCCATTATTTGATAATGTGTCAAGGCAAAGTGAAAATGTCCGGTTTGGTATTTCACTTAAGTTCTCTCGTACAGGGGAATACTATTTTTTTGAAATGAAGGGAAATGGGTTCCACCCTATTCATTTCAACATATAAAGCATGGCGGAAAACGAGGATATGAAGATCAGGTTATGGCCGAAACGCGAGATTGTCTTTGTAGACTAGAAATTCTAAGGATTAAGAAGAGTATTAGAGGCTTGATTCCAGAGACAATTATTCCTGTTCGTTCAAGCACATGGTGACAAGTATGAACTTGTATAAATCGGGCTTTTCTGTGATTTCCAGTTTTGTGAATTTGGTCCCGTATCTAAAGAGCTCTCCGATCTTTTTCTGCCAGATAATTTTCCCGAATATGTTAAACTTGAACTCAACCGGCGTTTCGAGGCTGAACACCAAATCTGAACCCACAGAGGCAGCGAAATCAGTCTCAACACACAATCCGTCGAGTGTAATATCTTTAATTATTCCTCTTGACTTCTTCTCTACTTTTTTATCTTTACAGAGTCTCAGATTGACCTCGACAGGAACCCTCGGAGATTTTCTTCTCTCTTCCCTTCTATCCATTTTGGATTTATATTACTTAATTTATCCCAAGATGTAAAGGTTTATGATCTCCTTACAGAAGCATAGGCTCCGTAAGCTCAATAATTAAAGAGATGGATCTTTCTAATTTTTAAAATTCTCAAGGATGAATAAATTCCCTTTCCTGGATTCCAAGGGAAAAATTATATGAGAAGGAGTCACCGCGAATTTGGTGAATAAGACAGAATCAGGAAGCCCCAAAGACTGACCACTGTAGTCTGTTACCTGGCGCACTTCAGTGGTCCTGGTCGACTTCACCCAAACATTGAATACGCCGCTTCTGTTTGAAATAAAATAAAACCAGCGGCTATCCGGAGACCATGACGACCAGCCTTCTTCAGCAGGATGGACTATGTACGGCCGGGGATTCCCGCCATCTGCATCCATGATCCAGATATCCGCGTTTCCTTCCTTATCAGTCTTAAACGCAATCTGACGCCCATCAGGGGACCAAGAGGGATACAACTCACTGCTTTCCCAGCGAGTGAGCTGTCTGGGCTGACTCCGGCCATCTGTCTGGATAGACCAAACATCCCAATTCCCTTCACGGTTGGAGTAAAAGGCGATCGTGTCTCCTTTGGGAGACCAGGCTGTCAACGTATCTCGAATAGGATATTCAGTACTGGTTAACCTGACAGCAACACTCCGCAAAGAAGGAAGGCGCCAGAGCTCATAAGAACCGCGAATGGTAGATGAATAGCAAATTTGCTCACTGTCAGGAGAAAAGCTCCCTCCCACTTCTCTGACTTTTCGACCCCATTCCCGAGTGGCTTTTCTTTCTTCATCTTCCTCGAGATTCAGTGTGCAAATCACACCCTGACCTGCCACATGTGATGTCCAAACCAACGCCTGTCCATCTGGAGAACAGGCAGGATAGTAGTTCAATTTGCTCTTGAACGTCAAACGCTTCCCTTGTCCTGTAACCAAACCTGTTCTTGAGTCAAAAGGGACAGCCCAAAGATGCCGCTCAAGCTGCGACGCCATGAATGTCAATTTGGACCCATCCGGAGAAAAAACGCACTGAATATCTTCCGTTGTGGTTACCGAAACAGGAACAAGGTTTCCAGCCGGTTTCAAAGAGTCGGGATTGATATCCACTCTCCACAGGTTCTTATTTCCTCCAAAAGGACCTCGACTCATCACTAACACACGGGCATCTGGAGATAAAGTCAGGCCAGTTATTTCTTGCCCGGAAGGGACCAAATTCAAAGGCTCCGATTTGCCATCCTCAAGAGAATATACATAAATATCACCCTTGGTCCGATTCCAGTAAATGATCTTTTCCCCATTGGGAGACCAAACCGTGTAAGGAATGCTGCTGGTCCCACTCACAACGAGCTCCGGTTCCGCTTCTGTGATTGGAACGAGATAAATATCTCCGGATCTATCAAAGGCTAATGTTTCACTATCAGGAGACCAGGCAGGATGGGCACCAAATGAAGTCAAACGATAGGGCGTCCCCCCTTCAGAAGGAATGAGGAAGATCCCTCCTCCTTCCATATCAGAATAATAAGCGATCTTACGCCCATCAGGAGACCAGGCGGGTTGACAATCATCATTAGGACTTGTCGTGATTTGAATCGCCTCTCCTCCATCTATCGGCTTTTTCCAGATATTGAGATTCCCGGTCTCATCTGATGCATAAGCCACCCAGGTGCCATCAGGGGACCAACTGGGGAATACGGATAAGCCTTCTCCACTGGTGAACGGAATCAAGCTCAATTCAGATAAAGGCTGAATCGGCGCTCTTTTCGGTTTGAATATGGTGAAAGCGAGTAAAGACAAGATTATGACTGCACACACGGAAAGAGCTGCCCACACGATGCGTTTGAACACTTTGCTTTTCTTGCTTTTCCGTGGTTTGGCAAGGATTGTTGTGGCCAATGCTGGCACTTTTTCTTTATCCAAATCCCGCTTCATGCGCTTGAGATCAGCCAGAAGATCTAACGCACTCTGGTAGCGATAACTGGAATCCTTCTCTAAACATTTGTGAATTATCCTCTCAAACTCTAATGGAATACCGCTTCGCAGAGAGGTAATCGGCAGCGGTTCCTCATTGATAATAGAATAAATCACTGCCTGATCCTTTTCTCCCCTGAAAGGCAATTGACCAGATACCAGCTCATATAAAACAACACCTAATGACCAAATATCCGAGTGGTGATCCACATCTCTTCCCTGCGCTTGCTCTGGAGACATATAGGATATTGTCCCCAAGGTTGTACCCTCCCGTGTCACCATTGTACTTCCTGCTAACTTTGCCAGTCCGAAATCCATAATCTTTGCCTGTCCATTCTTCTGGATCATGATATTCGAGCTCTTAATATCCCGATGGACAATGCCCTTGTCATGGGCATGTCGAAGACCATCTGTCATCTGAATAGTGATATCTAGGGCCTCACCAACGTTCAAAGGTCTCATCATTACTTTTTCTTTAAGTGTGCGGCCCTCTACATACTCCATTGCAATGAAGGATTTCCCCTCTGCTTCATCAAATTCGTATACTGTGCAAATATTGGGGTGGTTTAAAGCCGCGGCGGCTTGTGCCTCACGGACAAACCGGATTTTTGTCTCATCTACGCCCATAAACTGAGGTACGAGAGACTTCAATGCAACTGTCCTCTTGAGTTTCGTGTCCTCAGTCTTATAGACAATGCCCATGCCCCCTCTTCCCAGTTCCTTTATAATTTTGTATCTTCCGGAAAAAGTGCTCCCTTCCTTCAGCTCCAGGGTTTGAACCTGGACAGTTTTCGTATGTACGCGAGGCTCCTTTTCCGGAGGAAGAATTTTTGATCCACAACTACTGCAAAAATGGCTGTCGTCAGGATTCTCTTTTTTGCAATGCGGGCATTCCAATGCTTTATGTCCTTTTTGCGTTAGTGGCAAAAAAATACCAATTCGAACGAAAATAGTCAAGTATAGAAGCTAATACAGTAAAAAATCAATGAGTTAGAAGACGAATAGAATCTGTTCGACCTTGACATATTCCTCGATTACACTACTATATAGGTGGAGAGAAAAGTCAGCCATAAAATTATAATGCAATAAAAATCAGGAACTGATTATGGCAACCAGATCCGACAGTAAAATGTGCAGAAAATATATCCCTTCTCTACTCCTCCCATTATTTATATTCATCCTTCTCACCGGTCTCTTCGCTGAAGATATCCAATGTGTCTGGACAGGTGTTGAACGAATTGTCGCTGTGGGAGATTTGCACGGCGATTTCAATAATTTTGTGAGAATTTTAAGGTATAATAATATTATTGACGATAAAAACAACTGGGCAGCCGGAAAAACACATCTTGTCCAGATTGGAGACGTATTAGATAGAGGCGATTTTGCTAAAGATATCCTTGAACTGATAAAGGAGTTAGAGATAGAAGCAGAAGAGGCTGGGGGAAAAGTACACGCCCTGATCGGAAATCATGAAGAATTGAATATAATGAATCGTTCTTTTGATTTTGACCTATATGTCACCCTCCATCAGTTTATGGACTTCATTCCTGATAAATACAGACAAAAGCGCGAAAAAAAGATCAGAAGAAAGGCAGGAGACATTGGTTCCGAAAATTCGAACTCTGATTTTAGGTTACAAATTGAGTTGCGAATTTTCTGGGAAAACATCCTGAAAGATGCAAAGAAAAAGAGAAATTCTGAGGATCAAAACCAATATTATAAAGGATTTATTGATAAATATGGAAAATGGATCCTCGAAAAAAATGTCGTGATTAAAATCAACAATATAATATTTGTTCACGGAGGTATCAGTCTGAGAAACTCCACTAAAACGCTTAAGTATATAAACGACCACTACCGTTTGGAACTCAAAGAGAGTATGCTGCGAAATTTGAATAAAAGACCACCTGGAATCATGAACCACCGACTGGAATTTTTGTATGATGCCAATGCACCACTCTGGTATAGAGAGTTCGCTCAGCAAGAAGGAGATGAATTTGAAAAAATTGTGGTTGAAATCTTAAAAAACCTCGAGGCTGAACACATGGTAACCGCTCATACCCCAGTCGCTCTTGAGGATGCAAAAGACATGAGTAAATTTGATGGAAAAATCTGGATAATCGACACAAGCATATCAGAGGCCTATAAGAAAGGCGCTCTCAGCGCATTAATCATCGAAGATTATGGAAAAGATATAAAACCCTGGTGGATGCCAAGAAATAAAGGGAAACAGAGCGCTCCAGTCGAATACTCGAAACGGATCCAAGATATTGTTCACTGGATAGTTTATTTCTTCATGCCGCCATTCTTCAGGTCTAGTTTAAACAATAAAGCAATTGAAAAAAAAGATGTCTTTGCCTGGGGGGGAATCGATGAAAACTAGAACGATTTTGGTAATTCTGGCTTTAACATGTTTCATCTATGGAAGCTGGGATCATTGCCATTCGTATTCAATAGACACAGATGATAATAAACAAATAGACTTGGAAAAATACTTAAAAAAGGCAGCGATTGGGCCTGAAAGGATTCCAATTGGGAATAGGACGGATCTTTATTTAGTGGACCTGGATGATGGGAAAATAAAACGTAAAGGAGTCCTAAGGTTCACCGATAAAACAAGACCTCAGTATTATCCTGCGGATAGCTATAAATATCCAATCGCGGCCTATGAGCTGGATAAGCTCCTTGAACTAAACGTGGTTCCGCCAATAGTGGAAAGACAAGACAGCGGTAGAAAAGCATCCCTTCAAATGGGAGTTGAATCTCCATTTCTCGATGAAAGAACGCGGCAATTGAAAAAAATGGAACCTCCTGATCCCGAAACTTTTCACAACACTCTAGACGATTTGTACGTATTCGAGAATCTTGTTTATTGTTCGGCCTTATGCGAATACGGAGGCAACCTTGATGATATATTGATAGAGCATGAAAAAGACTGGAAAGTATGGAGGATTGACTTGAGCCAGGCCTTTGCTCCTTACGCAGAATTGATTCCAGACCATGAAATTACTCGCTGCTCAAAGAAACTCTATCAAAATTTATTGGGATTGGAAGATAAAGTGATAAGATCAAAAGTGAAGAAATATCTGAATAAAGATGAAATAGACGCAACATTGAAACGAAAAAAACTCATCATTGAAAAGATCGAAGCGTTGATCAAGGAAAAGGGAGAAGAGAAGGTCCTGTTTTAAGCCATCCCATCATCCCCCTTCTCAAAAAAAAACATCTTCCTTATAATTCGCCGCTATTCATTGACAGTCAACACCGTCAAAATTAAGTGACCAAAAACTGTGCAACTTATTAGAATTGTAATTAAATCAATTTATTAAAAAAGAAGCTTCCTATTTTTCAACAAAGATATTCACAGAAATAGTGGAAAAAATCGGAATAGACTCCTCCCATTTTGATGTTGACATCCTATTTCAATTTCAATATAGTGCTGATAAATTTAAATCCCATTTTATTGAATAGTGACTATTCTTTCTTTATTATCTACTTTGATACCTATTTTTCAGGCAAAACGACTCATGCTGATGAAAGATATTATTAAGGTGTACACATTCAGGGGATAAAAAGAAGGGGATATTATGGATACTGATAACACAAGAGTTCCTCAAGAACCCAGAACAAAACCGCAAGGAATCGGGTTTAAATTACTCAGGATTGTCACAGTCATACATCCTGGAGAAGCCCTCACAGCTTTTTTATTAACTCTCTACAGTTTTCTGCTCTTTTTAGCCTACTACATCATCAAACCAGTTAGAGATGCTTTAATGCTGGATTCATGGCCGGCGGAAACCAAGAGTTATCTCTCAGCCGCAATAGCTGTTTCACTCATATTCGTGGTTAAAATATTCAGTCGTATAGCTTCCAGAACCTCCCGTAATAAATTAATCACATGGGTCACACTCTTTTTCATTTCTAATTTGGGAATCTTTTACATTTTATATCTCTCAGGCGTTGGGCCAGGAACTATGGGTATCATATTTTTCATCTGGGCAGGTATTTTTAACTTGATAATTGCGGCTCAATTCTGGGGATTTGCCAATGACTTATATACTGAGGATGAAGGAAAGCGCCTCTTCCCTCTTGTCGCCTTTGGAGCTACGTTTGGAGGCTATGCGGGAGGGAAAGTAACCGCATGGCTGACAGTTTCTCTGGGAGTATTTCAATTGATGTTGGTCGCAGCTGGTTTCCTGGGAATCTGCATACTATTGACAGTCATTATCCATAATAGAGAATTAAAAAGAGCCGAGTTAAAAGCAGCTCAAGTCAGCCAAGAATTAGAATCAAAAAAAGAAGAACAGGAGAAGCCTCTTGGAAAAGAAGGGGCGTTTCGACTCGTATTCAAGAAACACTACCTCCTCTACATCGCTTTTTTTGTCCTGTTGCTGAATTTTGTCAACACCAACGGCGTGTATTTGCTCGACACAGTGGCCAAGAGTGCTGCGGTTAAAGCCATGGAAACAGGGATAGCAGGCGGTTTAAGTCAAGGAGAATATCTGACCACCTTCTTCGCTGGCTTCTATAACATCCAGAATCTCTTCGGCATGTTCGTCCAGCTATTCATCGTATCCCGAGTCTTCAAATGGTTTGGAGTCAGGGTGGCGATTTTCATCCTGCCCGCACTCGCACTCGGAGGATATTTCTTTGTTAGCTTTGGAGCAACCCTACTGCTCGTCAAGTGGGTTAAAGCCCTGGAAAACGGGATGGACTATTCTCTGATGAATACAACACGACATTCCCTGTTTCTCATCACAACTCGAGAAGAAAAATACAAGGCCCAAGCTGTCACAAAATCCTTTTTCCACCGCTCAGGCGACGTGCTATCAGCCGCGCTCATCTTTTTAGGAACAACATTCCTTGCTTTTAAAGTCGAATATTTTGCCATGGTGAATTTTGTTCTGGTTTTAATCTGGATTTTCCTCGGCATCTTAATCTTTCGTGAGCATAAAAAATTATCATCTGAAAGAATAGAGCTGCCAATGAGATAGATTTTTTCAACCTGAACAGCAGAAGAAGCAAGGCAGACATTACATAAATCAATAAATACTATCCTGGGTTATTCACGAGTCAAGGTTGCTGTAGACTCTGTTGCGAAGAGCGTAGCGAATGTGGCATTTTTATTTCAAGCAAAAGGTTGAGATTGCCACACTCTCTTCGGTCGCTCGCAATGACAGCGCTCGACTTGAAGTTGCCGTTCACCAACAGATCGCTCGTGATGACGTAGTCGTCCGCCGCGATTGGGCCGCAACAAAGCAGATGCAGTGAGATCGGCTCGTGAATAATCCAGGTCTATTAATTAGAGCGAATGTTTAACTTATTTCAAAACCTTTCTTTTTTTGATAAAAGAAAATTTACAATACCAAAGAAATCTGTGTCCATTGAAATAATTATTATGATTTGATTTTTTTCTTGAATATAATTATATTAGAAAAAAATCAGAGGGGAAAGCTTTGGAAAGAGATAAAAACAAATGAAACGAAAAGCCTCTCTCATTCTTTTCCTGCTTTTTCTTATTGGCCAAATCCCTGTGGCAAACGGACAATTCACTCCCGCAGAACTTGCGGAGAGGTCACAATGGGAAGATTTCCTCAAGACAGCAGAGATCATAGAATTCAGAGATATCGGCGAAGGTGTGACAAAGCCAATTTGGCTAACTTTAAAAAAGGGAGAATTCACAAGAAAGGGAGTCTGGAAAAATCCCAAAGGAATACAGCAAGGTTTCCTCGAGGGATGGCAGTATGAGATCGCGGCTTACGAAATGGATAAGCTTCTCGAACTCAACATGATCCCGCCGACAGTGGAACGAGAATTCAAAGGAAAAACAGGGTCCCTCCAACTCGCGATTGACAAACAGTACAGCGAACTCGAAATCTTTGAAGAAAAAATCAAATTTCCAAAAGACAAATCCGACAACAGAAGCAACACGAATTACATAACACGGGCCTTTGACTGTTTGATCGCTAATGATGACCGAACCCAACAGAATATACTCTACAACACAGACTGGCGGACAATTCTTATCGATCATTCCCGCGCTTTCCGGAGCACAAATGAATACACAACGAATCTCATGTATGGAAAAAACGGATTGAAAGGAGCGTTGCTCATCAGACGCCTCCCCCGCTCATTTGTGGAAAAGCTTAAAGCCTTGACTTTAGAAAATATTCAGGAAGCTGTTGGCTCTTATCTTAAGAAAAAAGAGGTCAAAGCCATACTGATGCGCAAGGAGCTCCTTTTAAAAGAAATCGAAGAGATGATTCAGGAAGTGGGTGAGGATAATTTCCTGTATTGATATTTTTAAAGAATTATTGAATAAATTTAAACGAAAATCTAATTAAAAGGAGAGGAGAAAAATGAAGAGAAAAGCCATTATTCTTTCCGCTTTAATAATTGTTCTTGGATTTAGCGTTCAATCCGTTGCCCAATTCACTCAGGAAGAACTGGCGGAGAGAGAGAAATGGGAGAAATTTCTCCAAGACGCTGAAGTCATAAAATCAGAGCAGCCATGGAAAGATATAGAGGCAAGAACCAATCCTTGGAGGCTCACCCTGGAACAAAATGGAGTCACACATCGGGTTATTTGGAAAGATGCACAAGGCCGGATGAGAGGTTTCATCGAGAATTGGAAATGGGAGATTGCCGCCTACCGATTGGATAAATATTTAGGACTGAATATGGTCCCTCCCACTGTGGAGAGAGAGTTTCAAGGAAAGCGCGGCTCCTGTCAATTTTATGTGGAAAATACACCAACACTTTTAGTTGTCCAGAATGAAAAAAGGAAAAAACCATCCTACAAAATTTACCCATTCAATCTTGCACTCTACAAGCAGCGCGCTTTCGATAACTTGCTTGCCAATAAGGACCGTCATCTCAATCAATTTCTTATAACCGATGATTGGCGAATAATACTGATCGACCACTCACGCTCTTTCGAGACGACAAAAAAATCCACTAAAAAGCTCATCTACGATGAGAAATACCATGAAGGTCCAAGGCTCATGAGTCAGCTTCCTCGAAAGCTTGTCGAAAAATTAAGGGAAATGAATCAGGAAGTGATTCGGGAAGTTGTCGGTGAATACCTGACAGATAATGAAATCGAAGCCGTTCTCTTACGGAGAGACATCATCATCAAATGGATCGATAACCGGATCAAGGAAATGGGGGAAGATAAAGTCCTGTATGATTAGCAGGACGTCTCAGCGTCTTTAATATTCTTGTAAATGGTGAGGACATTCTGGTTGTCCTCTCTTTTGTAATCAAACCCATCCATTAGCGTGCGGGAAAGAAAAACTCCCAATCCACCTGTTTGCTCCTTCCTGATGCTTTCATCTATATCCGGAGTTTTCAATTTTCGAGGGTCAAAAGGAACACCGCTGTCCCTTATTTCAAAAAACATCTTTCCCTCATCGTGCCAGGCTTTGATCAAGATATCCCCATTGCTTTGGGGGTAGGCATACCGGATGATATTCACGCATATCTCCAGGAGTGCGAGTTCGATCTTGAAGTAATCTTTATCTGATATTTTCAATCCCTTGAGGTGCTCTTTTAAAAAGCTCCGCATCCTGTCGAGCTCAACTAATTGGCTTTTTATCTTTAAGGTTTTCATCCTAGAATTGCAGTTCCCGGACTCCTCAGAAAAATCTCTTCTTCTCACCCCATTGTCTCTTTCTTAATTCATACAATTTATACAAAAGAAAAAACGATGTCAAATGGTAAAGAAAATCTATCTGAAAAGTCCACTTTCATAGGCAAAAAAAGCAGCCCACCGATAGGATGGATCCAGCTCAATGGCATCAACCAAGTACTTCTTTGCTTGGATGTCATTCCCAAGAGCATGGCAGGCCATCGAGGCCCAGAGATAATATTGAGACCTTACACCTCGGCCTTGCTGGATGAGGTTTTCACTCCTCACTTTCATCTCCGCGAGCAATCTCTCTGCTTCTTTTGTCTTCCCGAGCTTCCTTAAAGCCAGTGCCTTATAATATCTATTTATGGACGCTATCCCTGTTTTCTCTTTCTCAGCTTCTCTATAATGTCTACCAGCGATGTCTCTCTTCCCTAATTTTTCATAACACAATCCGATATAATAGTTTTCCCTGATGAAAACAGGATGAGATGGTTTTCCTGTCCCTAAATTTTCCGGATACTCCATGGCCGCAAAGTAATCTTTGAGAGCCTTCCTGTACTCCGTGTTTTTGGTATACAAATGAGCTCTTTTCAAAAGGGCAAGAACGTAGACTTCTCTCGCTCGGGTCCATCCTTCCCATGGAAGGAAGGTGTGCGTCCTCAGGATTTCCAGTGCTTTAGTGGATTGATCTGTGTCCACATAGTACTGCGCTCTCTTCAGCACGTAGTTGAAATTCTTTTTTACATTTGAGGGAGCTTCCCTGTAGAGCTTTTCCCTTTCTGTGTGTTTTCTGTTCATGGCGTAAAGCTCATCAAGAGTCACATACAGGCGGAAATCGTCTGATGAATAAGCAACAGCCTTCTCAAACATCTTTTCGGCCATCTCAAAATCTTTCCGTTTTTTCCAATAGACCTCTCCCAGATTTCTGTAGAGCACTGGAAATTCAGGAGAAAACCGGGCCGCTTTTTCAAAGCATTCCAGTCCCTCCTCCCATCTGAGCTTTGCGGAGAGAAGATTCCCGAGATAATAGTAGGCTTTCCAATCGGAGCGGTTATATGTTAAAGCAAGTTTGAGCACAGGCTCGGTCTCGATTCTGAAAGGGAAGACATAATCCGGACGGCCAGTGGAGGCTTTTTCGAAATACTTTTTGGCTGTGTCTTTGTGTCCCAGCTTATCATTCAGATAGCCGAGATAGTAGTTGACAATTGGATGCTCTCTGACTCCACCATTTTCATCCCAGAGCATAAGCGTGCGAAGTGCATCAACAAAAAGATTCATCTCCATGTAATCGACCGCCACCTCAAGGAAGTATTCCGGGTCAGCCCGCAATAAATCAAGCTCACTTTCTCCTGTCAACCACATTTTTTCTACCAGAGCCAAAGGAAAAATCGGATCCTCGCACAAAGCCTCTTCAATGAGAATCTCAGCCTCCTTCTCATCACCGAGATGCCTCTCTACTGCGGCAAGCATGACCCTTGCTTTGATATCATCGGGATTGTACCGGATTGCCTTTTTCAGCAGCGCATTCGCATCCAAATAATTTTCATCTCCAAGCTCCAATGCGGCAAGCACGTACGGCGCAAGGTGCCTGTAGGCGGCCCTTCTTGAAACTGTATAGAGATCATCCTTCAAGCGCAACACGATCCCAAGACTCTTTTTAGAAAGAGCTCTGTAATATCGAGCCATATAGTCATCTTCGTTTCTCTTGAGGACTTTATCGAAAAGGGTCAGCGCTTCTTCAATCCTCCCAGTCTTGTAATAGAGTATTCCCAACCATCTCATTGCAGGCACCAATCCAGGGTCCATCTCCAGAGCCTCTTTGAAGTAATTCATGGCGCTTTCAAAGTTCCAGTGTTTAATAGAATAATACCCTTTGAGAAAGGCTGTCTCTGCTGATTGGCTTTCGACATCTGGGAAATCCGGCTGAAGCTCAGGAGAAGGGATATCAGGTTTCTCAGTGGAATAATTGATGATTTTCCGCCCGCTCTTATCCAAGAACTCAACCCTGTAAATTCCAGTGTAATCTTTGGATGGAAGTCTCTTTCTATAGAACCTCTCGGGAGAAATATCCAGTTTTTCTGAGAAAACCAGAGTCTTTCCTCGGAAGAGTCTTATCTCCGCATCCTGGAATAATCTGGTCGAATTCAATGCGATGAAGACAGATTCTTCTTCCCTTTCCAAGTTCACAGCCGCATCAGGATTCACTTTGACAAAACCATGCATCTTCTTCAACGGGTACCACCACTCATCCCATTCCTCGAGAAGGTGTGGCTCAAAAATCCAGGTGTCTCCTTGGGTCGGGAGTCTTCCGGCTTGAATCTCGATGTATTGACCATCATCATCCGTGAGCAGGTCTTCCCATATCGCACCGCTCGGAGCCGTGCCCCACGTCCAAAACTTCTTCCCCGGACTCTCAAACCTCGAGGCGTAATGGGCGGTTCCGTTATCTTTTTCATAATTGTAAGATCCATTAAAGTCTCCGGGAGTTCCACAAAAATAATCATGGGCATAAGGAGTATTCTTATACCAGGAAACATCTCTTCCCTCATATATGGGCCAGGGTCTGGGGTTTCGTCTTCCTCCTGCATACGTGTAGTCAGCTGGCGGAAACACAACTCGTGTATCCGGCCAAGCATGAGTGGCTGCATTGACCCAGAAATAGCCGTTGTTATGAGTCAAGGTTCTGTTGAAGAGTCTTATCCTTGTCTTGAAGTAAGACCTGTCGGGAAAAAGAGTGATAAACACCTCCCACTTCATCCTTCTCACCCATTCCTCAGTCCCGACTACACAGGTCACACTACCATCCTCATTCTTTAATATTTTGGTATTCACGGGTGAAAAAGTGTTCACCGTATGTCCTAAGGTCGGGAAGTTCCACTCGATCCCCCCGGAGAGCCAGGCACCTCTCAATGCCACAAGCCCTGGTTTGATGACGTGATTATGATAAATGAAATCAAAATTGTTATTTGTCTTATCGAAAGCCGCAAAAATTCTTCCTCCAATATCAGGCAATATGAGCAGTTTTATATAGTCGTTCTCCAGCTCGATTACTCTGTGCGTCTTGACGATTTTTTCTCGTGTTATATCTGTCTGCATGGGATAGGGATATACTCTGAGGTTCCAGAGAGGAGGGCTGGGATCATCAGGCCCAGTCGAGTATGTGGGAATTTTCATCTCAATCTCGCGGACAATCACTTCTCCCGAAATCGATAACGATAAAATTCCAAAGACAATAATAAACAGAAGGACCTTTCTCTTCATTTTATCCTCCCTTTGGACGGATTCAATCCTCTCTTGCATTGTGCTGACGTGATAATGAATATCCTGATGAAAGGGATAAGGGCAGGCAGATTTATTGAGTACTATTTTTCGGCGACTCCGAATAACTGAACTCGGCTGTTATCTCTTTCTAGAACATAGACATAGCCTCGAGAATCAACAGTAATAGAGATGGGATTCATCATTTGACCCTGCTCTGTTCCTGTGCTTCCCCAACTTGTGACCAGGTTTCCATTTTCATCATATTTCTGAATCCTGTTGTTGCCTGAATCGGCAATGTAGATAAAATTATCTTTATCAATGTACATCCCCATAGGACTCATGAACGCACCTTCTGTTGAACCTGCTTTTCCCCATTTTGCGACAAATGATCCTTCAGATGTAAACTTCTGGACTCGATTTCTATCAAGAACATAAACATCATTCTTTTGATTCACGGCAACCGTTTTTGGAAAAACAAAATCTCCATCCGAGGCGCCACGCCTCCCCCACATTCGTATAAGCCCACCATTACCATTGTATTTTTTGACACGGCTGTTTCCTGAATCAACTACATACACATTACCCTGGCTATCGGTTGCGATGCCCAAAGGGATGTTAAACATGTCTCTCTGCGTTCCCAGTGCTCCCCAATTAGTCTTATACTTTCCATCTTTATCAAACTTGAATACACAGTGATTCTTCGTATCTGTCACATAAACATTGCCTTGATTATCAATGGCTATACCGCCTGGAGTTTTAAGGCCTTTAAGTCCTTTACCTCCATCGGCCCAATTATTATCAAATTTCCAGTCCGAAGTGATTCTCTGTACTTTCCTTGCCCCTTCACTTGCTACAAACACATTGTTCTGACTATCCACAGCGACTCCTGCCGCATTCTTAAAAATCTGACTCATGGGGCCACCCCATTTGTGAACATATTTGTAATTAACCGGTGTCAAGGAAACGGCGAGAGGGAAAGCGCCCTCCCCTATCTGAATCTCTATTTCTTCTTCCCATTCTGAATAGTTTTCTTTGACAATCTTTACCATGTGTTTCCCGAATGGAACGTAAGACAACACGCAATTGGTCACCTTATTTGTATCCTCGCCATCCAGAAAGACTCGAGCACCCACAGGCGAGGACGTGACCTCCACATCTCTCCCAGCTCTTTCCAGCGTATATTCTTTTTTAAAAGGAGTGTGTGTGATGAAGAATGTATCTGTGATTGTCTCGTATCCCTCCTTCTCTATTTCTAAAGAGATTTCTGGCGAAGTGGTTCTGTAGATTTCAGGAGATTCACCGATTTCATTCCCGTTAATCTTTATCTTCGCTTCTTTGGGTGTCGTTGAAATCTCGAGTGAATATTCAGTGACTAATCCCCTGAATTCTTTATCCGCCTGGTCAGTGAGAGAAACAATTCTCGGATCAGGATTGAGCCGGACAATCGTCTTGGCGTAATTGTAATCCACTTCGTACATATTCCTGAATTCTCCCAAGGCAGACAACGAATCGTCTTTGCTCGCGTATGCCACTCCCTTCCAATAAAAAATCTCTGTGGCTAATTCCAGTTGTTTCCTGTGATCAGTGACCGTGAAAGCTTTAGCGATCAATGGCTCCAATGAGGTGATGGCTTCATCATAATTCTTCTCCTGACTGATCATTCTCGTGCTTTCATTCATCTTTAATCCGATTTCTGCGACAATCTCGGCCTGTGTCACCACGGGCATGCCTGGAGCTCCTCCAACCCCAACTTCACCAGTCACTTCCTGGACGTTCGTGTTGTAAATCCAACCTGAGTTTCCTTGATAGGTAACCTTATACCAGCTTCCTTCCTTACTTTCTGCATCCAAAACTGTGTTTAACGGAACCCTGACTAGAGTCCTCCCCCCAATCGAACGGGTCGCTTTTATACTGGCATTATCCAGGATGACTTTTACCTTCAGTTGAGCTGCCTCGAGGGCAGCAAGAAGGAGAAAAAGAAGAAATACACTCGTTAAAACTGTGCTTATTCTGAGTTTCTTCTGTTCCATCCTATCCCTCCTCAAAGACACAATGATAATTATATTGATATCGTTATCTGTCCGATTATCTTTCTCGTTTTTCTTCTTTAATGATTCTCCAGATGTCCCCCTGTTTTTCCATCGTCCAGATAATATCGCCCTCAAAAATCCTCTCCCTTTGCCCGGTTTGTTTACTGACCGCGGATGAGAAATTAAAGAATTTGACTTCCGCATGCGTTCTATCTTTGAAATCAATCGATATACCGGAGTTATCCACTTCAGACTGTATATTGTTGAAATTATTAAATATCCACCTCAAATCAGGTATTTTGAGGTCTTTGAGAGCGGAAGAACCGATATAATAATCGAATACCTCAAGCTCTTTGTTCTCCTCAGCTTTCTTGATTGTTTCCACAATTGATAAAATTTCCTTTTTCGCACCCGCTTCAAAAATGGCCCGATCTGACAGATCCCAGTATTTCCGCGCGTCTTTGTGGTTTTTTTCTAATTTAAATACTTTCTCCATTTCCTGCTTACACTGCGAATATCTTCTGTTCTTGTAATGACTGATACCTGTCTGTAAGGTGGTGTTGATTAAATTCTGGGTTTCCGCTTTATTTTTATAATCGAGAGCTGTTATGTCACCCGGATTCTCGGCAAGGAATGAATCGGCAAGCTTGACTGTTTCATTATAGCTTCCCTTTTCGAAACTCTGCTTAATCTCGTTGAGCTTTAGGGTCTTCGGATCAGTAACAGCTTCCTCTTTGTCAGGTGGTGGTGTGGGCTGGACACCTTGACTTTCTTCGGGTTGAGGCTGAGTGCTCATTGCTTCTTTGGCTTTATTCAAATAATCTTGAGCGGCTATGTTTCCCGCATCTTCCGCAAGGACCGCTTCGGCCAGACGGATAGTTTCCGCATAATCACTCTTTTCCCAGCTCTCCTTGGCCTTGTTTAATTTTTCTTCTTTGGTGAGTGTCTCAAGAGGCAGACTTTGACTCGAAGAAGAACCCAGCATACCTGATATTTTCCGGACCATATCCGTAACAAAAGGCAATTTCCCAGTCTGTTCGTTGTAGAAATAAGCTCCTGCGACGACGATAATTAAAAACGCAGGTATTGTGACTCCGAGGATGAGTCCCAGTCTGCTTTTTTTCTTTTCTTCCTCTGCAACTTTCTCTTCTTTTTCTTCCTCTTCAGGGATAGGGGCCTCCCTGGTCACGGTGACAGCAATGGTTTTGTCAGACAGTCTGTCTAAATTACGCAGGTCATCGGCGAGCTGATTACAATTCTGGTAACGGTCATTCGGATCTTTGGCCAAGGCTTTACCGATTACTTTTGCAAAGCCTGCCGGAAGTCCCTTTTTAACTTCATTTAGAGAGGGTGGCTCTTCATTGATGATTTTATATATCACTGTCGTGATACTCTCGGCCTCAAAAGGTCTTCTTCCTGTCAAAAATTCATACAGGATGCAGCCCACTGAGAATATATCTGAGCGCTTATCCACTTTCTTGCCCATGACCTGTTCAGGGGACATATAACTCGGCGTTCCCACGGCTGTTCCGGATTGGGTTAAAGTCGAAGTATCCACTCGTGCCACCCCAAAATCACAGATATAGGGTCTTCTATTTTTATCCAATAATATATTGCCGGGCTTAATATCTCGATGGACGATTCCATGCTGATGGGCAAAATCCAAACCACTGCAAACCTGTTCCATGAGCTTGGTCACTTCCGGAACCGTAAATTTCTCACCATGCGCAATCAGCCTCTGGAGACTCGGACCTTCTATAAACTGCATGACAATGTACGTCAGGTCTTCCTCTCTTCCTACATCAAAGATTGTGATGATATTGGGGTGGGTTAATTTTCCCGCTGCCTGGGCTTCTCTAATGAACCGCTGCATGATTTCTTCATTATCAGTCTCTTCCGAAGCTAAATCGAACCGGATAGTCTTGATGGCCACTTGGCGGTCAATATCGGGGTCAAGAGCCTTGTAAACGATCCCCATTGCTCCTTTTCCCAGTATACTGAGAATCTCGTATTTTCCTATTTTTTTCATTTTCGCCTAATTCAAATGTGTCCCTAGTTCATCCAAAGAGCCCTGGTGCGCTCCTATGATTACAAATGACTCATTCGCTGTCAATCATCCGTCAGGAGGATTTTAAGGGTGAATTCTGGATTTACTCCCTCATCTAAAACGATGATATCCGGCATCTTCTCGGTAGAGAGGTCTTCGGCAGGAAATTGTCCGCATAATAGAAAAGTAGGCACGACCTCTCCTTCAAACTGGATTACCCAATGATTAAGAATACCACTAACTTCAGCTTTTTCTGTATTATCCCTTAAAAAATATACTAGAAAAATTCCGTTGTCAAGTTAAGTTTAGAATTGAGTTTTGCCAAAGAATAGTGAATCGTGTTAAAACGTTTTTGGCTTTGATTGATAGTGAAAAATTGAAAGATGGAGTTTTCTTTCATTGTCATAAGGTCTAAAAAAAAGAAAGGAGAGAGCTGTCGACCCGTAAATGGCAGACAAAATCACAGAAACGGCCGCATTTCAGAGAAAATTATTCCGCTGGTATGAACGGCACCACAGGACGCTCCCCTGGCGGGAATGTGTTGATCCCTATAAAATATGGATTTCTGAGGTCATGCTCCAGCAGACAACAGTCCAGACAGTTCTTCCCTACTTTGCCAAATGGATAAAAATATTTCCTAGTGTCAAAGACCTCAGTCAAGCCCCGCTTCAAAAAATCCTCAAAGCCTGGCAGGGCTTGGGCTATTACCAGAGAGCGAAAAACCTCCACAAGGCTTCGAGAATAATCATGGCTACATTCAAGGGACGAATCCCCCAGGAGTACGAAGAGTTGAAAAAACTACCTGGATTCGGTCCCTACATCACAGCCGCTGTCCTTAGCCTGGCTTTTGATAAGCCATTTCCGGTTGTCGATGCCAATGTGCGCAGAGTCTTGATGAGGCTGAAAGGAGCTCGAGGCGAAGCCAATCCCAAAAACGATAAAGGACTTCTCGATTTTCTTTTTCCTTACTTTCCTCAAAAAAAGACCGGCGTTTTTAACCAGGCAATGATGGAGTTGGGCGCCCTGGTTTGCCGACCTAAAAATCCCTCTTGCCTCCTCTGCCCTCTCAATGATTTCTGCCAGGCATTTAAAGACGGCAAACAGGAGGTCATCCCTCTCCCAAAAAAAAGGAATTACCGGAGGATTGAAGCGGTCGTGGCCATAGTCAGAAAAAATGGAAAACTCCTCATTCAAAAAAGACCGCCTAAGGGACTTCTGGCAGACCTCTGGGAATTTCCAGGTGGAAAAAGAAAGTCCGGAGAAACACTGGAGGAGGCCCTTCACCGGGAAATAAAGGAAGAACTCCACACAGAAGTCCAGTCGGAAAAATTCCTGATTAGAGTTCAACATGCTTACACTCAATTCCAGGTGACTCTCTATGCATATGAATGCCATCTGAAAAATATGCCGCGCCTGAATAAAAACCTTCACCGCTGGGTAACTCTGAGGGGCATGAGGCACTATCCATTCCCCTCAGGAAGCGCAAAAATCATAAAACACATGGAGCAAAGTGAAAAAATTCACGGCGAATAAGGCAAAAAGATAAATGGACGTCACCTATCAGTTCGTTAATTACGGCGAAGTCTTAAAACCTGTTGAGGAAGTTCTCGTCCTGGACGTCGGAATGAAAACCATCCCTGGTGTCATCGAGCATCACCATCCACAGGATGGAACCGAACTCAGCCAAGAAGAGATTGAAGACGTGCTTCTCTTTTTCAGTTAAAATTGGGACGTTCCCCAAGGGGACACCTCATATCAACTTTATTAGATAGTGATGAAGCGAACAACTCTAAAGTCAGTTTAATCTTTCTGTCTATTCAGAATGACTAATTTATTTTAAGGTGGTACCTTGGGGAACGTCCCCATAAAATCATTTACCGATAAAGCGGTTGATGAATTCGAAAGTCCGGTTGTAGGCTTCCATCCGGTTCTTGAACAGCATGAATTCGTGAGGTTCGTCGGGGGCGATCATGAGTTCGATGTGGACATCGCCCTTTGCCCGGAGCTTCTGAACGATATCTGTGGTCTGCTGGAAAGGCACGTTACGGTCGTCATCACCATGGATGAAGAGCACGGGTGAGGTCCAGGTGTCGAGACTGCCCACCGGCGATGATTCCTGGGCAAGTTTGCGTTGGGATTCAGGGAGATTCCTCCCCCGCAGCACGGACCAGTCATGAACACCTGCCATGTCCACACCAACCTTAAAAATGTCAGAATTGCGGGCCAGTGCCATGGCTGTCAATAGACCGCCATATGAGAGGCCCCACTTCCCAATCCGTTCGGCATCCACCTCGGGACGGTTCTGGAGATACTTGGCACCGGCCAGGACATCCTGGTATTCGGCCGCACCGCGCATGCCGGTGTCGGGAGCGTTTCGGAAGGATCGGCCGAAGCCAATGCCGCTGCGGTAGTTTATGGAGATCACCACATACCCCTTGTTGGCAAAATACTGGTTGATTCCGTAGGCTTCAGAATAGAACTCCATGTAATGCCACCCCAGAAGCATCTGGCGGATAGGACCGCCATGGGTATAAACCACGCCGGGACGCTTATCGCCCGGCTTGGCTCCTTTGGGAAGAAAAAGCTGGCAGGGAATCTCCAGCCCGTCCGGGGCTTTAACAATCACAAGCTCTGGAATGACCAGCTCGTCCATGGGGTATTCTGCGGGGAGTGTTTCCGGTGCGACAACTTCAATCTTGCCGCCCTTGACCGGGATTGTGGCGATGGAAGTGGGGTGAACAGCTGTTGCATACAGAAAGGCTACTTTTTTTCCTGAAGCTAATGCAACAGGATAGGTGCCAATCGTATCGCCTTTGGTCAGTGGCTTCGCTTTGCCGCTTCCGTCCGTGGGAACCTTCCAGATGTGGCGTCCGTGGATATCGGCAAGGTTGCTACTGAAAAACAGTGTTTTCCCATCACTGGAAAGCCCAAGTTGTTCCACAAACGCCTCTCCGGGAGTAAGGTCCACAGGATCTTCTCCTGAAAGGGGCATGGAAAACACATGATTCCAGTTCTCGCATTCAGCCGTGAAAAGGAGGCGGTCGTTAGCAGTAAGCTCAAAGTTCCGGACGGAATAAAATCCAGGCTCATCCTCAGGAAACCGCCATATTTCCTGCGCGGTCCCCTCTGCGGCGTCAGCCAACCAGAGCGCGACGTTGGTCACTGGCCCGCGTCCCCGGAATCCTCTGAAGGCAGCTCCTCCGTACTGCAGCCCTGGTCTTCGCTGGAAAACGATCTTTGTGCCATCCTCGGACCAGAGGGGATTGCTGTCTCGGTCAACATTGGGCGCAATCCAGGTGATTTTTCTTTGTCCGACGTCGAACACCCCTATAAAGCTATGGTCCTCCCGCCGGGTGACGAAAGCGACCCGGGTGCTGTCCGGAGACCATCGGGGAGAACCGTTCTGCCCGGCCGCCCGGAAAAGAAGCTCTGGTTCCTGGATAGCCTCGGGACTGGATGGAGGGATCAATGGAGCACGGTAGATCAACCCTTCATTCACAAACAGGAGCCAGCGGCCGTCAGGAGAAAGGACAGGGTTGCTTCCGGGCGCAACTCTCCAGAGTTGACCCGTATCGGTCCTGACTGCCCAGATGGCCTGCTCCATGCCATCCGGGTCGCTTCGGGAATTTGTGACCCATCCTTCACTGTTGGGCCGGCCGCCTTTAACAAAGACCACAGTCTTTCCGTCGTCGGTGATATAGACGTCTGGAATTTCAAACACTTCGTCTCGGAGAAAGCCCGTCAGGTTGACGGGTTTGAAATCGGGAGCCGCTGCGGTCCACACATTCCTTTCCCCTTTCGAATAGAAAACCCAGGCGATACGGTCAGTGTTCTTGGCCGACACCAGACCCCAGGGATAAGCAGGACTCAGGACCTCTTCCAGAGAAAATGTCCCTTCGGCCCAGGCCTGGCCGTTTATACCCAAAAGGATTATTAAACAAATCACTAAGCCGAAAAGCTTCACTGTTTTCATGTTCCCTCCTCTTTTTCTTTTGATAAGGATGAGGCTGCCAAAATCATCCTCTTTATCATCCTCCTTACAATAATACAACAGAATGTATTAAATCAATAAAAATGCAAAAAACGCGCTCAACAGCTGGAAAGAAGAATTTTATATACTCTATTATTGGAATGATGAGTTCGCTTTTGATCTTTGCAGAGATTGAAGACGTGCATCTCTTTTTCAGTCAAAATTGGAAGCGAAGCGGGAAGGAAAGAAAAAAATGGCGGAGAGGGTGGGAT
>CAZSGR010000007.1:0-1436 GCA_964606185.1 uncultured Eubacteriales bacterium
GAGCTCCATAAGATTTTGAATCGAGAGGAATGAGTTGTGGACTTTTTCCGATGAGAGAAAATATTGTTTCTGCGAACTCGAACCATGTGCACTGCCCTTCATTCGTTAAATGGAAGAGACCATAATGCAGCGTCTGAATGAGCTCTTTAATTTTTTGTGCGAGCTCTGCGGTTGAAGTGGGCGTTACACACTGGTCATTCACCACTCGGAGAGCCTTTCCCTTTTCCTCGAGAGATATGACTGCGTCAACAAAATTGGAACCTTTACCCCAACAGCCGGCCTCCCCGAAAAGTCCACAGGTGCGGATAAGGAAATATCTCTGCAGGATACTGCGGACAAAGTATTCCCCTGACAGTTTAGAAACTCCATACACATTTAGGGGATGTGGAGGATCTTCTTCCACATACGGAGTCTCCTTCTTTCCGTCGAAGACATAATCCGTGCTGAAATGGACCAAAACTAAATTCAGTTCCTTACAAATGAGGGCAAGATCCCTGACCGCCATCGTGTTCACTTCGAAGGCCTTTAAAGGCTCTTCTTCGCATTCATCAACCCTGTGAAAGGCAGCCGTGTTAATGACGATTTCAATGTCGAGCCGCGAAAGAGTTTTTTTTATCACCTCAGGCTTTGTGATATCAAAATCAGGATAATAAAAAGGAAAAACCTTATTCCCCTTTAAGGATTTCACGCAATCAGACCCGAGCTGCCCGTCAGCCCCGATAATCGCAATATTCACTCTTCAAATCCTCAACTTTTCTTTTCTGCACTGAGAAAACCTTTCACTATCTGCCTGATTAGACCTGAGTCTTTCGGCGTTGACCTGAGGGCCTTTTCAAAGAACGACGACGTCTTCAGCTTCAGTGATATGAGGTTCTTTAACAGTATTCGGGCATTTGAAACATTGATTTCAGGATGAATCTGGAATCCCCACACCGGCTTGTCTTCTAATTGAAAGGCCTGAACGTGGCAGTGAGTGGATGATGTCAGAATCTGCAAGTTTCTGTTTGAATCCACAACCTCATCAAAATGGATGGAGAAGGAATACGCCTGCCTTTTCTCCCCTAGGAGCTCACTATCTTTCTTGATCTGGATTGGAATCCATCCCACTTCAGGATGATTGGACCTGCGAACAGAGGAAGGCCCAAAGAGTGCAAAAGCAAGAAGTTGATGACCGTAGCAGCTTCCGAGTATGGGGAGCCCCTTGTCGATTGCTTCATGAATAACCTCGACTTCTTCATACACCCATCTTTCCCTCTCTACAATAGACGCTTCAGACCCAGTCAGCAGCAAATGTGTGTAGCTACTTTTGCTGAAATCAGGAAATTGGCTTTTTATCGCCTTGAAGCCATCCCATTTCACATCGAGATAGGGCTTCCAGTGTTCCTCGGGATTGTACACCGACGAATCAATGGAATTGTCGATAAAAGCGAGTTTCA
>CAZSGR010000007.1:1536-34456 GCA_964606185.1 uncultured Eubacteriales bacterium
TTTCTTTTTTGTTCACAATTTCTTTGAGTTTAAAGCACTGATTCTGGTATAATTCATTTTCACCAAAGGAGGAAATAAAGTGCACAATGTAAAAGAAGAAACAGAACTCCACGTGACAACGCCTAATGAGCCCGGTATATTGGGTCGTGTACTGGGGACTCTTGCCAATGCAGGTGTGAATCTAAGAGCGCTCCGCGCTCACGCTGAAGGAAAAAAAGGAATTTTTCTTCTTTTAACTTCCGATAACAAAAAAGCCGAGAAAGCTCTTAAAGTCTTACGCTATAAGGTGAAAATAAACAAGGTTGTCACAGTCAAGATCGACGACCGCATAGGAGCGGGTGCAGAAATAGGCGTTCTTCTGGGAAATGCCGCCATCGACATTGATTATTGCTATGGCACTTCTACTGGCGCTGGGAAAGCGCTCTTGGTGTTTCAAACGAATAATAATAAGAAAGCTGCCGAAACTCTGGGCTAATCCTTGAAAATTAAGCTCTTCCTTAAAGTGACGATTCGTCTCCGCGAGTAAAGATTCAGCACCACCTATCACTTCTTTTAATAAAACAAGGCCTCAGTGATAGGGATCAGGAAATTGGATTCTTCCAATTACAGCACTGAAAACATGAGCGAAACAATCCCTCCCTTTGGTGTCAAGGGTCCCACAGTCTCTCTGTATTCAACAGATGATCCTGTTGACAAATTGCCTCTTGTTTTGGTCCCACTCGTTTCTTCCGCGGGAGTCGCATTTCCTAAAACCTCAGAGCTGTCTCGATCATTAACATTTGGAGACAATGTCCTGAATGGTCTGGCTAACTGGAATAGTCTATCTCAAAAACTCCAGTGCATTCCAGGATTTAGGACAGCACTAACCCCTAATGATATTTACGGCCAACTCCATGAGGTAGGCGCTGTATTTTTTTCACTTACAGAAAGAATGTATTCGAATTCGGAAAAAGGTCCAGTCTTTCAAACCGTTCCTTCCTTTCCCGCCAGTCTGGATTCGCTTTTTAATTATTTCATGAGCGGTCTTCGAGCTAGTTCAGTCAACAGCTCTGTCTTTAATATAAAAGTCGGAGAAGTAAGTCTTATCCAAAAACCCCGGGAAGGTAGAAATCTCGCCCAGTCGCTGAAAAGTGCTTTCAAACGTATTCAGATTAACACATCCTTTTTCTTGACTGACTTAAGCCAGCCAATCGGCCAGGCTTTCGGAAATTCCCTCGAAATCAAAGAGGCAATCGAAATACTCAAAGGGTCAGGTCCTCTGGATTTGCTCAAGCTTGCTTTAGAATTCGGCTCAGACATGCTTCTTATTGCCGATAAGACAATGTCTAAAGGCGAAGCCAAAGAGATTCTCAAAAAGAAAATATTGAGTGGAGATGGCCTCAAAAAATTCCGAGAAATCATCGAAGCTCAGAAAGGAGACGCTCGAATCATCGACAATGATTCTCTCCTTCCTTTTTCTGAGGAAAGAATAAAAATTCGTTCCAGCAAAACCGGTTTCATTCAGAAAATTAACACGAGAAAGCTTTACTCGGTCTATCTCAAATGCGTAGCACAGGAGGGAAGACCAACCGTCTCTAGAAGTTGTGAAATCGGTTTTGTGCTCCAAAAAAAATCTGGCGATTGGATTAAAAAGGGCGAAAGTCTTGTCGAAGTCCACTTCAATAGCAAAGTCAGTCGCTCCTGGACTGGTGACGAATTCCAGGAAATCTTTACAATCTCCGACACTCCCCCACCCTTTCAGCCATTGATTATCGAAAGAATTATAGATTAGTCATATTTTCTGACCAAAATAAGACATGAAACCAGGAATTCACAACCGCAAGGCCCTTCCAGTGCTCTGGAAAGACGCTCAAGCAATCGAATCCTTCTTTAAATCGATAAGCTTTAACTTCCAAGGACATGGATTCGATTAGAATCATGAATTTCTGTTAGAAAAAAAAATTTTTGTATGGTAGACTTCATGCAACTTAAATCCTAGGAAAGGAACTAAAGATGGAAGAACACAAACCGTATGTGCCTGACCAAACATCGTTTAAGGACTTCACTATTAAGGCTGTCATCATTGGAGCCATCTTCGGCGTCGTCTTTGGTGCGGCCAATGCCTACATTGGGTTAAGAGTCGGGCTGACGATCTCAACAGCCATTCCTTTAGCCGTCATTGCTGTCGCCGTGTTCAAAGTACTCACTCCTATCCTCGGAAAAAGCACAATCCTGGACTGCAACATCGCTCAGACGACGGGCTCAGCCAGCTCCTCTCTGGCCTCGGGAATCATCTTCACCATTCCGGCCCTCTTCCTCTGGGGATTCAATCCTAGCCTCTTCAAAATCGGCACTCTTGCCATCTTCGGAGGTATCCTCGGAGTTCTCTTCATGATCCCTCTCAGGAAAGCTCTGATTGTCAAAGAACACGGAGTTCTTCCCTACCCTGAAGGAATTGCGGCCTCTCAGGTTCTAATTTCAGCAGAAGAAGGAGGAGCGAAAGCGAAAAACGTATTCCTGGGCTTAGGAATCGGGGCTGCATACAAGGCCGTCATTGCCATCTTGAAACTCTGGCCGGAAAAGATCTATCTCAAACTTCCTGTGCTCAAAAAAGCCGAGCTGGGTCTAGACGCGACACCAGCCCTTCTGGGAGTGGGCTTCATCCTTGGGCCCCGAATCGCAGGAATCATGGTCGCTGGCGGCATTCTTTCCTGGATAGGCCTTATTCCTTTGATCGCCTACTTCGGAGAAAACCTTAATATACCGCTATTCCCTGAAACAGAGCTGCCGATTGCCCAGATGGCTGCTGAAGACATCTGGTACAAATATATAAGGGTTATCGGGGCTGGAGCCGTGGCAGTCGGTGGGATCATCACTGTCATCAAGTCTATGCCCACGATGGTCGGAGCTCTAAAAACCAGTCTTAAAGAATTCAGCCTCAGCAGGCAGAATGAGCAAGCCAAGAAAAACAGAACAGATAATGACCTCCCCTTTCCGGTTCTGGGCCTCGGGATTCTCGCAGTAACAGTCTTGATCATCCTTTCACCTCAGGTTCTCGGTATCCAAACATCCATCCTTATTCGCCTTTTAGGAGCCGTGTGCATCGTCATATTCGCTTTTTGTTTTGTAACTGTCTCCTCCAGGATTGTCGGGATGGTGGGTGTGACCTCCAACCCCACTTCAGGTATGACCATCGTCACCCTTCTTGGAACAAGTTTGGTGTTTTTAGCCCTGGGATGGACAGACACTTTGGGCATGGCCACAGCCCTGACAGTCGGGACCGTTGTCGCGATCAGCGCCTCTATCGCTGGCGACATTTCACAGGATCTCAAGGCTGGCTACATAATAGGTGCCACTCCCAGGAAGCAACAGATTTCCGAATTGATTGGAGTTTTGGCTTCAGCCTACGCCATCGCCTGGACAGTGTGGCTTCTGGGGAAAACCTTTCAATTTGGCTCACAAGAATTGCCTGCACCCCAAGCCACCTTGATGAAGACGGTCATCGAAGGAGTTTTGGGTGGTAACCTTCCCTGGGGACTCGTTCTGGTCGGAGGAGCCTTTGCCATCGTGGCAGAACTTGTCGGGATTCCTTCGCTTCCGTTTGCTGTGGGAATTTATCTGCCCCTCTCCACGATGACACCCATTTTTGCCGGAGGATTTATCAGACATCTCATGGAGAAAAGATTCGGCAAAGATGAAACTCTGAAAACGAAAGGAAAAGAAAAAGGGATTCTTTTGGGTTCAGGGTTCATTGCCGGAGAAGGAATCACTATGGTAGGAGTCGCATTGTACGCGTACATCACAACTAAAAAACCTACAGGAATAGGTGTCAATCTTGGTGATTTCGTTGCACTCGCGGCATTTCTTGCTTTAGGCGCTTTTTTGTATTTGAAAAGCTCAAGAAAATAATCCTGAATTATTCATAAAATATGCCGACACCTTATACATTCTTCAAAAAAGGGGACAGTCCCTCTCTTCCTTAAAATAAGGACTGAAAGGGACAGTCCCCATTTTCGTAATGGCTTGCATATTCCAGAATTATCCAATATATTTTTAAAATCGTGATTATTATGGAGCCAAAATGAATACCTTAATCATTGCTTTCATCCTCATTGCCTGGCTCATTCTGGGCTACAAAATATACGGAAGCTTCATCGAGAAAAAAGTCGTTCAACCCGACAAATCCCGTGTGACTCCGGCTCAAGAATTGAGAGACGGAATTGACTATTCTCCGGCAAAAAAACCTCTTCTCTTCGGTCATCATTTCTCATCAATCGCAGGAGCGGGTCCTATCCTTGGGCCATTGCTGGGAGTGCTATACTTTGGCTGGCTGGGTGCACTCCTCTGGGTGGCTATCGGCAGTATTTTCCTCGGAGCTGTTCACGATTACACCGCTCTCATGACATCCGTCCAGAACAAAGGCACATCTCTGGCAGATGTTTCTAAAAACACCTTAGGTTTTCGGACGAAAATCATATTCTCTGTATTCATCTGGATGGCTCTGGCTCTGGTCATCGCTGTTTTTGCTGTGGTCGCTTCACAGACTCTTGTCTCACAGCCAGAGATCGTTATCCCCACATTCGGTTTGATTTTCATCGCCATGGTATTTGGCTGGATGATCTACAGGAAAAACATCAATATTGTTGTCGGAACCTTTCTTTCGCTCATTGTGCTTTTTTCCCTGATCTATATCGGAAATCTTCTGCCGATTATCCTACCGGCTCAAATACTCGGAATATCTAGCCAGAAATTCTGGTTTTTCATCTTGCTTATCTACAGCATTTTTGCTTCCTCCCTCCCTGTTTGGTTTCTGCTTCAGCCGCGAGATTACATCAGCACCTGGATTCTCTTTTTGGGTCTCGGATTGGGTTATCTCGGCCTCATCGTTGCGCATCCTTCGTTGAATGCGCCCGCCTTTGTCTCATTCAACAGTAAAGGAGGCCCTTTGTGGCCTATGCTTTTTGTCATCATTGCCTGTGGGGCCATCTCGGGTTTCCATTCGCTCGTTGCCGGAGGGACAACAGCCAAACAGCTGCCGGATGAACTCAGCGGAAAATTGATAGGATACGGAGGAATGGTTACAGAAGCGGCCCTTGCCGGACTCGTGATATTCATCGCGGCGAGCGCTTTAATCTGGGATCCTTCAGGGATGGAAAGCCAATTCGGTTTTCAGTATCTCATGACCACGATCGGAGACCCGATCCGGGCGTTCGCGACTGGATACGGAAAGCTCATTTCCTCTCTCCCTGGTCTTACACTGGTTATCGGCACTTTTTTCGGTATGGTTATGCTCAATGCCTTTGTTCTGACGACTCTTGATACCGGGACAAGGATAGGCCGCTTCATCACGGCTGAACTCCTTGGAAAAAAAGTTCCACCCCTCCAAAATAGATGGGTGGCATCTCTATTTATCCTCGTGTTTGCGGCTGTTTTGGGAGGGACAGAGGGCTATAATGTGATATGGCCAATCTTTGGTGCCTCGAATCAGCTCGTGGCTGCCCTGGCTTTAATCGTTGTCTCCTCTTATCTTGTCGGTGTCAAAAGACCCAAAAAATACACGGTCTACCCCGCGATTTTCATGTTGTTAACAACGCTCGGAGCGCTCGTTTATCAGGGATATAATTTTTTTAAATCAAAAAGTTTTCTTCTGGGATGCCTCAGCATCATCCTGATTATTCTGGCAGCAATCATCGTGTATGAAGCCCGAGCCATCCTCTTTTCCCGCCAACCTAGGAGAGAGTCGTGATTTTAAAAACGACTCCTTTCGGATCAGGACAGCAGAGGGTTTCAGTCTCAGCCACCCAGTCATCATGAGTCAGTTCATCTTCTCTTTGTTTAGAAGTCAGGAAAGGAAAAAGGCTGTTCAAAGCATAGACGCACACTTTCTTTTTTTCCGGGATTTCAATCGTCCCTTCTCCTCTGATGAAAAAGGTGTCTCCAACTTTATGCTTAGCCCCACACCTCTCTTTCACTCCCACGACCTCTATCTTTAACTCTTTCATGGTTCCTCCTTTCTGTGTTCAAATATATATGCCGGATTAAAAAAAATCAATAACACGTTGACAAATCAAAGAGACCTGTCGTAAAATTATTTCTCAGGTAATCTTGTAAACGAGGAGGAGAGTATGGCAGCAAAAGCTGAACCTAATGTCGTTCCACTGTGCGATGTCCTCTTGGTTCTACTCATTATTTTCATGGTTATCAGTCCGTCAGTCCAAAGAGGAATGGATGCAAAGCTCCCCGAAACTCTGGGAGGCAGTGATCAAAGCATAGACGTGATCGTTATGACTTTGCATAATGACGGCAAAATCGATATCAACAAATCGTTCTATGAACGAGACATTCTTGACAGCGAATTGATGAGGATCTACGGTCCCCGTCAGCACAAAACCATACTGATCAGAGCTGATGCCCGAGTTCCTTTCACTAATGTTGTTGGGCTCATGGACATAGCCAGAGGAGCAGGAGTGGAAGAAATTGGAATCGTCCTGGAATACTTCGAAGAAGAAGGAGACGGAAACTAAACCTCCGAAAACACAGCCTCCTCTTGTCTTAAATAGCTTCCCTAATAAAAAAACGCCTTTCTCTCCTCGCTACTACTCTTATCTATTTTTTCCTTGTCCGGAGAAACACACATAACCGGACTCTTAACCGGGAAAGAGATAAAGGATGGGCCTTGTGTATTATGTTATCGGTCCGATAATCTCCCGTGAAATGACCAAGCGCTGAATCTCATTCGTTCCTTCATAGATCTGGAGGAGTTTTGCATCTCTCATCAACTTTTCCATCGGATAATCCCTCATGTAGCCATAACCGCCCAGAATCTGGACGCATTCCGTCGTGACCTTCATGGCCACATCAGAACCAAAAGCCTTAGCCATAGCTGATTCTTTCCCGCAGGGCTTTCCTTCGTCCATAAGCCAGGCCGCATGCCATACAAGGTGGCGAGCCGCGTTTATTTCCATGGCCATCTGGGCGATCTTAAAAGATGTGTTTTGAAAAAGAGCGATAGGCTTCCCGAACTGCCTTCTTTTCTTGGCGTATTCGATTGCGTATTCGAGAGCCGCTCTAGCCACTCCTACTCCTGCTGCTCCGACAGGAGCCCTTGTCTTATCCAATGTTTTCATGGCTATGATGAAACCTATCCCTTCCTTGCCTAAAAGATTTTCCTCTGGAATTTTCATGTCTTCAAATGTCAGTTCTACAGTGTTCGATGCCCTGTGTCCCATCTTATCTTCTTCCTTACCGATGATCAGCCCTGGAGTTTCCCGGGGAACGATGAAAGAACTGAGCCCCCGCATTCCCTTTTCAGGATTCGAATTAGCAAACACCACATAAAAACTGGCAATCTTTCCGTTGGAGATGAAACATTTTGAGCCGTTGATGATGTATTCCTTCCCTACTTTTTCCGCGCGAGTCTTCATGGAACCGGCGTCCGAGCCCGCCTCTCTTTCGGTCAAACAGAAAGACGCAAAAGACATCTTCTTTGTATGGGGAGTCAGGAATTTCTTTTTCTGCTCATCGGTCCCGTATATAATAATGGGTGTGTAGGCCAAAGCATTGACCATCATCGTTGTGTACATCCCCGCGCAACCGCCCGCCAGTTCTTCACTGATGATAACAGTATCCAGGTCGTTCATCCCTCCGCCTCCGTATTCCGGAGGAACAGTGCAAGTCAGGAACCCAACTTCAAAAGCTTTTTTCATGACATCTTCAGAAAACTCATCGCCTTTATCATATTTTGCCGCATTGGGCTTCATTTCTTTTTCAGCAAACTCTCGAGCCATCTCCTTTAGAGCCTGCTGCTCTTCTGTTAAACTAAAACTAATCACTCTCTCCTCCTTATTTTATCAAACCATCACATTCTGTAATTTTTATTATTCATCGTGTTTTATACTGGAAACCTCATTTCATGTCAATTTTTCTGGCTTTTCTTGAATACAATTTCTTCTCGGGCCATGAGATGAGCGGGTTTTTCTATCTTGAAAATATCTTTTATGATTTTCTGTGCACTGATGTTTTTCTGTGAAGAATGGTTCAAGTGAAAGTAAAGCTTCGCTTCTTTTCTGTTGACAATCGTTTCCTGGATGAATTCGTTTTGAGTTTTATCCAAAAATCCTTTGATCCGCTCCTCAATCGCCCTGTAATATTCCGAAGAAGACATATTCTTCTCACTCTTCCATCCGACTGCATGCATAATTTCTCTACTTTTCAGGTCGACTGAGTAAATAAACCCCTCTATTTCTTCATTTAAAGTGGATTGGGCGTCTTCCTTCTTTTCGAGACTCAGGATGTGAACGCCCGAGGGCAGGCACATGTTCATTCGAGAAATAAATTCGTCCTCTCCAAAAAGAAAACGAGATTTTAATTCAAAACATTCTGCTTTTCCACTCATCCCTAAAGGCAGAGCTGACGGGTAGGAAATCAGCATTTTAGGATGAAAACCTTGGGAGTAAACAACTTGAATTTCAGCCCGTCTCAAAGTTCTCTGAATAACATTGTTTAAATCTATGTGTGACATAAATCGTGCGGATTGAAGCTTGGAATAAAAAACTCGATAGCGAAACACCTTTTCAGTCTCTTCTCCAAAAGGCTTCTCCGGAGAAGGAGTTATTTTTATCTCTTCTGGAAATTCTCTTTCTAAAAATTGAGGGAAAGAGCATCCTTGGCACGTCCCGCAGCTATCATCCAAACAGGACAATGTATATTCTTCTCTTATGGCCTTGTCCATTTCTTCACTCAAATAGGACTTTTTCATGCCAGAATCTATGTGGTCCCATGGGAGTCGAACATCTCTTTCGATTGAAGACAGATACAAGAGATAATCGACATCTGCCTGTTTAAATCCTTCTTCCCAGGTTTGATACTGGAAAAGGTCATTCCAACTGTCAAAACGGGCTCCTCCTTTCCAGGCCTTGTATAAGACTTGGTTTAACTTCCTGTCCCCGCGAGAAAACACAGCTTCCAGGATGGAATTTTTTAGTGAATGTTTATTAAACTTGACAGATGGATATCTCTTTAGCTGAGATTTGAGATATCTATACTTCTCTCTGAGAATAGATTCCTCCTCCATTTTAAGCCACTGAAAAGGTGTGTGCGGTTTAGGAATAAAGGACGATATGCTGAGGTTGATTCGAGGAGGAGATTTCAGGGTCTTGTGTCCGATTCTGATCAGTTCGCTGACTATTTTGATGATTCCCTCTAAATCTTCATCATTTTCTGTCGGAAGCCCCAACATGAAATACAACTTGAGCAGTCTCCAACCCTGAGAAAAAGCATTCTGCGATGCTTCCCAGATATCGGCATCTTCCAGTTTTTTGTTGATGACTCGACGCAATCTTTCTGTCCCTGCTTCTGGAACCAGAGTAAACCCTGTTTTTCTCACTTTGATGATACTCTTGACGACATCTGAAGACAGGCCTTTGGGCCGCAAGGATGGTAAGGAAAGAGAAATCTTACTCTTGGCCAATTCCTTCATCAACATTTCAACCGTTCTATCTAGATAGGGGTAATCACTGATGGAAAGAGAAGCCAAGGAAGTGTCTTCATACCCTGTCATCTTCAAGCTGTGCAAGATGTTTTCCAATACGCCTGAAGGGCTTTTAACTCTAGGCGGGAAGTAAACACTCGAGGCTTGACAGAACCGGCATTTTTGAGAACAGCCTCTTGCAACCTCAACAGACACTCTATCAAAAATGACCTTTATATTAGGAACCACGATCTTTTCAGGAAAAGGCGCCTTGTGAAAAGGAAAAAGAACTCGTTTCTGTATGCTGGATGGAGCATCTGGTTCGGGCTTCACGGAAAGAAGGTTGGAGCCTCTGGGTAGATAGGACGTGTACAAGGAAGGGACGTAAACTCCCTTAATCCGGGTCATTTCTTTCAAGAGAGCGGTTTTCTCTTTCAATCCTTTTTTGTGCGAGAGGTATTTTTCAATGATTTCCAAGAACGCTTCTTCTCCATCCCCGATCAAAAATAGGTCAAAGATCTCTGCAACAGGTTCAGGATTGAACGCAGCCGGACCACCCGCGATGACCAGGGGATAGTCCACGCCTCTCTCAGATGAAAAAAGAGGGATACGGCCCAAATCCAGGATGGTCAGGATGTTGGAATAGTTGAGTTCGTAAAGAAGAGAAAAACCCAGGATATCAAATTGGGCAAGAGGAATCTTATTTTCAAGTGAATACAGAGGAATTTTTTCTCTCCGAAGTTCTTGCTCAAAATCAATCCAAGGAGCAAAAACCCTTTCCGCTAAAATCTTTGGATTATCATTCAAGAGAAAATAAAGGATCTTCTGGCCTAAATATGACATCCCAACCTCGTAGAGATCAGGAAAAACAAGGGCTATTTTGGTTTCGACACGAGAGGGATCTTTTTTGACTTCATTCCATTCACCGCCTAAATAACGCCCAGGCTTTTCCACGACTTTCAAAATCTCTTCCAGGTTTTTCATCATAGTCAATACTGTTCTATACTTGAATTAACGGGCTCAGTCGTTCCTTTGACTCAATTATTTTATTTCTATTGAACTGATTGTTCAATCAATAAAAAGAAATTGGAAATTGGGGAACGTCCCCATATATCATACATTAAACAAAGACAAATCTTCGCATTTTGACGTTTAGGATGAGTGAAACTCCCAAATAATTGGTGAGAAGAGAAGATCCTCCGTAGCTGAGCAGAGGTAAGGGAGTCCCCGTGATGGGAAAAAGACCGATGACCATCATCACATTGATGAAAAACTGGAAAGTAATCATCACCGCAACCAGAAAAACAATATAAACTCCTGCCCTGTCTTGAGATATTCCCACAGATTGATATAGTCTGTGAATGAAAGCAAAATAGCACATCAAAGCAATGACAACCCCCAGGAATCCGAATTCTTCACCGACAACTGAAAAGATGAAATCCGTATGCCGTGCAGGCAAAAATCTGAGCTGGCTTTGAGTTCCTTTTTGAAATCCCTTTCCTAAAAATCCGCCGGAACCGATGGCGATCTTCGACTGCTGGATATGATAGCCTGAGCCAAGAGGATCCTTGCTTGGAGAGATAAGGGTAGTCAATCTTTTTTTCTGATAATCCTTCAGTCCAAAATTCCAGCCAAAAAAACCAATAACTAACGCAATAATCATTATATAAATAAACATTTTCCTGTTTATACCGGCCAGAATGAGTGCGGCTAAATAAATGGGCACATAGCTCAAAGCCGTACCCAAATCTGGCTGCAATGCCACTAAGAGAACTGGGCCTGCGATGACGGCGCCGCTCAAAAATCCCTTCTTCCAGGAAACGTAATCTTGTCTGAACTTGGAAAAGAGAGAAGCCATGAGAATAATGAGAACTATCTTTGTCAATTCAGAAGGCTGAAATTGAAAATACGAGAGACGGAACCAACTTTTGGCTCCGGCCACAAATTTTCCGAAAAGCAAAACTCCCACAAGAGTCACAATAGCGAGAACATATAAATAGGGAACAAAAGAGACCATGGCCTTATAATCCACGGAGAGAAAAAGGAAAAGAGCGATCAAGCTGACAACTATCCAGATCATCTGTCTTAAATAATATTTTCCTGGAAGATAGTGTGAGCTGCTGTAAATGAATGCCAGGCCAATTATTGAGTTCAAGAGCAATAAGCTGATGAGAATCCAGTCGATGTGCTTCAGAAGGCTTCTATCTATCATATTTCTTCCTGTATAAATTAAACAATCTCCTCGCGAGAGGAGCGGCAGTGGCACCTCCCATTCCGCCATATTCGACGAGAACAGTGACAACAATCTCCGGGTTTTCTCTGGGTGCAAATCCAGTAAACCAAGAGTGTGTTTTCACTTCTTCTTCCTCTTCTTCTCCTTCCTCTTTTTTTTTCTTCTCCTCGGCCTCTTCGGATTTATCTTCACTGATCACCTGCGTCGAACCCGTCTTCCCACAGACATCATAACCAGAGACCATCGCAGCCCACCCGGTGCCTTGATCATTCACGGCTTCCCACATTCCCTGAATAACCTGTTCGAAAATGGATGGGTCGATATTCACTGTATGGCTGCTCGGGTAATCGTATTCTCTGCCACTCTTTCTCTCGACAGCGGATAGAGACTTAAGCAGATGAGGAGTCACACGAATTCCTCTATTGGCAATAAGAGCCGTATGGGCCGCAATCTGGATAGGAGTCACAAGCATGAAGCTTTGGCCGATAGAGACAGAAATCGTTTCCCCCTTTTGCCACGGCTCATTCCTGGCTTTTATCTTCCACTGTGGATCTGGGACCAATCCGACTTTCTCACCAGGCAAATCAATCCCTGTTTTTGCTCCCAATCCCAGAATTCGTGCGTAGCGGGCTATCTCTTCGATTCCCATTTCTTTCCCTAGATTATAAAAATATATATTGCAGGAATGCCGTATTGCATCATAAAAACCCATTTTTCCGTGGCCTTCTTCACGCCAGCATGAAAAAGATTGATTATAAATCGTCGTTTCACCCCGGCAGATAAAAGTATCTTCATCAGTGATGGTTCCCGAATCAAGAGCTCCTAAGGCTATCACCAGTTTAAAGACAGAACCAGGAGAATACAGCCCTCCGATGGCTCGATTCAGCAACGGAAACTCAGGGCTGTTCACTAGATCAAGCCACTCTTCAGAAGTAAAACGGTTAATGAATTTGTTCGGATCGAAATTGGGATAACTGGCCAAAGCCAATATCTCGCCATTCTTCACATCCATAACAACTATCGCTCCCTCTCTTTCCTCAAGCAGCTCTTCCGCCTCTTCCTGGAGGTTGTAATCTAAAGTTGTTGTCAGATCCTGACCCTTCAGGGGTTCATGTCTGTCGATCTCTTCTCTGCCCCTTCCCAAACTATCCACAACCTCCACAAGTTGACCGGGATTCCCGACTAAAGCTGTTTCATACTGCTTCTCTATTCCGGTCTTCCCCACCATATCACCCAGAGGTCTCGCTCCATAAACATCCCTTTTCATTTCTTCAGGTGAGAGCTCCTGCAAATAGCCGATGACATGGGCAGCCATACTCTCGAAGGGATAGAATCTTTTTGGCTCTGATTGGAGAATTAATTCAGGAAGTTCCAATTTTCTGGCTTCAATCATCGCCACTTCTTCAAAGGTTAGGTTCTCCTTCACGACAATGGGCCTGAAAAGCGGCAAGGATTCGTATTTCTTGATTCTTTCCTTCAAGATTTGTTCTTCGATATTGAGAAGCTGGGCAATTTTTCGACAGGATTTATCATAATCCTCACAATTTTCTCTGATAAGATACACCCTGAAAGACGCTATATTATTAGCCAGGATAATCCCATCTCTATCAAATACTAATCCCCGTTGATAAGGAAGAGCGATCTCCCTCATCCTGTTTGCCTCTGACTTCTCCCAGTATTCTTCATGTTCGAGGATCTGCACTTTCCAAAAATTCAGCATTAAAAAAATGAAGAATATCACCACAACGATAAAAATTAATCTGGCTCTTTTCAGAACCGGGTAAAGATCTTCGTAGATTTTCTCTTGTTTCATCGTTCGACTCAATATTTATTCTTTTTTATTTTTCTTAAGAGAAAGAACAAAATGCTACCCAGGAAAGCGGTGATTAAAGGCTGAAACAATATCAAACCACCTCCTGTATTCAGAGTCTCTGGGATAATGAAAGAATAGAGCAGAACCCACAAAACGAGTTCAAAACTGAGAAGTATGAGAAGAAAAAAGAAGTTGCGTATCGGAGGTTGGACATCGATCTTTTTTGATATGTATCCAGCCAGATACCCAGAAATCGTTTTCGCCAGGCCTGCAACTCCGTAGATCCCAAAAGAAAAATAATCCTGGAGAAGACCGCAGGCCGCTCCCAGGCAGGAGCCAAAAATCTCCCCTTTTTCAACGGCAAAATAGAAAACAACAAGACTGAATATATTAAAGAAAAGAAGGAAAAAAGGAGAAATCCTGCTAAAAATTGTATGAAAGAGAAAGGCAACTAGTATTCCGATAGCGACTCGTATAAAATCTCTCATGCTCATTAATCTTTGAATAACTCCTTAGGATCCTTCATGATGACAGCAATCTGGTCCAAAAAGCGAAAATCAAAATAAGGCTCAACAATAATATGTTTATGGAGTGAAGCATCCGATGCGATTAAGAGAATTCTACCGACTCTGATTCCTAAAGGGTAAATCCGGTCGTAGCCTGATGTGATGACATCCTCTCCTTCAGATATTTCTTCCGGTGTGGTAGTGGCGAGAACATACTGCACAAGGCATTGGCCTTTCCCATCCCCCTTAAGGATTCCCTGAACTTTTTTCATTTGAGTGAACACGCTGATTCCGCTTTCATTGTCAGTGATCAACTGAACCCGGGCTTCTTTGAGTGAGATAGAATCAATGATTCGTCCCACTAAATTGCCATTTTTATCCAGAACAATCATGTTTTTCTTAATCCCATCTAACGTGCCTCTATTGATGATAACGGATTCATAATAATTGCTCGGGTCGAGCCCGATGACTTGAGCCGGTAAGATATTCTCATGCATAGCTAAGAGATTCTCCTCAATTTCCCTCTCGCTCCGGAACCTCTGAAGGGCATTTCGGAGGAGATTGTTTTCCTGTCGGAGATAAAAAATCTCTTCTTTCATTTCTTCATTTTGATTCTGAACATTCCTGAGATGAAAATAATTTTTCCAGATATTCCCGATGCCCTTGAAAAAAGAAAGAATCCCATGCCGAATGGGAGAGAAGACTGAAAAAACTGTCTTTTCAAAAACACTTGCTTTTTCACCAAGGGGAACTTGCATGGAGATTAAGAAGAACTGGAAAAGGATTAGAGCTATGAGTATTGTGAGGTTTTTTCTTTCTTTCAGAAAAAGAGGCATAAAACTAAAAAATGTTTAAATTACAGAAATCTTTTTTAAAAGGTCTAAATCATCAATCAACTTGCCGGCACCAAGCACAACGGTAGTCAAAGGATCTTCTGTGATAAAAACGGGCAACTTGGTTTCCTCTCTAATGCGCTTATCCAAATTCTTGAGGAGAGCACCTCCTCCTGTGAGGATTATGCCTCGGTCAATGATGTCGGCAGAAAGCTCAGGGGGTGTCTTTTCAAGAGAAACGCGGATGGCATCAATTATGGCAGAAACGACATCTTCAAGCGCTTCTCTGATTTCCTGGTCATCTATAATAAGAGTTTTCGGAATCCCCTCCCCTAAATCTCTTCCCTTTATCTCAATGGACACTGGCTCATCCAAAGGATAGGCTGAACCTATCTGTATTTTCAATTTCTCCGCACTTCGTTCTCCGATCAGCAGGTTGTACTTTCTCTTAAGGTATTGGATGATGGCTTCGTCCATCTCGTTTCCAGCTATCCTGATGGAATGATTAAACACGATTCCATTCATCGAGATGACAGCGATGTCGGTCGTTCCTCCACCGATGTCCACTATCATATTTCCTGTCGGCTCTGAAATGGGAAGGTCGGCTCCGACTGAAGCCGCAACTGGCTGCTGCACAAGAAAGACCTCAGAAGCTTTGGCCCGCATAGCCACATCCTTAACGGCACGCCTCTCAACCTGAGTGATTCCAGTGGGTATTCCTATGACTATTCTTGGTCTCACCAGAAACATGCGGCTGTTTGTGGATTGTTTGATAAAATAATCAAGCATTTTTTCCGCCATCTCAAAATCTGCAATGACGCCATCTCTCATGGGTTTAATCGTCAGGACATCTGCCGGTGTCTTTCCCAACATTTCCTTTGCCCGAGTTCCGACAGCTTCCACCTTCCCCGATTGCTTGTTGACGACTACGATTGACGGCTCTTGGACGACAATTCCTTTTCCTTTCAGATAAACTAACGTATTCGCCGTTCCCAGGTCTATCGCTAAATCGCAAAGCAGTCTGTCTTTGAAGGAATTTATCAAACTCATTTCAGTGCCTCTCTTGTACAGCATCTATTTAGCACAATTTCCCAATTGACGCAAATAAAAAGATGAACGAAGCTAGAGATCAAGCTCTGGAAGCTTGGACGTTGAGATTGCTTTTGACATCAGGCTTTGAAAGCCTGCCCCCAAAAATCCTTACGCTAAAGCCTGCTTCAAAATCCTGCTCAACAACACTGATTTTATTTTCACTGATTTTATTTTCCTTGACTTTTTCTTCTGTAAAAAATATATATTCAAAAAACGTCAAATGATTACATGAGGAGGTCATAATGAGCAACGGTGCCTACAAGCCTTATGTGCCCCCAGATCAATCCATGAAAGAAATATCTTTTAAGGCAATATTCCTGGGAATAATAATGGCCATTGTCCTGGGCGCTGCGAACGCCTATTTAGGGCTTCTTGTCGGAATGACAGTCGCGGCCACATTCCCGGCCGCAGTCATCGCCATGGCAGTGCTTCGTCCGCTTAAAGGGACAATTCTTGAGGAAAACCTGGCAAGAACCACCGGAGCGGTCGGAGAAGCCCTGGCAGCTGGGGCTATCTTCACTATTCCTGCTTTTCTTCTTGTAAGAATAGATGGACAGCCACTTTGGGAAAAGTTCGATCTATTCAAATCTTCCCTGCTCATGCTCGTGGGAGGAATCCTCGGAGTTCTGCTCATCATTCTTGTCCGCCGCACTCTCGTTGAAGATGCCGAACTCCCCTTTCCGGAGAGCACGGCTTGCGCAGAGATGGTCAAGACCGGACAGAAAGGCGGTTCTCAAGCCGCTTATATGTTCTATGCCATGGGATTAGGAGGCCTAGTAGAATTCTTCACCAACTCCAGCGGAATTCAATTCATCAAGCCCTATGTGCAAAAAGTGTTTAGTATTCCTGGCCTATCCAGAATCACCTATCTCGACAGTGATAATGCGGAAGTCGCAAAAACTGGTTCGATCAAAGGGAGGATGTTCATAGAAACGCCTGCCGCGAATGCAGCTATGACTGGAGTCGGATACATTATCGGGCCCAAATTAGCGGCCCTCACTTTTTCCGGCGGCGTGCTGGGATGGCTTTTCCTGATGCCTATTCTTCTTTTCATCAGTGGAGATTTGGGAGAGATCGTATCTGGTTTTAATGGAAACTGGACAGATATGGCCGTTTCCGCCTATAACTCCCAGGTCAAACCCATTGCCGTTGGAGCTATGCTCGTCGGTGCCTTCTACACGCTGTTTAAAATGCGAAAAAACCTCATCGCGGGAATCGGCCGTTCATTCGCTGATGTTAAAAAAGTGAGTGCCGGAGGCCCATCAGAAACGATCCGAACCGATAAAGACCTGCCTTTCCCTTCTATCGTCATCGCCATTATCGCCTTGATCATCCCGATGGTCTTTCTCTACAACGTGTTCACTAAAAACATCGGATCATCTCTCGTGGCGACCCTAGTCATGATCGTCATGGGCCTTCTTTTTGCAGCCGTAGCCGGCTACCTTGTGGGTATTATAGGCTCCTCTTCCAACCCGATTTCCGGTCTAACTTTAACCTCTCTGCTCATCGCAGCCTTGATGATGGTTCTGATGGGACAAAGGGGAGCCCCGGGAATCGCGGCTGTCATAGGTGTGGCGGCGATTGTTTGCTGCGTGGCTGGTGTGGCCGGAGACATGATCCAGGACTGGAAAGTCGGGCATATTCTCGGCGGCACTCCCTGGCGCATGCAGATAGGCGGAATGATCGGTGTCGTGGCAGCCGCATTGACTTTGACTTTCGCCCTTCAGCTTTTTCACAGCACTAAAGGAATTGGAAGTGATGCTCTTCCCGCACCTCAGGCCAATTTAATGGCCATGATGGCTCAGGGAATAGTCGGAGGAGAGATGGCCTGGCCCCTGGTAATTGCAGGCATGTTAATGGGAATCGGACTCATCCTCATCGGGTCTCCATCTCCGATGATCATCGCTGTCGGAATGTACCTCCCTTTCCGGGCCACAGCCTGTATCTTTTTTGGAGGAGTCATCAAATACTTTCTGGATAGAGCCGTCGCTAAGAAAAAACCCACAGGAAAAGGGAAAGAGATTGTCGAAAACATTGGTCTTCTGATTGCCTCTGGACTGATTGCCGGTCAGGCGCTGATGGGAATCGTGACTTCTGGCATTGAGGCTTTAAAAGAAAAGATAAGGCTCCCGGAAATCGAGGGGAGTGGATGGTTGGGTCTTTTGATTTTCTTCATCCTCGGATTCATCATGATCTATTTCCCTTACAAGAAAATGATCGCCTCCGGTGAACACGGAGAGTCTTAAGGAGAACACACAAGCAGAGTACAACTTCAAAACACACTAAAGCTTGCCATTGTGAAAAAACGAGGCGAAGAAAAACCACAAATCAACCTCCTTGAACTCACTCCCGTAAAAAATTTAGATTGGGAAAAACAAGATGACGGATTGATCGTCCTTCTCAAGCCTAAATTCAAGCATCCCTTTTTCAAAAAACATATACTTCCTCGTCTGAAATACCCCTTTTACAAGGTAAAGCTTGATGACGTGGGGAGTTTTGTCTGGGAATGGTGCGACGGCACGAAAACAGTGAAAGAAATTGCTCATGGCTTAAAGGAAGAATTCGGAGAAAAGGTCGAACCTCTCTATAACCGGCTGGCTCTTTTTCTCCAGAATCTCGAGAAAAACCGCTTCATCTATTTCAAAGGCCTCTAAAATGGGGACGTTTGTTTATGTTCACTAATTAGGCAACTCTTTTGGTAATGATATTGAAGGCAAAAGTGTCATTGCAAGCGAAGCGTAGCGATCTTGCAGGTTGAAGAATAAATCAAATTTTTTTAGAATAGAATCCTAACTTTGGAATAAAATGCCTTTACTCGAAATTATTAAATTCGGAAACCCCACACTCGCTAAAAGAGCTGAGGAAATAAAAACCATCGACAAAGAGATCGAGGAGCTGGCTCAAAACATGGTTCAAACCATGCACGCAGCTCCTGGTATAGGATTGGCTGCTCCCCAGGTCAACGTGAGTAAAAGGATGATAACCGTCGACCTGTCAGTGGGTGAGAATAGCGAGTATTTGCTCATTCTTATTAACCCCGAGCTCGTAAGCCAGGAAGGAGAAATCATCCTGGAAGAAGGCTGTCTGTCCGTTCCAGACGTCAGGGAGAGAGTGACCAGGCCATACCGTGTTGTTGTGAAGGGCACTGATTTGAAAGGAAAAGAGAAAATTATCGAAGCGGAAGGCACTCTGGCAAGAGTTTTCTGTCATGAAATTGACCATTTGAACGGAAAGCTGTTTTTTGAAAATCTATCTCCTCTTAAGAGAAATATAATCAAAAAAAAGCTGAAAAAACGGGTCCAATCAGAAAAGATTTGATGAAAATTGTCTTTTTTGGCAGTCCTGCCCCAGCTCTTCCTTCTTTACAAAAAATTCGAGATGCCGGCCACAGCATAGAGCTGGTCATCACGCAACCCGATAAACCGACAGGACGAGGAAAAAAACTCCTGCCCTGTCCTGTCAAAAAAATGGCTCTTAACTTGAACATTCCCGTCTATCAGCCCTCCAGGATCAAAAAAGATACCACAGCCCTGGAAAGGATTAAAGACATTCAGCCAGACTTAAACGTCGTGGTCGCCTACGGCCAGATCATTCCTTCCTCGATTATCTATCTCCCGAAATTTAACTCTTTAAACGTCCATTTCTCACTCTTGCCCAAATACAGAGGGGCGTCTCCAGTCCAGTGGGCTCTCCTCAACGGCGAGGAAAAAACAGGTATCACCCTTTTCGAACTCAACGAGAAAATGGATGAGGGAGATATCCTTGCCCAGGAAGAAATCGATATACTTCCTTCTGAGAATGCGGCAGAGCTGGAAGCCCGGCTGGCACAGATTGGAACCGAACTTCTAGTCAAGACCATCGATGATATAGAAAAAATCAAACCCCAGGAACAGGACCATTCCCAAGCGACTTACGCGCCTAAGCTCAGCAAGGAAAACGGCCGGATCGACTGGACAAAAGATCCACTCCATATTGAAAGACAATTGAGGGCCCTCATTCCCTGGCCATCAACGTTTGCCTTCCTCGGAGAGAAGAGAATAAAAATCCATAAAGGAAAAAGGATGGACAACCCTGCCCCTCCTTCATCTTCACCTGGGGAAATAGTGGGGATTCGGAAAGAAGGGATCGAGGTCTGTTGCGGTAAGCAGGGTGTTTTTTTGATCGAAAAAGTCCAGCCTGAAAACAGGAACAGTATGGATGCCTATGCGTTCTCGTTGGGGAAGAGAATTAAACCCGGGGATAAATTTGCCTAATTTATTTCTGAGATCTATTGGTCTTCCAGTATATAGTTGTAAGGATTCACAGCTCGTCCGTTCTTCCGCACTTCATAATGAACATGGGGTCCGATGGCTTTTCCCGTCTGTCCGACAAACCCGATGACATCTTTCCTTTTCACCTTCTGGCCCACTTTCACGTTGAATTTGCTCAAATGGCAGTAAACCGTGGTCACGCCTCCTCCGTGATTTAGAATAATCACCTTCCCACCGGTTTTTTCTTCTTTGATTTTGTGAACATATCCATCAGCCGTGGCAAACACGGGACTTCCATGGCTGGCGGCAATATCGATGCCATAATGGAATTCCTCCTCTCCTGTAAAAGGATCTTTTCTCTTACCGAAACTCGATGTCTGCCAACCTGCGGTCGGGTTGATAGAGGGACTCGTGGCCATTTTGTAAGACTTATCCTCGAAAAACTTGGCCATAGTTTCGAGATTCTTATCGATACCTTGAGCTTTCTGCGATATGCTCTCGGCACTTCTCAGGCCGGGATCGACTGCGGCATTAGAAAGGCTCGATTGCTGGCCTTCATCTCGTGTTCCGCCGCCGACTCCGAGCTCTCTCAGGACCTCGGGTGATTGGAGGCCGGCCCAGACATTGATCTTCTTGGCATATTCTTCGAATTTGTCGATATCCTTCCTCAACCTGTTCACAGCGAGCTTATACTGTGCAATGGTCTCTTTCTGACGGGCATTCTCATCAAAGAGTGTTTTATATTTCTGGCGTGTCACGTTCATCGTGAAATAATCCACGAGAAACACTGTGAAAAGAATCACGATAAACGAGAGCACTCCCACTGAAATCTTAAGTCGTTTCTCTGTGAGAGAGATTTTTTTGGATTGTCCTTTGTGATGGGGGACAATTATGAACGAGTAATGCTTTTTAGCCATCGGCCTTGTCCTTTAATATCATATTTAAAAAAACAAAGTCAAGCGGTTTAATCCACTCATCTTATCTATACGGAAGAAGACCCCTTCACGTTTCCTTCTATCCATTTCACTATGTCCTCTGTAGAAGAGCCCGGTAAGAAGATCTCGGATATCCCGATTTTCTTTAATGATGGGATATCTTTATCAGGGATAATTCCTCCTGCGATCACTGTGATATCATCCGCTTCTTTCTCTCTAAGCAGACCCATGATTTTCGGAAAAAGAACATTATGCGCGCCGGAAAGAATACTCAGGCCGATGACATCCGCATCCTCCTGAATGGCAGAACTAACGATTTCCTCTGGCGTCCGCCTCAACCCTGTGTAAATCACTTCAAATCCCGCATCCCTCAAAGACCGGCAGATCACCTTCGCCCCCCGATCATGACCATCCAATCCTGGCTTAGCGACTAAGACTCTAATCTTCTTTTCTGCCACAATTTCCTCCGTTCCTGCTCTAATAGGTTATGGGCTCCTTGTATTCGCCATAGACTTCTTTCAAAGCTTCCATGATCTCGCCTAGAGTCGCATACGCTCTGACACTTTCCAGTAGAAAAGGCATCAGATTCTGATCATCTTCAGCCGCTTTTTCTAGGTCGAGCAGCTTGGCTTTGACCTCTGAACTATTCCGTGTTTCTTTGACTTTTTTCAAACGAGCGAGCTGCTGTTTGGCAACAGCTTCTTCTATTTTTAAAAGTGGAATGGGCTCATGTTCCATCTCAAAGGCGTTCACTCCCACGATGATTTTTTCCTTTTTCTCAACGGCTTTTTGATACCAGTAGGCACTATCAGCGATTTCTTTCTGAGGGAAACCAAGTTCTATGGCTTTCACCATTCCTCCCATATCATCAATTTTTTCTATATAATCCTTGGCTTCTTTTTCCATCTGGGCGGTTAACGTTTCAACAAAATAGGAACCGCCTAAGGGATCGGCGCAATTAATGGCTCCGCTTTCATGGGCAATGATCTGCTGAGTCCTCAGGGCAATCGTGACCGCGTCTTCTGAGGGCAAGGCATAAGTCTCATCCAGGGAATTCGTGTGGAGGGACTGGGTTCCTCCCAAAACTGCGGACAGGGCTTGAAGGGCCACTCTGACGACATTGTTTTGAGGCTGCTGAGCCATCAAAGAAACTCCGGAAGTCTGGGTATGAAACCTCAGCCACCAGGACCTTGGGTTTTTCGCTTTGAACCTTTCCTTCATCACCTCGGCCCATATCTTCCTCGCTGCCCGGAATTTTGCGATCTCCTCAAAGAAATCATTATGTGCGTTAAAAAAGAAGGAGAGGCGGGGAACAAATTCATCGACATCGAGCCCCCTTTTCTGCGCCCATTCTACATACTCGATCCCATCCCTGAGAGTGAAGGCCAATTCCTGAGCGGCTGTGGAGCCAGCTTCCCTGATGTGATACCCAGAAATGGAAATCGTATTCCACTTGGGAGCTTCCTTGGCCCCGTATTCGAACGTATCCACTATCAGTTTCATCGACGGTCCAGGAGGGAAAACGAAAGTCTTTTGAGCGATGTATTCTTTGAGGATGTCGTTTTGAATGGTGCCTGAAATCACTTTCGGAGAGACGCCTTGTTTTTCTGCAACAGCGATATACATGGCCCACAGTACAGCGGCAGGTGGATTGATCGTCATCGAGGTGGATATCTTATCCAGGGGGATTCCATCAAAAAGAATCTCCATATCGGCCAGAGAATCTATCGCGACTCCGCACTTCCCTATCTCTCCTTCAGCCAGTGGGTGGTCAGAATCAATCCCCATCAGAGTGGGGAGATGAAATGCGACGCTTAAACCTGTTTGACCATGAGAGAGAAGATATTTGTACCTCTTATTCGTATCTTCGGCCGACCCAAAACCTGAAAACTGACGCATTGTCCATAAGCGGCCGCGGTACATGGTCGGATGAATGCCTCGAGTAAATGGATATTCTCCGGGAAAACCCAATTGGTGGGTATAGTTAAATCCATCGAGATCGAGAGGGGTATACAGCTCCCTGATCTCTTTCCCGGAAACGGTGGTAAATCCACCCTGGTCACAAGCGGCGTCTCTCATGGCTTTATCGAACTTATCCTTCTTCCAGTGAGAAAGAGCCTGTTTCGAGGGATTCTGAGAGAAATTATTTTTTTTCACGCTGGGCTATACCTCTATTGTATAGAATTCCCTCCAGACGTTACTCTATCCTGCCAGAGGTGCAGGATACAGTCAATCGCCGGAGAAGGTGATATAAGGGGGTGATTTTTCACCTCTTATTGTCACCTCTAAAGGGCATGATTCTATAAGATGATTTCTCCCTGTTATTTCTCATTCATTCCACTGTTTCAGGAATTAATCTGAAAGAAAGGAGTTTATTACCACCCGCAAGTGCCTCAATCTTCTGTCACTTTAAAAATGATGTCATTCTCTCTGACAGGGCTTTCGACTCTTATCCCGACCGGCTCACCGGGTTTAGCTTTATCTACAGGAGTGTGCTCCATTTGCATGGACTCGACTTTCTGGTAAAAATCTGAGGTGTGTCCTTTGATGTGTATAGTGTCACCGATATGGAGTTCTCCTTTGGTCAACTCCAGCACACCGACATTTATCTTGGAAAAATAATGCGTAATTTTTCCAATCTCTTCCTCCATCAGTGCCTCCTTCTGATTGCTCAATTAAAAATTATCAAAATAAGGAGAATTTCGCAAGCAATTTTATGCGCACAGAACAGAGCCGCCGTTAACGTTGAGAACTTCTCCTGTAATATGCCTTGCCAAGTTTGAAGCCAGAAATAATATCGGACCGGCGATGTCCTCCGGAGCAGGAATGCGTTCTAAAGGGATAGACTCTTGAACCTTTCTTCGAAAATCGGGGTCGCAGAAGACTTCAGAGGACATATCTGTATCCACCCATCCAGGGGCAACACAATTAACACGGATATTGTATGCAGCTAATTCCGCAGCAAGGGATTTTGTCAGAGAAACTACGGCTCCCTTGCTGGCCGCGTAGTGAGAGTGGAAAGCTTCCCCCCTTATTGCAGCCGTCGAAGACACATTGATGATCCAGCCCATTTTTTCCTTTTTCATGGAAGGAATGACGGCATTACACGCGTAGAATACTCCATCCAGGTTAATTTTCATCGTTTCTGTCCAGACTTCCTCTGTCATGCATCCCATCTCTCCATAGGTCCAGATCCCCGCATTATTGACTAAGATATCTATCTTTCCCCATTTCTGGATCAGTCCTTCAACCATATCATCCACATCATTTTTCATTGAAATATTGGCTTTGTACAAAAGGCACTCTCGACCGATTCTTTTGATTTCCGCTCTCACGCTTCCGGCATCTGTCTCCCGGCTCAGATAACTAATCGCGACATCGCTTCCGGCTCTGGCAAAAAGGAGGGCAGTGGCCCTGCCAATTCCCCGGGAGCCTCCTGTGATCAAAGTTTTTTTTCCTTTCAAGTCAATCATTGGTCTTCCTCCGGTACAGGTTTGAGTCGTCAATCAAGAATTATAAAGTTCTCGGCCTTGAACAGTGGATTCACATGCAGGAATACTTTTCAACGGAAGCCGCTCTCTCCCCTTTTTATCCTTTTCTTTTGTTTCACCAATCATACGATAAGACAATTATTTTGAATCCCAAAAACGGAGTTTTTTAAACATGAGAAGTTCAGTACTCAAGAGAGAGATTCTCTATCTTATCAAACTGGAGATAGCGGTAGATGTCCTCTTTGTTAGGAAGGACTTTATCCTTCATGACTGAGAAGTACTCCTCAAGAGCGGGGAGCTTGCCTGAAAGGGCGGCCACAGCCGCCAGTTCGGCCGACCCTAGATAAACACGAGCGCCATCTCCCATGCGGTTGTCAAAGTTCCGTGTTGAAGTCGAGATAACAGTCACTTCGGGATGAACCCTGGCCTGATTTCCCATGCACAGGGAGCAGCCGGGAATCTCGGTTCGCGCGCCCACACTGGAATAAATGGAATAGTAACCCTCTCTGACCAATTGCGCCCTGTCCATCTTTGTGGGAGGTGTCAGCCACACTCGCGTATCCAAATAGCCCTCTCCTTCAAAAATTTTTCCGGCGGCTCTGAAATGCCCTATGTTTGTCATGCAGGAGCCGATGAAGATTTCATCAATAGTGTCACCAGCCACCTCAGATAAGAGTTTCACATCATCCGGATCATTCGGACAGGCGAGAATCGGCTCTTTGATAGCGGCAAGGTCAACCTCAAGGATGGCTGCATGCTCGGCCGTTTCATCTCTTTTGAGCAGCACTGGATTTTCCAGCCAGTCTCGGCAAGCTGCAATCCTTCTTTTCAGGGTCTCGGCGTCCTGGTAACCGTCTTCAATCAATTTTTCCATCAGGGCAATATTGCTGTGGAGATAACGGGATACGCTCTCCTCGCTGAGAGCGATAGTCCCCCCTGCTGCGGAACGCTCAGCAGTGGCATCCGTTAACTCGAATGCCTGTTCCACCTCCAGGTCTGGCAGCCCTTCCATTTCCAGCAGCCGGCCGTTGAAGATATTCTTTTTCCCTTCCTTCTTAACTGTCAGCAATCCCTTTTGAATAGCAAAGTAAGGAATAGCATTCACAACATCCCTGAGAGTGATCCCGGGATTGAGCTTTCCTTTAAATTTCACTAAGACGGATTCCGGCATATCCAGAGGCATGAAACCAAGAGTCCCGGCAAAGGCCACGAGGCCAGAACCCGCTGGGAAACTGAGCCCGATCGGAAAACGGGTGTGAGAATCTCCAGCTGTCCCCATTGTATCCGGGACCAGAAGCCGGTTGAGCCAGGAATGAATAACACCGTCTCCGGGTTTAAACGCCACTCCTTTCCGCTCTGTGATGAACCGGGAAAGGGATGTATGCATCTTCACATCCGCAAGCTTCGGATAAGCCGCAGTGTGACAGAAGGACTGCATGAATAGATCCGACTGGAATTCCATACAAGCCAGCTCTTTCAACTCATCCGCTGTCATCGGCCCTGTCGTATCCTGAGAGCCGACAGTCGTCATTTTTGGCTCCACGGCTGAACCTGGGAGGGCTCCTTCTATATCACACGCTTTACCCACGATTTTCTGAGCAAGAGAATAACCCTGGCCTTTCTTAGGGGAAGGATTCTCGAGCGTTGTGAAGAAATCCGCCTCGGGCATGCCGAGTGCTTTCCGCGCTTTTTCCGTTAATGAACGCCCGATAATCAGGAAGAGGCGCCCTCCGGCCCGGTACTCATCCTTGAGAGTCACAGGCTGAAGTTCGAATGAGGCGATTGTCTCTCCGCTCTCGTTCACGATGCTCCCGGATTCCGTGTCGACAGTAAGCTTATCGCCTGTATTTATCTTCGCCACATTACATATCAGCGGAAGCCCACCCGAATCTTCCACCGTATTAAAGAAGATCGGCGCGATTAAACCGCCCAGGATGACTCCTCCTCTCCGTTTATTCGGGACATAGGGAATATCTTCTCCGATATGCCAGAGCAGAGAATTTGTTGCAGATTTCCTTGAAGAGCCGGTTCCGACAACATCTGCCACAAAGACCACATGAGCCCCGTCCCTGAATTTATTTATAGTATCGATTCCACCAGGAAATCTCGTCTCTCCCATCGATAGGGCATGAAGAGGAATATCAGGCCGGCTCCAGGCATATTTCGCCGGTGACAAATCGTCCGTGTTCACCTCTCCTTCCACTTTGAATACCTTCACGGATATCTTCTCCGGTAAAGAAGGTTTGGAAAGGAACCAATCTCCGTTTGCCCAGGATGTTAGGACTTCCTTCGCATGGGGATTTTTTTCAGCCAGTTCAGCGACTTCATCGAAAGCACTGTAAACAAGAATAGTCTGCTTCAATGCCTCTGCCGCATCACCAGCCATGTCCTTATCTTCCAAGAGTTTGATCAACACTTCAACGTTGAATCCACCCAACATCGTGCCCAGCAGGAAAACAGCTTTATTCCTGGAAACGATAGGAGAAGTCACTTCGTCCTTTGCAATCCTTGCCAGCCATTCGGCCTTGACCTTTGCAGCTGGATCCACCCCGGGAGCCACCCGGTTTTCCAAGAGGTGAAGAAGAAGCTCTTCTTTCCCTTCAGGTGGCTTTTCCAGAAGTCCACAGACTTCCGTTATGATCTCGGGACTCAAAGGCAATGGGGGTATCCCCTGCTCTCTCCGTTCAGTTTCGTGTTTAAAATATGATTCCAGCATGAATATTTCTCCCTCTATGTTCAGTGATTCAGAAGTATACTGTATAGAATGTTTGAGGATATTTGTCAAAAATAATTTTCACGAACGCACAGATAAATACAATTTTTTGATTGATTGATTTGATTTTCATGATGAAAAATTATAAGATGTTTCAACTGTTTCATTCTATTATTTCTAAGAATTCATTCTTTGAACGGGAGGAATAATTATGGGTAATTCAGCTATCGACAAAGCCAAAGAATACTTTGGCCAGATCGTCGAAGAACAACTCAAGCGCGTAGAAGCATTGAAGAAAGCTCAGGACTGGATCGATTATTCCCAGGTAAAACCGATTATCATCGGCATCATCGGTGGAGATGGAATCGGCCCTTTCATTGCTGCAGAATCCCGCCGGGTCTTAGAGTTCATTCTCCAGGAAGAAGTCAAAAGCGGAAAAGTCGAAATGCGAAACATCGAAGGATTGACCATCGAAAACCGGGCCGAGCAGAACAAGTCCATCCCTGATGATGTCCTGGAAGAAATCAAAAAATGCCACGTCACTCTTAAGGGTCCAACCACCACGCCCCGGAAAGGCGACCCTTGGCCCAACATAGAAAGCTGCAATGTGTCCATGCGGCGCTATCTGGATCTGTTCGCCAATGTCAGGCCTGTAAAAGTCCCAAAGGACGGAATCGACTGGATGTTCTTTAGAGAGAACACCGAAGGCGCCTACATTATGGGCAGTAAGGGAATCAACGTCAATGAAGACTTAGCCTTTGACTTTAAAGTCATCACATCCCAGGGTGCAGAGAGAATCATTAGACTGGCGTTTGATTATGCCAAAAAGAATAACATCAACAAGGTGACAATCGTTACCAAAGCCAATGTCGTCAAGACATCGGATGGAAAATTCCTGGATATGGGCTACAAGGTTGCTAAAGAATACCCTGAAATCGAGACTGATGACTGGTACATCGATATCATGACCGCAAAGCTCGTTGATCCCAAACGCAGAACTCAGTTTAAAGTGATGGTCCTCCCCAATCTCTACGGAGATATCCTGACAGATGAAGCGGCTGAATTCCAGGGAGGAGTCGGGACTGCCGGAAGCGCTAATATCGGTAAACAGTATGCCATGTTCGAAGCCATTCACGGTTCTGCTCCCCGTATGGTTAAAGAAGGTCGGGCCCAGTATGCCGATCCGTTCAGCATGATTCGAGCCGCTTCCATGCTGGTTAACCATATCGGCTATCCAGATAGAGCCAAAAACCTGGAAATGGCTTTGGATATCTGCGGCCAATACGAGAAAAAACTGGTCCTCACAGGCCGGGATACTGGCGCAACAGGTGCAGAACTCGCTGACTATCTCATGGAAACTCTCCAGGATCCTGACTTAAAGGAGAAGTGGGAAAGTTACATCAAATAGATTTGATCCGTATATAAAATGGGGAGTGGCAACTTTTCTTGCACAAAGAAGCCTGTTCCCTATCGCCACATCAGAAAAATGGGACAGCCACACAGTGTTCTTTTTGAGAAAAGGTGCCTGTCCCCTTATTCTTCTGACCAGTCAGAAGAGGCACCCTCTCACTTGACGCATATGAATGACAAAAAGAGATAAAGCACTTTTAAAGAGTGCCTGTCTCTTTTTTTTGTTTCCGATTGAACTTCTTCTTGACTGCAAAAATAATATGAATTATATTCAGGTATCAATTAAGTAGGGTCCTCGGGAGAGCGACTCAAAATTATACGCACCAGAAAAACAAGAGAGGCTAAACAGCGTACAAGCCAAGCAAAGAAGAAATGCACGAATGAAATAATTTTTATTCTCTTTATATTCAAATATAACAGGAGGTTTAATAATGAGGAAAAAAATTACAGTCATTGGAGCCGGTCACGTTGGAGAGGTCACTGCATTCAAGATTGCTGAGAAAGAGCTAGGCGACGTCGTCCTGCTTGACATCATCGAAGACATGCCCATCGGAAAAGGACTGGATATTCGCGAAGGCGGACCGGTCGGGAAATACGATTCCGCCATCATCGGCACAAACTCCTATGCAGACACTGCAGACTCTGACATCGTTGTGCTCACTGCCGGAAAACCCAGAACGCCGGGAATGAGTCGCGATGAGCTCGTCGACTCAAACGTCAAGATTGTGAAGCCCGTCACCGAAGAAGTCATCAAGCACTCCCCCAACGCTATACTCCTTGTCGTCTGCAACCCTCTTGATGCCATGGCCTATACAGCTTTCAAGGTCAGTGGATTCCCGAAAAACAGAGTTTTTGGGATGGCCGGAATTCTCGACACCACTCGCTTTAGAACTTTCCTGGCTATGGAAATCAACGTTTCAGTCGAGAGTATTCAGGCACTTGTCCTTGGTGGACACGGAGACACCATGGTTCCTATTTCACGGTACACGACAGTCTCTGGAATTCCCGTGTCTCACTTTATCCCTCAAGACAGGCTTGATGCAATTATCGACAGAACCAGAAAGGGTGGCGGTGAGATCGTAAAATACCTGAAAACAGGAAGCGCTTACTATGCGCCCTCTCTAGCTGTTGCAGAAATGGTGGAATCCATCGTTAAAGACAAAAAGAAGATACTCCCCTGCGCAGCCTATCTGGAAGGAGAATACGGTATCAATGGCATATATTTTGGAGTCCCCATTAAGTTAGGCGCCAATGGAGTCGAAGAAATCATAGAGATTGACCTCACAGATGAAGAGAAAGAAATGATCAAGAATTCTGAGGCAGCTGTCCGTACAGTCATCGACTTGCTTAAGCTCTAAAGAGAATGGCTGAACACAGAATCGAAACTCCGGTTTCAGATGAAACTGTAGAGAAACTGCGGGCTGGAGACAAAATCTTTATCACGGGTTACCTTTATACAGGGAGGGATTCCGCTCACAAAAAACTGATTGATCTCGTGGAAGAAGGAAAGGAGTTGCCCATAGATGTCAAGGGCCAGATCATCTATTATGTGGGACCCACTCCCGCTCGTCCGGGAAATCCCATAGGTTCCGCAGGGCCAACCACCAGCTACAGGATGGATTCCTTTGCCCCCACTCTTCATTCCCTCGGTCTCAAAGGCACGATTGGAAAAGGATCCAGGAATGAGGAAGTCAAGGAATCCTTAAAGAAACACAAATCCGTCTATCTCGCGGCTGTGGGGGGAGCCGGGGCTCTTATTTCGAAAAGTATCGAAGAAGCTGAAGTCATTGCTTATCCAGAATTGGGCCCTGAAGCCATCAGAAGAGTCAAAGTCAAAGATTTCCCCTGTATCATCATTAATGATATGTACGGCGGCGACCTGTATGAAGAAGGGAAGAAGAAGTACAGAAAAGATTAATATCAAAGTCGAATAACGCTCTTCAAGTGAGAGTTTGATTCCGCTTTCTTCCAGACAGAAATCTGGAGCTTTAAGAAGACATCTCCAGTCTAATCACAAAATGGATTCAAACGGGCAGCTGAACGACTCCATTAAAGGATAAAGACAATGAAAATTCATGAGTATCAAGCCAAACAAATCCTCAACAAGTACGGGGTTCAAATCCCTAAGGGTGAGGTGACTGATGAGCCCTCCAAGGCTCGGGAAATCGTAAATAAAATCGGTCCCAAGGTTGTACTTAAAGCCCAGGTGCATGCGGGCGGACGAGGCAAGGGAGGTGGAATCAAGCTTGCAGGCAGCTCTGAAGAAGCCGAAAAAATCGCCAAGGAAATGATCGGGATGACTCTGGTCACGCATCAAACAGGACCGGAGGGAAAACTGGTGAAAAGAATTCTTGTTGAAGAAGCTCTGGATATCGACAAAGAGTTATATATCGGAATCGTTATCGACAGGGCCAAGGAAGCACCGGTTGTCATGGCTTCTTCAGAGGGCGGTGTCGAGATTGAAAAAGTCGCAGCCGAGACTCCGGAGTTGATCTTCAAAGAATACATCAACCCAGCCACCGGATTTCTCGCCTTCCAAGCCAGGAATCTCGCTTTCAAGCTTGGACTTGCAGGAGAGACCTTTAAACAGGCTGTCAAGTTCATCATGAGTCTCTACAGAGCCTTTGAAGCGACAGACGCCTCCCTGGCTGAAATAAACCCACTGCTTGTGACCAAACAGGGCAATGTCCTCGCCCTGGATGCCAAAATGAATTTTGATGATAATGCCCTCCCCCGGCATCCCGACATCAAAGAAATGAGGGACCTGGATGAGGAAGAACCCTTGGAGGTAAAAGCCTCCAAATTCGGTCTGAATTATATCAAGCTGGACGGGAATGTCGGCTGCATGGTCAACGGGGCTGGATTAGCCATGGCAACTATGGATATCATCATGCACTCAGGAGGCATGCCAGCCAACTTCCTCGATGTCGGAGGCGGTGTTTCGGAAGAGGCTGTCAAGAATGCTTTCAAGATTCTTGTCTCGGATAAAGACGTCAAGGCCGCGCTGATCAACATCTTTGGAGGTATTGTCCGCTGCGATTTAGTGTCGAGCGGTATTGTGAAAGCTGCCAAGGAATTGAGTCTTAACATTCCAATGGTCGTCCGACTCGAGGGAACAAACGTTGAAGAAGGAAAGAAGATCCTCAAAGAATCGGGACTTTCCTTTTTCCCGGCTGAGTCGATGAAGGAAGCGGCTGAGAAAGTCGTTCCCCTTGCCAAATAATAAGTGACGAAAGGAGCAGAAAATGAGTATTATAATCGATGAAAAAACGCGGGTTGTGGTCCAGGGAATAACAGGTGGAGAAGGGACATTCCACACCCAGAGGATGCAGGAATACGGAACGGCCGTGGTTGCCGGTGTCACTCCGGGCAAGGGAGGAACAACCCATCTCGAGGTTCCAGTTTTCAATTCTGTTGCCGAGGCCGTGGAGAATGAAGGCGCGAATGCCTCTGCTATTTTTGTTCCTGCTTTCTTTGCGGCTGATGCGGTCATGGAAGCTGCAGCCGCTGGGATCAAATGCATCGTCTGCATCACCGAAGGAATCCCCACTTTTGACATGATCAAGGTGAAATCATTCCTCAAGGATAAAGACTGCTGTATGATTGGGCCAAACACGCCAGGCATCATATCCCCTGGAAAATGCAAAATCGGAATCATGCCCGGCCACATCCACACTCCCGGTTCGATAGGCATCATCTCTCGGTCAGGCACTCTCACCTATGAAGCCGTTGACCAGGTGACAAAGCTCGGTTTCGGGCAATCGACAGCCATCGGGATGGGCGGCGATCCTATTGTCGGTCTTAAATTTATTGATCTCCTGAAACTTTTTAAAGAAGACAACGAAACAGACGGAGTTATCCTTATCGGAGAGATCGGAGGCACTGCCGAGGAAGAAGCGGCAGAATACATCAAAGCCGAATTCACAAAACCCGTGGTGAGCTTTATCGCCGGCCAGACCGCTCCTCCTGGACGAAGGATGGGTCATGCGGGTGCAATCATCGCTGGAGGCAAGGGAACAGCCAAGGAAAAAATGGAAGCCCTGGAAGCTGCCGGAGTCTATGTCGCCAAGAGTCCGGCTGAGATAGGTCAAAAGGTCAAGGAAGCCCTGAGCTAACAATAATAAAAAGAAAAATCCAACGTATTGGAAAAATAATGCTCCGGCTTTTGGATTCAAAAACACGCATCTTTTTCCCCA